>DASRZA010000095.1:0-20656 GCA_035686845.1 Armatimonadota bacterium | reverse complement strand
CACGGGTGGGAGCGCCGCCAGGTGCTGGTCGTGCCCACGAAACCGGTGCGGAGCGTGAACATTTACGCTCTCTTCCGGAACCATACCGGAACCGCCTGGTTCGATGATTTCTCCCTGGCGCAGCTCTCTTCCAGCGCCGGCGCCGCCTTTTTTGATGGTGTTCCCGTGAAGGCGGGACGGATTCCCATCATCCCGACGGCCGAACCCACGATTTCTATTGGACGCAGCTTCCGGCTCCAGTTGGGCGAGCGCGATGGCCTCCCGTATGGCTGGGAATACAGGGGAAGCCGGGTCGAAGTTCCGGAAGCGGCCCGGGACGCCGGCGGCTTCTTTCTGCGCGACGCCGCCGCCGACTCCGACTTTTACGGATTCCGAGCGCCGCTTTCAAAAATGCCCCGCGCGCCCCGCGCCTCGCGCCCCGCGCCTTCGTCCTCCGTCCCCCATCGCACACACTCACACACTCACACATTCACACACTCACCGTCCTCCATCCTCCGTACTCCATCCTCCGTCCGCGCCTTCTCTCAGGATGGCGCCATCCTACCGCTGCAGCTCAAATTGCGCGCGAATTATCGTGACCGCGGCGACCGGGTCGAAATCTCCGGGCAAGTGATCGACACTTCGGCAAGAGACCGCTCCATCACCCTTTATTACGCGCTTCCCCTCCCACCAAATGGCCTCAAGTGGTGGGATACCCTGAGAGTGAGCCGTCCGACAAAACCGGGCGGCGTCTACGCCAGCACGGTCGGGATAGGCGCAGGAACCAGCGGGCAGATCAGCCGCATTCCCTTTTCTTGTCTCGCTTCCAAACGAATTGGGCTCTCCTATAACCTGCCGATGAATTCGCCCCGTGTCGCCCGGATCGTGTACGACGCCGGCGCCGGTCAGTATTACGTGGCGTTTGATTTCGGGATTGTGAGGGGCGGGCCGCCGGCCACGTTTCAGTTCGCCATTACCGCTGAAGAGCCGCAGTGGGGGCTTCGCGCCGCCGCGCAGCACTACTACAACAGCTTTCCGGCTTTCTTTCAGAAACGTGTCAAACGGCAGGGCATCTGGATGCCGTTCAGCCCGATCTCACAGGTTGAACATCCCGATGACTTCGGCTTTGGTTTCAAGGAAGGGAATGCTGAGACCGCCTGGGATGACGCGCACGGGGTCGCGACCTTCCGCTATACCGAGCCGATGTCGTGGTGGATGACGATTCCGCCCGGCGTTAAGCGAGATTACAAGGTGGCGATCGATTACATGAACCGGTACGCCACCGGGGCTATTGGCAGCGCCGATACCAGAGAGTACGCCCGGGCCACGAAGATCTCCGGTGACTTCACCGATGATGGTCTCTATCACGTCAACATTGTGGATGCGCCATGGGCGCACGGCGCCCTCTTCATCGACAATTGCAATCCTCGTATCCCCGATACGCCCGACAACCCCAATCGCGCGCACGTCGCATGGACGGCGAAGATTGAGCATTCGCTTTACGACTCAACTTTGCATGGGACGCAGGACGGCGAGTATCTAGACTCGTTGGAAGGTTGGGGCGATCTCAAGAATTATCGAAGGCGGCAGTTCCCCTACGAAACCGAATCGCTCACATTCGACACGGAGACCGAGAAGCCGTGCATCTTGCAGGCCGTCTCCACTTTTGAGTTCACCCGCTGGATGGCGGCCGCCGTGCATCACCGCGGCAAGCTCATGTTCGCCAACGCCACGCCTTGGCGCTTCTTCTGGTTTGCGCCCCTGCTCGACGTGATGGGAACCGAGACGCAGTGGATTATCAACGGCAAGTACCATCCGGAGGCGGATGACATAATGCTCTACCGCCGGCTCATCTGTTACCAGAAGCCTTATCTCCTGCTGATGAATGTTGACTTCGATCAGTTTAACCATGCTATGGTCGAGAAGTATTTCCAGCGCTCTCTTTTTTATGGAATCTTCCCGAGCATGTTCTCACATAACGCGGCTGACAATCCATACTGGGGCAACCCGAAATGGTACAACCGGGACCGGAACCTGTTTCGAAAGTACATTCCGGTCATCCGGGATCTGGCCGAAGCCGGATGGGATCCCATCACCGGGGCGCGTACCGGCAATCCCAATCTCTGGGTAGAGCGATTCGGGAGCGGCGCGAAAATGGCCTTTAGCGTCTTCAATAACGCCAGCACGGTCCACGACGTCATTCTTACTTTTTCATCGCGGGATCTGCCGGGCCGGCTCCCCACTGGTTTCACCGATCGTCTCACCGGACGCCGCTATCCAATTAGAATTGAAAACGGTCATCCCGCGGTTCATCTCACGCTCGCACCCCAAAATGTCGCGGCGCTGTTCGGGGAGTGAGGAAGTGACGAAGGACGAAGGGCGAAGGACGGGGAATGAAGGATGGGGGACGAGTCAAGAGGCGCTCGGTACTTCGTGCCTCGTACCTGCTCGTAAAGGAGGTTTTGATGGCGAATGATCCCGTTTACCAGGCGCTCACTCCTGAGGAGGAGCGCGTCATTGTCCACAAGGGCACTGAGCGGCCCTTCACGGGCGAGTATGATGAGCATTTCGCGCCTGGCGTTTATACCTGCAGGCGCTGCGGCGCTGCGCTCTATCGATCCAATGATAAGTTCCGGTCTCACTGCGGCTGGCCCTCGTTCGATGATGAGATCGCTGGCGCCGTTCATCGAAACCTCGACGCGGATGGTCGCCGGACGGAAATCACGTGCGGCAACTGCGGCGGTCACCTCGGCCATGTCTTCGAAGGCGAATCCCTGACCCCCCGGAATATCCGGCACTGTGTCAACTCCATCTCGCTTCGCTTCATTCCTTCGGACGAAACCAACGAGCGACGCGAATAAGCGTCCCGAAGGGGACGGTTGGAATCCAAACCGGCCGCGTGGAGAAAGGATCGACGAGGTATGAGCGATAACATCGTCTGCTCGAGCTGCGGCGCTCGACTATTATCAGGCGGCGCCGGCGGAAAACTCGCCTGTCCCGTTTGCGGCGGTCTTCTCCGATGCGATCGACCGACGGATTCGTCGAAGGGTCAACGCGAGACGTCTGAAGGCGCGCAACGCTCGCGACCGCTCATGATCACCGTAGGAATCATCGGACTCGCCCTAGCCGCGCTGCTGAGCCTTCGCGGTCGCCATGGAATTGGCGGCGAGCTTTCCAGGCTGCGAGGTCAATCATCCGCAAGCGCCATGGTCGGGAGTCCCATGAGCGCCCTGAGTATCTTCCGAAAGATGCCGGCAGTTGACCTGATGAGGAAGTATCTGGATGGCGCGGACATCGATGCGGTGAAGGACCCGGCTGACTGCGGCCTGCATCTGGAGCTTCTGGATGACTGGCAGTTCCTGGTCGCGGCCGACCGGAAGAACGCAAGGACGCTGCAGGAGACCCTCACGGCGGACTGGCGACAGGCGGCCTCCGACTACTCACTCGCGGCTGACAGCCCACACACGCGGTTCGATCATCTACAGCTTCTGCAGGCCCGGCGCTGGCTAATCGAGTTCCGCCGCAGCGTTTTAACTCGTTCATCAATTGAGCCGGAGGGGTCGAAGAATCAACCACTAAGGTCTGTTCTGCCGCTTGACCCTGGTCCCCCGATTCAGCCTGTATTGGGCCCGGCCACCCTGATCGGAATGCCCGTGAACACTCTGCCGACCGAGAGCGCAGCAATAGGATTTCGGGATTTCACGAATGAGCTGGACGACGTCCGCGCCATCGAGATTCATTACCCGAAGGATCCGTACGGATACCGGAAGCACGCGGAGATTTTGATGAAAATCATCGGGCAGCCAAAATTCGTTCAGGAATTCAAACGACCCATTGGCTCGTTAATCTCAGAGGCGCGCCAGGCTTTAAATCTCGCCATCGAGGCGGACCATTCCCAAACGGGCCAATACATCATCAAGGATGATGAACGAGAGCTCGATATCTTAAACGCAACGAGAATCGGCGGCGCCGGAATCATGCCGGTTGAGCCCCCGAGAGTCGACTGAACGGAGACCCGACTCCACAGTCCTACCGTACGCATCCTTCGAAGCTGCGGCCCTGAACAGGAAAGTACTCCGGACCTTCGCCGGGGTCCGTGAAACGTGACCGGGATGACATGTAGGTAAGAGCGATGGCGCGCCGCCACCGACTGCTGCGATTCGGCGCGGTGTAGTGCGGCAGCAGGGAGTGAAAGAAGAGCCCGCTTCCGGCACGCATTGGCGCTATCCGGGCCTGATCTGCGTCCAGGAGGCGGTCTTCGATCACAAAGTCGTCGATCACTGAAACATGCGGCAGCGGACCCCGAGTGTGCCATCCCGGCAGCACTACCATGCAGCCATTCTCGGGTGTGGCGTCGTCCAACGGAAACCAGCACGAGCAGAGATTCATCGGCTGGATCGGCCAGTACGGTGAGTCCTGGCGCCAGCCTTTCTGTGATCCCACCCCGGGCGGTTTTAACAGCAGACTGTTCCGGAACAGCTTGAGATCGGGTCCCAGGAGATGCTCAATGACGCCGACGATCCTGCTGTTCAACGCCAATCGTTGGAACCTGTCGTCGCCTTGCGCCAGGCCATCGATTTTACGGATACCATCGCCCGGATGATCCACCTGCGTCTCTCCGCGCTGAACCCGCGGCTCAATCTGGATTTGCAGCGCGTCCGCCGGCCGGCCGCCGTGCGTGTACTCCCGTACCCGATCCCGAAGCCGCTCCACCTCCTCGGGCGGAAGCAGGTCCTCGATAATCAGAAAGCCATCTCGCTCATACGACTTCAGTTGTTCTGGTCTCAGATGCGGCATGGGTTCTCAAAAGGCGCGGGGTACGGGGCGCGGGGTACGAAGGGCCTTATCTCGGTCCTCCGTCCTTCGTCCTTCGTCCTCCGTCCGCTCAAAAAAACTGCCATGAACCAACCGCCTCGCCCCGGTTCAAACGGGATGCGATCAGGGCCGCGTCGATGAGCGCCAGCGGCCAGATAACCAAGCCGAGATATCCTGTAGCGATGATAAGGGGGCACGCCGCAGAAGAGAAAGAGCAGCCCCTTGGCAGTCTGCCCGTTCACAATCTGCCCCAATCCAAGCAGCACCAATCCCAGCAGCACCGACGCGGCCGGCGAGTGAGTTCCAGGCATTTTCTGGATCATACCGGGCCGCGGCGCGAGGACAGGATACGGCGAGTACGGCTGCTGTCCGTAGGGCGCCGGAGCGTATGGAGATGGCGAGTACGAACCCGGCGGATACTGGCGCCCTGGGTACGGCGGGGGCGAATAGGGCTGCTGCGGGTAACCCGGCTGCTGGTAGGGAGGATAACCGGTCGGCGCCGGCGGGTAGCCGGGAGGCTGCTGAGGGTAGCCGGGAGCGTGGGGAGATTGAATTTGAGTCGGCCATTGTGCCAGGTCGTCGGGGGTTGATCCCATCGGCTGAACCATCTGTGTCTGATCGGGCGTGGGAAAATGAGTGCGGTACACGTGCCCGCACTGTTCGCAGGAAGCGGCGTTGAGAACCGCCGGCGTCTGGCATTCAGGGCAGAGCTTAATAGGTTGTGACATGCGGCCTCCTCGGTTCCTCAGGGCGCCAATCGGGTCAGGAATAACCGGTTCGCCGCTTCAGTATCGGATATAGCGCCAGACGCCCCGTGCGCCGCCAGCGACGCGGCGACAATCACAGCCAATACCCTCCCCGCCTGATTATAGCGCATTTCCCTCCTCTCGCCAATGCAGGATCGGACCTCGCGCCCGCGTCACGACGGTGCGACAAACCGCCGGCGTGTCAGTCGAACCATTCGTCGGCGGGATCGAATGCCGGGATCGGGATATTGACTATCCGCATCTTACCCACAGCGCGGTGGCGGCAGCCAGGCTTGATCAGGATGGATGTCAGCGGGCGAACCGGGATCATCTCGCCATCCAGCTCCATAAATCCCTCACCGTCCAGAATCAGGTAGATTTCTGTGAGTTTCTTATGGTAATGAACGCGGGCGTCTTCCTGAATATCCACCATGTGCAGTGTCGCTACCGGATTGTCGGGCGCAATAAACGCTCGCCGCGTCCATCCGCAGGGGCATTTCACAGCCTCAATATCATCCATCTGCTCAATCACGTAATTTGACATCTGTTAAAATCCTCCAATAAAGGGTGTTGGGTGTTAGGCCCTTAAGGCCCTTAAGGATCGCTGAACGACAACAAATTGTCGTTCAGGCTGCAGTGACTGCCACGCACGGGCCACTTTTTCCCGGCGCCGTCTGGGAAAAAGCGTAGTATCTTATCAGTTAAGTTGTGTTCAAAACGCGCAGGAATCACGATTTGGTTCCGGCTACGCCGGTTTGGTATTGGGTGTTCGGTTTTCAGCGCGTGGCGGGGGGACGCGGCGCTCCGTCCCCCGTCGATTATCCTCCGTCCGCCGTCCCATCATCTCACCACCCGACGATCTCACCAGCTCACGCACTCACATACTCAAACACTCACATACTCAAACACTCACACACTCAAACACTCACACACTCACACACTCACATACTCACACACTCACATACTCACACACTCACACACTCAAACACTCACATACTCACATACTCACACACTCACATACTGATACACTTACCGTCCTCCGTCCATCGCGCGACGGCTTCGACCGTGTCGATCCAGAGGCCATTGGCGGGGTCAAGGCAGTAACGACAGAGGGAATCGAGGGCGGCGGGGCGGACGCATTGGGTGGGCGCCTCGCCGACGTCATGCCCGGCGAGGATCAGCCAGCCGCCCTCGGCCGCGGTTCGCTCCAGCCAGACCCGGTACTGCTTAAAAGTGAGGCAGTCGCCGTCAACAGCGGCAAGCTGCGCCGGATCGCAGAATGCCGGGTCATTGGGCGCCTCGTCCCTGAATCCCCGCCCGGCCAAAAAAAACCGGGCGACGAGCGGCACGTAGCTTTCGGTTTTCTCCCCGCGCCCGACGAACTTCTGGCCGCAGGGGTAGGCGAACGTCTGCGGTCTCACTCCCAGCGCTCGCTCGATCTCACCATTGGCCTCGACGAACTCTGCTTCCATCCTCTCCAGGGTATAATCTTCCAACGCCCGGGAGCGGGACCATTTGAAGTTTCCACTGCAAGGGTGAGAGACGGTGTGGTTGCCGATCTCGTGACCACTTTCGATGACGTCTTTCCATTCGCCCAGGCGCTGGTTCATGTTCGGCAAACTCACGTAGAAAGTCGCTCGAACGCCGTGCGAGTTCAGCAAGGGAATACACCGGTCAAGCTGTGACGGCCGGGCGTCGTCAAAGCTCAGGCTCACGGCCCCCCGGCGTCGTTCGGGCCATTGGAATGGTTCTGCGGCAAGCGTCATCGGAGTTCCCCCAACCCGGCCCAGACTTCGATCTTGCCCGCTACCCGCCCGATAACCGCATCGGTGAATTCGGTGGTAAGCGCGTGACCGCCAAGATCAGCGGTCCTGGTTCCCTCTCGCACCGTCTCAAAGACGCTTTCGTAAAGGGCGCGGGACGCCCGAATTGCATTCTCGTCGGGAAGCTGCGAAAGGATCGACGCGCCGGCTAAGATCATCGCCATCGGGTTTGCAATGTTTTTCCTCTCCAGCGCCGGCGCCGTGCCGTGTGGCGCCTCCGCCATAACAACCCGCGGTTTCAGATCGTCGTCGAAACCGATCACGAGAGATTCCGATCCGGCGATGGATCCGAACATCTGGAGCACCAGGTCACTCAGGCAGTCGCCATCCCGGTTGAGCGCCGGGATGACGAGGGGATCGCCGCCGGTATGGAGCAAGAGCGCGTACGTGGCGTCGATCAACTGCGGATCGTACCGGACGTCAGGATAACGGGCGCTGGCCGCGTCCATCTCCTCTTTGAGCATCCCTTCGTAAACCGGGCTGACGGTGAACTTGGGACCGCCAAAGACGCGCGCTCGTGTCCGCCGCGCCTGGATAAACGCATATTCGGCCACCATCCGGCAAATCCGCCGGGTAATCACTTCCGTACGAAACGCCCGCTCGTCGAGCCCGCTGCCTTCACGCCACTCGCGGGCCCCGTAGGCGTCTTCAACCGCCATCCGGACCACGGAGATCGGAGCGTGGACGCCGGCGAGCGGGTTAACGGAGGGGATTCTACGGCCGGTGCGAAGAATGACTATCGCCTTCATCTTCTCACGCAGGATCGCGTTCGGGCTGCCTACGTCCGAGGCGCTGGTAGGCGTGATAGTCGCGGCCTTGAGACCCAGGCCGGTGTCCAGCATCGCCGCCGCCGCTTCTTCCACCACCCGGTTCCGAGTGGCGCGCCGGTTCTCAAGGCCCAGATCAAAGGGAATAATGTCGAATTCCACACCGGTAACGGAAGATTCGAGAACGCGCAGCGCCTCGTCCAGCAGCTCCTGTCCGGTTTGATCACCCTTTAGCACGACCAGTCGGGGATTTGATCGCTGCGACACGCGACGGCCCTCCTATCTGACTACTATACCGCAGATTGCTATCATGCGCCTGACCAATTCTGCCAGGCCGGCCGTATGTTTGACAATTCGGCCTGATTTTGTCATCCTCCGATTTGCTCCCGTTTTTCCCCCGCTTTCTTCGGAGCGTAGGCTTTCCCGATGTATTATGAGGAAGACGCTCCGACGCGGGATTTGCTGCGTGGATGGATTTGCTGCGTGGAGGGATTATGCCCCAGATTGTTGTCCGGAACCTCCGCAAGACGTTTCAGGTCGCCGAGCGAGATCCCGGCGTCTGGGGCGCCGTAAAGGGGCTGGCGCGACGGAGATACCGGACCGTGACCGCTCTCGATGGCGTCTCATTTGATCTCGAAACGGGGGAATTGGTCGGCTATATCGGTCCGAATGGCGCCGGTAAATCCACCACCGTCAAAGCGCTTGCGGGCATCCTCGTTCCTGATTCGGGGCAGTGTGACGTATTGGGCCGAACACCCTGGAAGGATCGCCAGGCCCATGTTCAGCAGATTGGCGTGGTCTTCGGACAGCGCACGCAGCTCTGGTGGGATTTGCCGGTGATAGAATCATTCGACCTGCTCCGGGATATCTACCGCGTGCCGAAGAAGAGGTACGCCGGCGTCCGCGATGAATTGATAGCGCTGTTGAATCTGGAACCACTGCTGGATACCCCGGTTCGCCAGTTGAGCCTGGGGCAGCGGATGCGGTGCGATCTTGCCGCGGCCTTGATCCACGCGCCCGCCATCCTCTTTTTGGATGAGCCAACGATTGGCCTGGACGCGGTGTCAAAACTGGCGATCCGCAAGTTCATACAGCGGCTGAACCGGGAGCGGGGCGTCACCGTCATCCTGACGACCCACGATATGGACGATATCGAAGCTCTCTGCAGCCGGGTGATCCTGATCGGGCGCGGACAGATCCTCTCGGATGGCACGCTGGAAGATCTCAGGACAAGCGTCACACGCGAGCGCTGGCTGATCATTGACCTGGTGAATGAGAACGAGCCGGTCGAGGATTCCTTTGCCACGGTTGTCCGGCGGGACGAGAACCGCGTGGTGCTAAGCTTTGATCCCGCGTCGATTTCCACCGCCGAGCTTATCAGCCGTATCACAGCAAGGAACGCCGTACGAGACCTTTTTGTCCAGAACCCGCCAATTGAAGAGATCATGGCGCATCTTTATGGCAGAGCGCGCCTGTGAGACGTCGCCCGGGATTATCGCGGACTCGGGGGACTTGCTCCCCCGTTATCGGTGGCCGGGGGGCTTCCCAAGGACCACCAACCGTGGTCTCCCCCGTTATCGGGGGCCGGGGCGCTGCCTTCCGCCCCTACCTGAGCATCTTAGGCGCTCGTTTCCGGGTGCTGCTTCAGTACCGCGCGGCGGCTGTGGCGGGATTCGGCACGCAGCTTTTCTGGGGCCTGATCCGGATGATGATCTTCACCGGGTTTTACGCGTCCACCACTCGTGCGCAGCCAATGAGCCTGCCGCAGGTCATCACCTACGTCTGGTTGGGGCAGGCGCTCTTCGCCATGCTTCCGTGGTCTCTCGATGCGGAGATCAGGGCCATGATTCGCTCCGGCGCCGTGGCATACGAGCTGGTCCGGCCGCTGGATCTCTATTCCTGGTGGTACTGCCGCTGCCTGGCGGCCCGGGTGGCGCCGACTCTGCTCCGGTCACTGCCGCTCTTCTGTGTCGCCGGAATCTTCTTCGGTTTGCAGGCGCCGCCGTCCTGGTCCTCCGGGATCGCCTGGTTCGCCGCGACAGTGGGTTCGCTGTTGGTCGGCTGCGCATTCTCAAATCTGATGAACATCTCACTATTGTGGACTATTACCGGGGATGGCATCTCCCGCCTGGTTCCCACGCTGGTGTTCGCGCTCTCGGGGATGCTGCTTCCACTTCCACTCTTTCCGAACTGGGCGCAGCGAATCCTCGCCTTTATCCCGTTTCGAGACATGGTGGACCTGCCGTTCCGGCTCTATGTGGGGCAGATTCCAGCGGTCGAAGCGGGAAGCGTGCTGGCGCAGCAGATCGCGTGGACGCTGATCTTAATGTTTTTCGGCCGGTGGCTGCTCGCCCGCGGACTCAGTCGCCTCGTCGTGCAGGGCGGTTGAAAATGCTGAAGATACTCGACGCGATTCGCCTCTATTTCCGCTATCTCGGAATCTCCATGCGTGCGCAGATGCAGTACCGTGCATCATTCCTGATGATGACGGTGGGTCAATGCGCGGCGACCGGGATAGAGTTCCTCGGGATCTGGGCGCTTTTCGCCCGGTTTGGGAGCCTCCGCGGCTGGACACTGCCGGAAGTCGCTCTCTTTTACGGGATCATCAACTGCGGTTTCGCCGTGGCGGAAAGTCTCGGGCGAGGTTTCGATATCTTTCCCGAGCTTGTCAAGAGCGGAGACTTCGACCGGGTTCTCCTGAGGCCGCGCAGCACAATCCTGCAGATTGCCGGGCGCGAATTCCAATTGATGCGGTTCGGTCGGCTTGCGCAGGGGCTGGCGGTCTTGATCTGGGCGCTGCTTCATCTGAAGATAGTGTGGGATTTTGCCCGCGCGGCGCTGCTCTGCGCCACGATCGGCAGCGCCGCGTACCTCTTCTATGGTCTCCTCGTGCTTCAGGCGACGATGTCGTTCTGGACAGTGGAGACACTCGAAATCCTGAACACGGTCACGTACGGCGGGACTGAAACCGGGCAGTACCCCCTCACGATCTACCGGCCCTGGTTCCGGCGGTTCTTCACCTTTGTCGTACCGATCGCCTGCGCCAACTATCTACCGGTCGGCGCCATTCTCGGAATGGCCGACCCGCTCGGCGCCTCGACGTGGGCGCAGTGGAGCGCACCGGCCGGTGGATTCGTGTTCCTGCTAATCTCCTTACAGATCTGGAAGGTCGGCGTCCGGCATTACCGATCAACGGGGAGCTAGCGAGGACGGAGGACGAAGGACCGAGGATGACGGTGAATGATAAGTCACAAACGCTGAAGTTATAGGCGCCTCTTCCCGTTTCGGGGAGAGGCCGGGAGAGAGGTTGAGACGCTGAAGTTACAGGCCCCTCTTCCCGTTTCGGGGAGAGGCCGGGAGAGAGGTCTGCGGCGCGGGGACCGGGGACGGGGGCCGGGGGCCGGAGTTCGCTTCCTGGATTCCCTGCGTCACAGGGAATCCGGTGGCGGCTCATCGGCTCTCATCCTTACGTCTGGACAATCGCCTCATTGGAGTCGGGGCCTTCGATGCCAGCGACGTTGAATGCCCGGACGGTGTAATAGTACGTCGTGCCGGGCAGCAGATCGTTGGTGTCGCTGAAGCTGGTCTGATCGGAGGACGCAGTAAAAAGCGGTAGAAAGAGCGAATCAGATCCGGGCCCGCGAGACACATGATAGCCCGCGGCGCCGTCGACAGCGGTCCAGGAGAGCAGGTTAGCGCCGTTCCCCTTCGTCGCCGTAAGCGACGGCGGGGCCGGGATGGCGGGTATGGGAGTATTCTGGATAATGAACGTTGCCGGAGGCGCCGCGTGGGCCGGGTCTGCAGAAGGTGTTCTCGAAGGCCAGAGAGATCCGCGTCTACCGGAGGGACGAGCGCCTGGCCTGGATCAAGAAGCCCTCTGCGGACTGGAAGCGGACCGCCCAGAGCGCGCTGTTCCACACGTTGGAAGGACTCAAGGAGACCCCTGCCAGAGTGCAGCGGGCAGCGCCGCCGCTGAAGGTGGAGATTCTGGCGGACCGATCGGAGCCCTATCCGCTGCTCTACCTGCGCGAGCAACACCTTCTGGGGTCACCGGGACAGTGGTACCAGACGACGGGCCCGCTGGCAGCGAAGCTGAGCGGCCTCCTCAGCCCGGCAAGCAAGGCGCCTGGCAAGACTGGCATAACCGCCAGGACTGGCAAGACCGCCAGGACTGGCAAGATCGCCAAGACTGGCAAGAAGAAATAGCTTCTGAAGATCCGGCCTCGATTCAAATCTTGACCCGGAACAACGCACACAAATGAGCAAGAAGCCGGCGAAGGCGCCGTCACAGAAAGGTAGGTCTCCATCCTGGCCCATGCGGCCTATGCTCGTGTAGGGGCGAAACGTGCGCTGGGCCATCGCCAGTTTACGCTGACCCCCGGCGCGCACGGTTCACCCGCCGGGATCATCGAACCGGAGTGGATTGAATGTCAACATGCGCCGGACGCGGCTATCTTAGATCTAATCACGGATGCCTCCCCTGTCGATTCAAACGAGAGGACTGATCGTAATGTCTGATAACTGCTGCGCCGATTCCGGAATGCTGCTGCTGCGAGCCGTTGTGGGAGGAATGGTGGCCGGGCACGGCGCCCAGAAGCTCTTTGGCGTGTTCGGAGGTCCCGGGCCGGAGGGTATTGCCGGTTTCATGGAGCAGATTGGTCTGAAGCCGGGCGGCACGTGGGGAACGGCGGCGGGCCTTTCCGAGTTTTGTGGGGGAACCCTGACGGCGCTGGGCTTTCTCCACCCCCTCGGTCCGGTGGGCGTTATGTCGGCGATGAGTATGGCGACGGCCAAGGTCCATTGGGGTAAGCCGATCTGGGCGCAGTCAGGCGGCGCCGAACTGCCGGTGGCCTATGCCGCGGCTGCTGCCGCGGTCATCATCGCCGGGCCCGGTCGATTGACGCTGGATAAAGCGCTTGGCATTCGCCTGCCCTGGTGGGTTGGCTGCGCTGCGGGCGCCGCTGCGGCCTGCGTCCTGGCGCTGGGAGTGGCGAGCCCGCCGCCGCCGACGCCGAGCGAGCCGAATTCGACCGGTCAATAGTACATCACGGCTCAAATCCGCGGGATGGGTGGAGGCGGGTTCCAAACCCGCCCCTACTCATCGTAAACGCCCATGCGCCGGAATTTTTCGTACCGATGATCAAGGAGCTGCTGCGGTGAGAGGGCGGAGAGGCGGTCGAGCGCAGCGTCGAGAGCGCGGCCGACTTCGGAAATGACCTGGGCGGGCTCTCGGTGTGCGCCTCCCAGTGGTTCGCGGATGATCTCGTCCACCACACCGAGGCGGACGCTGTCTTCAGCCGTCAACTGGAGAGCGACGGCGGCCCGGTCCCCCTGGGAGTCATCTTTCCAGAGTATGGCGGCGCAACCTTCCGGTGGGATCACCGAGTACACCGCGTGCTCTAACATCATGATATGGTTTCCGACGCCGATCCCGATGGCGCCGCCGCTGCCGCCTTCACCGGTGACAATAACCACCACAGGCACTGTCAGGCCGGCCATGCGGTACATGCTGCTGGCGATGGCTTCGCTGATCCCTCGCGCCTCGGACCCCACGGAGCAGTCCGCCGCGCTCGTGTCGATCAGGCTTACCACCGGGAGGCGAAGCTTTTCCGCAAGGTTCATCAGGCGGATCGCTTTCCGGTAACCTTCCGGGCGGGCGCTTCCAAAGTTGCGAAACTGCCGCCCCTTGAGATCGCGCGCTTTCTGGTGACCAAATACGATGACGGACCGGCCGAAGATCGACGCGAGACCACCCACGATGGCCGGGTCATCTCCGAATCGCCGATCACCATGCAGTTCCACAAATGAATCACCGGCGAGACCCGCGATATACTCCAGCGTATGTGGTCGATCCTGATGCCGGGCCATCTGAACCTTGTCCCACGGAGTCAGGTTTGAGTAGATACCGGTCTGAACTCTTCTCAGGTCGTCCTCGGCTTTCGCAATCTGTACGGACACATCCGGGCCTCCCTCTGCCTGGAGATTGCGGAGCGTTTCGATTTGTCGCTCGATATCGTGGATGGGCTGTTCAAACGAGAGGACCGTTCTCAACCACTCGCTCCTTTTTTATGGGGGGTCATCGTTTAGCCATGCCCCTTACTTTGTCGGCTGCCGAGATAGACAACAGCCGGGCGATTGTTTCCTTGAGCTGAGAGCGTGGGGTCACCCGGTCTATCATCCCATGTTCAAAGCTGAATTCGGCGGTTCGAAAATTCTCAGGCGGGCGCTCGGTTTGAACTTTGGCGGCCACCCGTCCCCCCGTAAATCCGACGTTCGCCCCCGGCTCGGCGAGGATAACATCTCCCAGAGAGGCCCAGCTTGCGAGAACGCCCCCCATCGTGTAATCCGTGAGGATGCAGATAGATAGCATGCCGGCGCGATCGTAACGTTCTAACGCCGCGGCGGTTTTCGCCATCTGCATGAGGGATAACAGCCCCTCATGCATCCGCGCGCCGCCGCCCGATCCGCTCACCAGGATGATTGGCGCCCGCGCTGCGGCCGCTTCCTCCAATGTGCGAGCAATCGTCTCACCGACGACGGAGTTCATGCTTCCGGCCAGAAAGCTAAAGTCCGTGACACAGATCGCTGCGTTCGTTCCACCCACAAGCCCCCGCCCCGCGATGATCGCTTCCTGCATCCCCGTTTTGGCCCGGTAGCGCTCAAGAGTCTCTCGATAGCCGGGGAATCCAAGCGGATCACCCGTTTTCAGATTAAACTCGAACGCTTCGAAGGTTCCCTCGTCCAAAAGCAAGTTGATGCGTTCAACTGCCGTCAATGGGAAATGATAGCCGCACTTCTTGCAGACTTTGAGATCCTTCTCCAGCTCTTTGCGATATAGGAAGATACCACACGAGCGATTGGGGCACTGTTCGAACAGGTCAGATGGGACTCGCTCCGCGTTGGCGCGGGCATCCCGGCCCGATCTCCCCGCTGCTCTGCTGAACCAGGATCGTCTCGCCATTCCGTTTCCTCAAAAATACCCCTGAAAAAAGATGTCTACCGCGCCGCGATATGCGGTATCTAAGAGGAAGTATACATGCCGGCATCAAAGAGTCGCCACGAGCGCCGGCGAAGACAATGGGATTCGCTTCGCGCCCGAGTCATTAAGCGCCTTATCAGGATGCCGCAGCCCGTAACGTTTATGGCGCCGGCGTTTCATGGTATAATGAGCCGGACGGGTATAATAGTTGTGACGGTATTCTACCCGATAATTGATTCAACCGGTTGGATGATCAGGTCCACTGGATGATTCAGTATATCGGATTCGCTTAAAACCCGGGCTGGCGCCCGCGAGAGCGATAGCGCCTGCACACTACACTTACTGGGAGGGATCAATCACATGATTCGAAAGTTAGGTTTTGTCCTGGCCCTGGCGCCGTGTGTTGTGGCGCTTGGCGTCACCGCTTATGCGCAAGGCGTAACAAGCACGGCAGCAACCGACAGCGCGGCCACCGCGCCGGCGCCGCCGGTGGCGACCACCACCACTACCCAGACGACAACTGCGCCTGGGTTTAACACGGCGCCTCCGCCCGCTTTGCCGCAGACAGGCGGCGATCCGGCCATGTTCCTCCTGATTGGCGGGGCATTGTCCGGCTCGATGCTTGCGCTCAAGCGCCGTTTCGCACGTTAATCGGCTGAGTGGCCCTCGTCCTCCGGCGAGGGCTCTTGCCGCTGGAACCAGGCTGCGTCTTATACGCTAAACCGCGCTGTCGCGCCGACTGGCGCGCAGTCCTGGCCAGGGGCGAGGTTCCCCCTTCTCCAAGGCCGATGCTGAAACGTCATCATCTTGATCTGATCGAACAATGAAACGTATTGCAGAAATTGGTTTCTGGCTCGGTGTCCTCTGCGCATGCATTCCGCTCCTGATGTACCTCTTCGGGAATACACGGCAGTGGCAGCTACGTCATGAGTGGCAGACTGCCGAAAACTCCCCGGCCAGCGCGTCCAGCAGCTCCAACACCGCCCCCGCTTCCGGTGATGACGGCCTGCTCCGTCTCCGGATTCCCCGACTGCATGTCGATTCCCTCGTGGTCGGCGATACGACGAATGCGGCGCTTGCCCAGGGGCCCGGTCACTTTCCCGGTACCGCTATGCCCGGCCAGGTCGGCAATTGCGCCATTGCGGCTCACCGGAATATCTGGGGCTGCTGGTTTGCCAATTTAAACGAGCTTGAACCGGGCGACCGGGTTATCTTAGAAACGTTGAAGCGACACTTCGTCTACCTGGTGACGGATACTGAGACGGTGCCTCCCGATGACACGTCGGTTCTCAAGGCGAAGGGTCATCTCCGTGAGGTTTCACTGATCACCTGCACCGTTCCTCCTAGCCGCCGAATCGTAGTGCATGGCGTTCTCGATCACGTCTCCGTAACTTAGCGCGTGGGGATCCGGATCACGTCTCTTTTACCTGAATGTCCGGCGCTCACGGTCCGGCCCGTTGCTCTGTTGATCGCCGCCGCGGAGGTCCTCTTCGCGGGCGCTTTTACCGGCTGCAGCCGGATGACGGCGCCCACGCGGCCAGGGCCGACGTTCGGCGCGCTGGCGCCGATCGGCTCCTCAAGCGGCGGCGTCTCTCGGCCCGGGAAGTCTCGGTTCGCGCTGGCGATGCCCGGATACCGGTTCCAGTTTCCCCGTGACTCCGGCTCTCATCCGAAGTATGAAACCGAGTGGTGGTATTACACCGGCCATCTTAAGAGCGGCGGTCGCACGTACGGGTTTGAGATTACGTTCTTTCGCGTCGGACTGCTGCCCCATGCGCCTCGCAGCGCAAGTCGCTGGGCCACTTCAGACCTTTACTTCGCCCACTTCGCGATGACCAATGTGAGCGCCGGAAGTTTTCATTTTACCGACCGGGTTGACCGCGGCGCGCTCGGTCTTAGCGGCGCCGACACCGCACGGGAGAACGTCTGGATCCAGGACTGGCACGCTCGTGCCATCCCCGGACGGGGCGATCCGGCCCTCTGGCCGCAGGAGATCCAGGCGTCGGCGCCATTCGGCGCAATCCGTCTTTCACTGATTCCTCTCAAGCCACCGGTTATCCAGGGCCGCAATGGTGTTTCACTCAAAGGACCGGGCGCCGGCGAGGCGTCGCACTATTATTCGTATACCCGCCTCGCAGCGAGCGGCACGATGACGGAGAATGGTCAATCGCTGCCGGCGAATGGATTGGTCTGGATGGATCACGAATTCTCCAGCAGCGCGCTCGCCCCAAATGAAGAAGGATGGGATTGGTTCAGCGTTCAACTCGATAACGGATGGGATCTGATGCTGTACGAGCTGCGGCTGCGGCCAACCTCGAAGACAAACGGCTCTTCGGCGGTTACCGGGGCCGCAGTTTCGGATAGAGGCGCTGGTCATTCCATCAGCCCGTTCTCCAGCGGCGCGCTGGTGGCGCCAAATGGATCGAGCGTCTTTCTGAGATGGTCGGATTTCCGGCTCACGCCTCACGGGACGTGGAAAAGCCCCCGTTCCGGCGCCATTTATCCCTCCAATTGGGAGATTCACGTTCCGCGGGCCGGCCTGGATCTCCATGAGACGCCCGCGCTTGCCGATCAGGAACTCGACACCGGCGGCGCCACCGGAGTGGTGTACTGGGAGGGCGCCATGCGTATCCGCGGGACCCAGCGCGGCCGGCCTGTTAGCGGCGCCGGCTACACCGAGCTGACGGGATATGGAGGCGCGCGTCATTTAACCGTGCTATAATAACTTTCTGTGACCGGCGCCGTGTGATCTCGGGGCGCAAATTCGATTCTTAAGGACATCAAAGAACACGCGATGAAGAGAACTTACCAACCGAAGCGACGCCGAAGAATGAGAGTTCATGGGTTCATGAAGCGCATGAGGTCGGCGGATGGGCGCAACGTGCTGCAGGCGCGCCGTAAAAAGGGCCGTGCGCAGCTAACCGTGAGCATCCCGTTCAAAACGCGTGCCACGCTCTAAGAACTCTATGCAGCCCGGGGGGTTACCGACGGATGCTGCCGCGCGCGAACCGGCTGGCGAGCCGCCAGGATTATGCTCGAATATATGCTCGCGGTAAGCACTGGCGATCTTCACTGGTTTCGATTTACGCCTACCCGCGGGCCGGGACGGAACCCCGTTTTGGGATTTCCGTCAGTAAGAAAGTAGGCGGCGCCGTTCAGCGCAACCTGGTAAAGCGTCGATTGAGGGAGATCTGCCGGTCTATGACGCGTCTGAGCCCGCCGCCACTGGATATGATTATTGTGGCCCGCGAGCCGACGTTGACGGCGGATTTTGAGACGCTGTCGGAAGCGGTGAACCGGTTGGCGCAGCGGGCGATTGAAGAGGGCTTTTCATGGGTGTCAGAACGGGCACGCGCAGCCCGGCGAGGAAGGCGGCGCCCACCGGCTTGAAGCGCGATGGAAAACGGCGTGTCCGCCGCCGCCGGTCAGATCCGGGGTTTCGAGAGGTGATTTCCCAGGCGGCGCCGGCGTCTTTAGTAGAACCAGATGGCGGCGTTCATAATGATGCGCGCACGGCGCGAATCCTGGTTGGCTTCATCCGGCTCTATCAAAGGACGCACCGATTTCGTCGTTCGACGTGCCGATTTTATCCCTCGTGCTCGCAGTACGCGGTCGAGGCTATCGACCGGTACGGGCCGCTGCGTGGACTGTTGATCGCGATCAGCCGGATCGCCCGGTGCCATCCTTTTAACGCAGGTGGGTATGATCCGGTTGGGAAGTAGTGGATTCGGGCAAAATTTGTCGGATCGGCGCAGGGAGACGGGCAGCGAGGGGAAAGACGGATTGCTCTCGTCAAACTGAGTCAGTGCAGCGGCCTGAAGGGGCTGCTGTGGATTGAAACGGCTATTATCGTACGGGGATGGATTGCTTAAGCAGGCGCCGGCGCGGATCGGTGAGAGCTGTTTTTTATTCAGGTTGCAGCGGCCCTTCGGGGCCGCTGAGGATTGAAACATGAAACGTATTCTACCGTTCTACGTGCTCCTGGCCGTAACGTTTGTGCTGCTGCAGTGGTACATGGGGAAGCAGGCCAAACCGCCCGTGCCGCCCGCGCCCGCGCCGATTCCGCAGACCGTCCCCCTACCTTCGGGACTTCAAACATCCTTTGCGAAGGAGCATTTCGAGGCGGCGCTGCAGCAGCTGGCAATTGCCGCTAAAATGCCCACCGATGAGCGAAATAAGTACTACAACAATGCGGTCAAGGAGCTGCAGAAGACACAGGGATCGAACGAGGCCGGTCCGCAGAAAACCAGCCCGGATCGGCTTGCGGCGGAGTTCGAGGTCGCCTACGTGCAGTGGCATGATCTGAAGCAGAGCCCGACCGCGGCCTCCGCTTATAACACGATTATCACGGAACCAATTCCGCCTGGAGCCGCAGCGCCGGTGTTTGATGGTAAGACCTGGAAAGTGCTCCCCGTCAAGTCGTTCGCGAATGCGCAGTACACGCAGGTAGTGCGGGCGATCCATGTTGCGAACCACAACAATATCAGCTACCAGTTCATCAATGTCTTTGTGAAAGCCTGCAGCTTTGCGGGCCCATACAAGGATGCGACGGCGCTGATCATTCTTGGCGTTCTGATCAGCATCCTCCTGACGCCGGTGCGCAACTGGCAGTACCGGTCCATGGGCAAGATGAGCAAGCTCCAGCCGGAAATGAAGAAGATCCAGACGCAGTATAAGGGTCAACCGGAAGAGATCAACAAGAGGACGATGGAGTTGTACAAAGCCCACGGGACGAACCCGGCCATGGGCTGCCTCCCGATGGTCGTGCAAATTCCGTTCATGTGGTGGCTCTATTACGCTATCCGGCTGTACCAGTTTGAACTTACGGGCAAGTTCCTCTGGGTGGGATCGCACTTTGCGGCGACTCATACAGCATGGACGACTCCAAACGGTCCAATTTTCGCGACCAGCCTGGCCCACCTGGATATCCCACTGCTGCTTCTGTACACGGCATCAATGTACTTCTATTCGAAGCTGATGCCGGTGACCGGAACAGATCCGGCGCAGGCGAAGCAGAGCCAGAACATGAGCTCGATGATGTCGCTGATGATGCCGTTCATGTTCTATTTCTACAACTGGCCGGCTGCATTTATGCTCTGGTGGCTGGCGATGAACGTCACGCAAATCCTGATCACAATCTTCTATCTTCGCAAGCATCCGGATTTGCAGCCGCTCTTCAACCCGACAAAGGCCGCGACGGCGAGTGAACCTGCGATGGCGAAGTCCGGCGCCTCGACCAATGGCCGGGCGTTCGATCAGGCGGCGCCCACGCCGGCGCAGAGTGAAAATGGGACCAGTAAGCCGGAGAACGGCGGATCGACGAACGGCCACGGCCCGAGGCGGATTGCTCCCAAGAATCGCCGTAAGCCAAGATTCTAGTACATCACCGGCGCTAACTCCCCGGTATTGGGGTAGGGGGCTGCCGGACGCCGGGCGTTTACTCCCCCGTTATCGGGGGCAGGGGGCTGCCGGGCGCCGGGCGCTAACTCCCCGGTATTGGGGCAGGGGGGCTGCCGGACGCCGGGCGTTTACTCCCCGGTATTGGGG
>DASRZA010000094.1:0-5997 GCA_035686845.1 Armatimonadota bacterium | reverse complement strand
GCGCCGTAGATCACGTGCATCATCACCAGCCCAACCGGGACCATCGTTCCGTAGTTTCTGCCAAACAGCCCCGGCGGCCGCAGCTCCTGGCCTGGCCCCATGCGGGGGTGCATGGCCGGCATCATCGCCATAAACATGCCTGCCAGCACAGCATGCACCACGCCAAAGATCGCTCCCCATATCCACCCACCCCGCAGATTCAACAGGCTGAAAATCACCCCGTAGATAATGGCGAGCAGCACGCCCATCACGAAGTGCGCCATACCACCCAGGCCGTAAACCGCGCCACCGCTCTCGGGTGGCGCAAACATCAGGCCCAGCATCCGCGGCATGTCCATCTTCATGCCCATTGCCTTGCCCATATACATCAGCAGCGTCATGACTGCCGTCGCCAAAAGCCCGGCCACCACAATGCTGCCCCACGCGACATGGTTGCTCATTTCACATTTCCTCCAATCGCTCCGCAGCATACTCTGCAACAACGAGAGCGCGGAGCGAGCTTCGCTGTCATTTAACCGAGGCTGCGGACGCAAACTTGGTCACCATTGCATCTCTACCACCATTAACGCCATGTGGTCCGAATGGGTTCCAGGATTCCGGACACGCCTGACAAATTGCGGTTTCTCCAGTCAAAAGCGAAACTATTCGTAATTACGTGACGGAGATCACCCAAAGGGACCTGTTTTTTCGCGCAGCGGGTAGAAACATATTTGGGGAGAGACCGGAATCATGTCATATCGTCTGCTGCTCACGCGGTTGGGTTTACTGGATTCACTCAGCGAGGAGCAGATCAGCGCGCTGGAGGGATCTCTCGGGATGCGGCGGCTGCAAGCGGGCGAGACTCTATTTATCCAGGGTGAGCGATGCGAGCACCTGCACCTGATTCGATCGGGGTCACTGCAATTGCTCTTTGAGCGTAGAGGAAAGGAACGGGTCGTGGATCTGGCTTCCAGGGGGCACGTACTGGGAGAGATTGGCGTTTTTCTCGGGATGAACTACCCATGTACAGCCGTCGCGAACGAGGAGCGCCCGATCCGATCTTCCAGGGCAGAATTTGCGGCCATACGGTCGAGAGAATGCCGCCGGCAATCGAAACACCAACCGGATCGAGAAACACCGCCGCCGGCAGACGCCGGGCCGCCGGGAAGAGGAAGACCGGCGCCAGACCCAGCACCAACGCGCCGCTGATCGTCGTGGCCTTGAGAATCGACGCGCCAAAGAAGACCGGCAGGTTTCCGAGCAGCGCAAAGGCCACCATCGTAATCCGTCCCCAGAGCAGACGGCGGTCAGGGCGCCCGAGATCCATCACTACTGCTTTGCTGCCGCTGCTCAGCGCCGAATCCAGCGCCGATCCGCCGGAAATCATCATGACCGCCATCATCAGAGCCATGGCGCCCGCCCCGGCTGAAAGCGCCGCATCCACAGGCGCGTCTACCATGGCGCTTCCGTGGGTTCTCGCCGCCATTCCGACCAGGCTGAAGAGGAAGATCAGGGCGCCAGCGATCGCGCCGGAAATCGCGAAGGCCTGGAGGCATGAACAGCCTGGCGGACGCGGCGCCGTAGGTTCCGGCGAGATATTCAACGAGACTGCGCGCGCCGGTCAGACGGCGGATGCGCACGATCAGCCACCCACAGATTGGGATGCCGGCATAGTAGACCGCGTAGGTAACACCTCCGAGCAGCCCGAAGTCCCGTCCCAGGTTCGCCGCATTCGTCACCGATTTGGAGAAGATCCAGGACGCGACCACGCTCGTAGTGATGAGGATGGCGCCGGGGCTTCTACCCGCCCGGTCTTTCCCGCCGAAGAAAGACGCGAGCGCCGAGGTGGCCGGCGCCACCAGCCACATCAGCGCGCCGTACCCGAACAACAGAATCCAGAGTGGGCTGATCAATTGCTAATCCCGGAAAAGACGGGCGCGAGGTACCGGGCGCGGGGCGCGAGGGCTCGTAATTCAGTTTGTTCGCGGCAAGATTTGTGCTGCCATTTCACCGATCTTGGGGGCCCGGGCGCCCGTTGAGCCTCCTCCACCGTGAGGATGCGATTCCCAAGCGGTTAGTGAGTTAAGGACGGTTAGCGCTTCCGCTGCAGATCCTGGTGCACAGCCTGCACCGCGCGGAGCACGGCGTCGGCGCCAGCCCGCACACGGTAATCCGCCGGGTCCACGTAGGCGTACACGATGCGCCGATCCCTGCCGATGACGAACGTCGCTGGATTCAGCACCTTGCTGTTTGGGTAGTGGCCGGCGTAATGCGCCGCTACCTTGCCGTCCGGGTCCGAGAGAAAGACGAAAGGCGCGCCGAGCTTCTCGCGATCCTTCATCTTCATGAGGTCTGCGGCTCCTTCGTTGGAGATTGCGTAGACCACAGCGCCGGCGGCCTTCAACTGCTTGTCAATAGCGCCCAACTGGCGCAGCTGCGCGTGGCAGAACGGTCACCAGTTTCCGCGGTAGAAGACGAGCACGACCGGGCGTTTTCCCAGATCCCGCCCGGCATCGACGATCTTGCCATCGATACCCGTTAGCTGGAATGGCGCGGCCGTCTTCCCAACCCATTCCGCCGCCGACCGCTTCTCGACCGCGTTCATATCCCCGCCCCCTGCAGCCGGCGGGGCGGCCAATGCCGCGGGACCAGCGCAGAGCAATGTGCAAACGAGCAGCCCCAATGGAATGTTACGCACTGATTCTTCTCCTCTCTCGAACGGTACCGCGCGCCGCGCGGGCGATATGGACGCCGAGCCAGTCTCTAGACCTGCCTGGTATCCGGTCGGTTCCGTGTCCTAATTGCGGCTCTGCCGCATGAGATCGGCGACCGGCGCCGTCCGCCACGTCTGGGAGGAGAATGCCTCGGTCACGCTGCGGTTCAGCGGCAGAGAACGTGGATCCGCAGTTCACCCCTGATAGTTTAACGGCGAAACGCCAGGATTAGTTCCCGCGCCTTCAAAATAACTCGATCGCCCACCGCAGCCCTGCGCGGCGGCGTTCCGGGGCAACGGCTGAGCTCGAGTCGTCAGGCGGCGTCGACCGCCGCTGCACTCCTTGACACGTGTCACGTGTCGCGGTATTGTTCTTCATGTGATCACAACGTTCGCGGACAAACGGACCCAGGATCTCTACCGGACCGGGAAGAGTCAACGGCCAGTGGCGAATCTGCTTCCGATTCGAGGACGGGGATGCCTACGACGTCGAGGTTTGCGACTACCACTGAAACGAGGGTAACATGGACATTATCAATACAGGGCAGATGCAGCGTCGGCCAACTCATCCTGGCGAGATGCTGCGCGAGGACTTCCTGCCGGACTACAGACTGACCGCGTCCGGGCTTGCCAAGGCCCTCGGCGTGTCCCGGCAGTCGGTGAACGAGCTATTGCGCGAGCGGCGGGCCGTAAGCCCGGAAATGGCGCTGCGCCTGGGAAAGCTGTTCGGAAACTCGCCTGCGTTTTGGCTAAACGCCCAGTGCGCGGTTGATCTGTGGGATTCGGCGCAGGCCGTCGAGGGTGACCTCGTCAGCATCAAAACGCTGAGCGTCGCCTAACAAGCGGCGTAGATGTTTCCTTCCGGCCGGTCGTTATTCTGGGCTCGGCGGTTGGGGGTCACCAGCCCTCCCCCGGGTGTCGTACCGCCTGCGCGTAGGTCTCGTGCCTGCCCTCTCCCGGGTGGGAACGCATTACTGACAGGCCTTTCCCAACAAGGCGTATAATGGATAATGGGTGTTGGACGCATGGCGCAGCCGAGCCGGCGATCACACAATGTAAAGCCCTGGCCCCACAGACGACGCGGACGCCGTAGGAGCAGTTCAGCCAACGCTCACGGTGTGTTGCTCGCGGCGGCACGCTGCGCGCCAGTGCAGTACGATAGGTAAGGAGGGTCTATGCAAAGGAAACTCACGATTACTGTGGATGAGCAGGTGTACGAGGGACTCTACAGGCATGTTGGCCGCAGACGGATCAGCCATTTCATTGAGTCAGTGGTTCGTCCGCACGTCGTCGCGGAGGATCTCGCTGGCGCCTATCGGGCGATGGCGCAGGAAGAGGCGCGAGAAGCCGAGGCTCTGGACTGGGCCGATGCCACAGTTGTTGACGTAGCTGATGAACCGCGGTGAAGTATGGTGGGTGAACTTCGATCCGAGCGTTGGTGGGGAGATCAGGAAGCGTCGCCCTGCCGTCATTGTGAGTAACGACGCGTCCAACCAGCATCTGAACCGCGTACAGGTCGTGCCGCTGACCAGCAACGTCGGCCGCGTGTACCCGAGCGAGGCCCTCGTGGATCTCAACGGGCAGGAGCGCAAGGCCATGGCTGACCAATTGACCACTGTAAGCAAGCTCCGCCTGGCCGATAAGCTCGGAGATCTATCATCGGACGCAATGGAGAGAGTGGAAGCGGCCATTCGAGTGCAGTTGGGGCTCGTGTAGCATCCGCCGAAGTTTTGGACGATCACGCCCGGGATCGCGACCTGTGGTTCGACGAGCACGACCGGCTGTGCCATGCGGAAGTCGAAGCACTGGCCAGATTCGTGCCGCGGTCGGGGCTTGGACTGGAGATTGGAGCAGGTACCGGGCGCTACTCAGTGCCATTCGGCATCCGGATAGGCGTAGAGCCCTCGGTTCGCCCCTACGCCGACCGCGGGCAGGGGCTCCGGCGGCCTACCGACCTGACGACCTGCGGACCGGTGTGTCATGGGTGGGCCAGCGAAGCAGGCAGGGCTGGTGACGGTAATCTGCTTCGTGCCCGATCCGCTGGCGTTGCTGCGGGAAGCGCAGCGCGTGCTGCGACTCGCGGTGGCCGTGCCCTATGACCCGCACCGGGTGACGAAGATCAGGACCGTCCCCGGCGGGCGTTCGTAGCCCGGCGGATGCGCTTTGAGACGGTGGGCGAGGGGCCGGGGAGGCCTACGGTGTCGAGATTTGCGACTACCACTGAGACGAGATGTAATGGTACGGAGCCATCAGATCGACTATTGCTCAACGATCGCGATCGCCCAGGGCTTCCTGGGAGCGGGCCGTAGCTGGAGCGCTCGGCTCTGCGCTGACCGTCCGTTAGACTTTGACCGCTCGGCGAACAACATGTAGCAGCTACTCCACTTGATGCCACTAAATATGTAGTCCAATTCGCTGAGGTAGAACGAACGTTTACACGAAGGATGAATCATAAAGCAATGAGCGCCCCAATTTTTGACTACCTGAAATCTGGTATTGAGCCATTTCCCGATTCGGCCTATGGGGAGGGCTATCGCTGCAGTGCCTACCTTACGGACGGAACGTTCCTGCCGTGTGTCATGCTGCGGAAATGTGGCATGGTGGTTGAGTTGGCGATGCGTCGTTTCGAGCAGGAAAAGACAGGAAAGGGAATCTTTCGCTCGGGAAATGGCTACGAAACCATCGTCAAGACTTTTGTGGCGTCTGGGAACCGAGTAAACCACTACGACATTGCCAGAGTTGAGCCAAGCAAATACGCCATCCCGCTAGCGTTGCTGAAGCAAATCCATGGCGAAACCACAATGTCCTGGACGGGTTTCGTCCTCGAGATGCGCGATGGAGTGCTGATTTCGTTTGGAACAGCATTTGGGGTAGAGTTCTTTGACATCCCGGACGGTTACTCCTTTGACGACGTAGCTGCGGTTCACAACCATTCGTATGTTTCCCCGAGCGGCGCACTGAAGAGCCTTGTGCAAGGTATGGCGCCGCAGCCTTCTGACTACAACGCAACGCTGGTTCGTCGAGAGCGCCCATACTTCGTGTGCTACTACGACGCTTAGCTTAATGACACCCATCAATTGCTTCCAGGAACAACAACCAGCGCGGCTGCGAGGCAGAGGAAGGCGATGGGCGTCACGGCGGGCTCCAGTTGATAGGCGACTGCACAGGAATCCAGGCGTAGAGGGCGGGGTGCCGGGTGCATTCTCTCTTGCGAGGGCGGTCGGGCATCTCCACCGAGATGGCGGTTCGGCTGGGCGAGGATCAAGAACGGGGCGCTGCTCCGGTTCGCTGAGCCCGCATACCCG
>DASRZA010000093.1:0-10942 GCA_035686845.1 Armatimonadota bacterium | reverse complement strand
CGACCAGGCCACCGACCTGGGATTCTATGATTCCATCGTGGGGTATGAATACGCGATAAAATACGACTCGGTCGCGCAGTCAATCACGCGCGCCGATCTCATGCGAGTAGCTCATCGTTATTTCAGAACCGTTTACACGGTCGTGCTGGCGCCGGCCGGCACGCCCATTTAGTGGGCCAGGGCGTGAGTCGCCGCCAGTCGCCGCCCCCGTTTTAGAGAGACTGCCGGACGAGGACTCCCCGTTATCGGGGGCCGGGACTGCCGGGGGGCGAGAATGCTCTCCCGTTATCGGGGGTTGGGGGGTCACAATGCTCCCCCGTTATCGGGGGCCGGGGGGCTTCCGCCGGATCGCACTCCCTCATCGATCTCGGTCATGGTATTAAGACTGATCTGCCCGCGTTCCCTCTCGGGTTCGATCTCGCGGAGGAAGCGGTCCAGCACGCGTGCATTCTGGTCGTTCGCCGAGAGCGCCTGGTTGGGGTGCCCATAAAGCGTGAGTACGAGATCCCGCCCGCTCAACCGGCGGACCAGCGAGAGCGCGGCGGCGCCGAAACCCGCGCAGTGAAGGGGAATGGCGACCACCTCGTGAAGCAGGAAAGGCTGCGCCGGAATCGGCGGCTGGCGTCGCCGGAAAAGCCGGACCAGCGGCGCCAGCTTACTTGAAAAGCTCACCCGGGACCATCGAAACCCGCTTCGATTAAGAGCGCGGAGCAGACTCTCGATGGACTGCCTTCCTCGACCGCGGCCGGCGGTTCCGATCATCTCACTGAGGCTGACGGCGCCGGCGCGGGGAAAGTGCATCGGGCGATTGAAGGGCGGAATAAACCCGGTGATGGGCCGCCCCACGCAATCTTGAAGAACCTTCTTGCTCCATTCCAGCTCCTGGTAAAGCGCATCCGTGCGGAGCGACGGTAGGTAGACGTGGGTCATTGAGTGCGACGCGATCTCGTGCCCGCGCGACGCGATCTCCCGTATCTGATCGGAGCAGTGGTCCGGTGGCTCACCGTCAGTCGCGGCGAGCCCGACTATCCCGAAAGTGGCGCGCACCCGATGCTTTTCCATCACATCCAGCAGCAGCTCAGATCCCTGCTGGTCTGCATTGGCGGGAAAGTCCCGCATGTGGAACGACTGACGATAACCGGCGGGAGAATCGTAGTCGAATGACAGGGCTACCCGAAGCACTATCCACGCTTCCGCAGCTTAACGATGAAGGACGTGCCGAGGAGCTGGCCGAGCCGCCACAGAACCCGTTCCAGCAGCACTGCCGAGATGAACGCGAGCCACTTGAGGCGCCACGTGAACGGGGATGGGAACAGTTGCGCATTGTAACCGCCCAGCTCAAGCAGCTCAAGGTCCAGCTTTTTGGCCTGAGATTTGACCTCGGCGTAGTGGAAGAGACCACGCCATCCCACGTCGCGCTTGAGGAACCGGTAGATAAACTTCGACAAACGACGCATCGGACTGTCAGCATTGGGGAAGGAGACGAGCAGGAGGCCGCCCGGCCGGGCGACTCTCTTCATCTCTGCCAGGGCTTGCCACGGCTCATCAAGGTACTCGAGCACACCCATCGCCAGGACAGTATCGAAATGATCGTCGGGGTAGGGGATCTCGTAGACCGAGGCGACCTCACAGGTGAGCGGTACGGCGCCGCCGTCCAACCGGCGCGCGAGGGCGATCATTTCGGGGCTGATGTCGATGATCGTATACGAGCGAGTCTGTTTCTTCAGCTCATCCAGGTAGATCCCGGAGGCGCCACCTACGTCGAGCAGGTCCCCCAGCGGCCCGGCGCCGAGCATCGAGTGGGCCCTCCTGCGGCGCGCGCGAAATGAGTGCCCTGATGGGTCCAGCCGCCCGTACGCCTTTGCATACTCACTGGCCTTGGCATCCCATTCTTCGGCCAGTCGTGTGTCATCACTCCGCAATAGATTCTCCGTAATAGGGTAGGAAACGGCAGCCACCTGAAAAGTACAGGCGGCTGCCTCGCGAACCGCAGGATCTTCTGCGCTTCTGGCGATCGAATAGACGGCTCAGACCCCTGGGGAGCGGGGCGCCGATCGCAACAGTCCTAGTGTAGCGGCGGTGGGAATTCTTTGTCAAAGTCGAGTTCGAGACTGGTAGTCCCGTATCATTCCGCATTCTCATCCGTGTTGTCCTCCGGTCAGCGCCGATGATTCGCACTGGCGTGCGGCCATTGCCGCCGACGGACTACTATAATATGGATTACTCTAATAGGATTGCGCCGGGACAGAACCGGCCGCACTCGTACGTCTTGTTCGTACCGGTCCACTTTAGGAGCCTGGCGCATGACAGAAACATCCACGGCTGCGGTTCTACACGCCGCCGCCCTCACGTTTGAGTTGGACGCCGATAAAGGCGTCTTTCACCTCTCGGCGCCGGATGGCGGGCGCATCGCGAGCAGCCTGGAATGTTCGGTCCGGACGAACGATGGCTTATTCCGGTCGGCTGGCGGCCGGACGATCTGGCGACCGCTCCCGGAGGATGAAGGCGAGGGCCTCCAGGCGCAATTCTGCACCGATCAGGATCTCCATCTGGAGTTGTTAGCGCATGTAGATGCGCTGGTCGGCGGCCTCACCCTGACCCTGACGGTCTCAAATCGCGGTCCGCGCCGCATTTTGAGCACGGCCGCCCTTCTATCCACGGGCGAATTGGGCGCCCTCGATTTTTGCCCCCGGTTTGATGGCGCCCGGTTCTTCCGAAACGGCCGCCAGAGCTGGGACCCGGCGGCGACGGCGCAGGCCGGCTCACCGGGAGTTGATCCGACCCAGCTAGTTTCGCATCTCGTCACCGCGCTGATCCCAGCCAAATCCGACGGAGGCAAAGACTCCGAAGAAGGGCTCGTCCTCGGCTTCACTGGAGCGGCGCGCCAGTTCGGCCATATCGAGCTCCGGCCGCACGGGGAGAGCGCCGGACTCACGGCGCTGGTAGACGGGGAACAGACGGTGTTAGAGGCCGGTGAGTCGTTCGTTTCGGAAACGCTCTGGCTTGGTTATTCTGAGCAGCCACACCTACTGCTTCTCGACTACGCCCGGTACTGCCAGCCCGATCGTCGTCCACAGCCAGCGCCGGTTGCATGGGATTGCTGGTACAGCCACTTCGAAGATACGAGCGAAAAGGACGTGCTGGAGGCGCTCGCCGCCGCCGAAAAGCTCCAGCCGGCGCCGGACACGTTTATCCTCAGCGACGGCTATCAGCCCATCCGGTTCGATGGCCCGAGCATTGGCGATTGGCTCGACACTAACTCTCGCTTCCCACACGGCCTGGCATGGATGGCGAAGGAGATTCGGAAGCGGGGGTTCCGGCCCGGCATCTGGCTGGCGCCATTCCTCGTGGGAGAGAAGTCGCAATTCTACAAATACTACCCAAATGCCGTGCTCCGTACCCGTGGCGAGCATCAGCCGGACTGGTGGGAAATGTGGAGAGGTGAACGCGCTTATTACCTGGACCCGACTCACTCTGATGGCCGGCACTTCTTGCAGAATCTCTTCGAGACTCTGAGCTATACTTACGGCTTTGAGTTCTTCCAGGTTGATTTCGCGTACGCCGGGGCGACGGATGGTTTCCGCAAGGACGCCGCAGCAACCTCAGCGCAGGCGCTGGATAGTGGCCTGCAGGTCATCCGGAAGACGATCGGCGATGATCGCTATCTTCTTGTCGCCGGCGGGCCGGTTGGCGCCGGCGCCGCGTGGGCCGACGCTGTTCAGAGCGGACCGGAGACCGGTCCCTCCTGGCGCGGACACTGCAGCGCGCTGGCTTCGCTCCAGGCGCATTTGGCGAGGGCATTCCTGGGAGCGCCGGCCCCGGCGCTCGCCCCGGCGCCTCTCCTGCTAACCCCGGAGGCATCTGGTGGACTTAGCGACGACGAGTTTAAAACCGTTGCCACCGCCGCCGGGCTCACCGGCGGACCGATTACGCTGAGCGGGTCGCTCGAACCTCTTTCCGGAGATCGCGCGTCGGTACTCGCCTCTTCAATCGCGCGATGGGGCCAGCCGACCGTTGCGCTGGATCTATTTGACAGCGCCACACCTCAGATTCTCGGTCTTCCGGTACGCCACCGCGCCGGCGATTGGTGGATAATTGGTGTGTTCAATACCGGTGACCGCCCGGCCAGCCGACGTCTCAACTTTGCCCGGCTTGGATGGCCCACGGGAGCGTTCCATGTCTATGAATTCTGGCAGCGCCAGTATCTCGGCGAACGAGAAGAGTCGATCACGCTTTCCGACCTGCCTCCACACTCCTGCCGGGTGCTCGCCGTACATCCTCGCCTGGGACACCCCCAGTTTCTCTCCACGAACCAGAACCTGCTGCAGGGCGCCGACACCGTCCGGACCGTGACCTGGCGCCCGGACGAGACTGGAAAAGGAGGGTGTCTCGCTGTTGACCTTGCCTGCCCGGGCCGCGCCGCATTCCACGTTCACTTGCTCGTTCCCGAGGGATTCCTGGCCCGTTCGGTCAATCCGCGAAACGCCCGCGCCCGGATCAACCGGGAGATAAGCGCCCGTCCGATCTTATCGGTAGAAGTCTCCTTCCGTGATCAGGGAGGGTTCGACCTGGTCTTTTGAGGATGACGGAGGACTCTTGAAGGATGAAGGATGAGGGATGAATCAAAGCCCGAACACCCAGCACCTAATACCTAACACTACAACGAACCCACCACCGAAGCGCTTGAGGCTGTCGCTCGTGTCCGCCCGCCTCGTGCGCTCGGTTTACGAGGCCGAGGCGCGGACAAGCTGATGCTCTGATGCGCCGGTTAAGAAACAGACCCGAGCGGGTTTGTGCTCAAAGTCCGTTGTCATTCTAAAACCCTCACCTAATACCTAAAACCTGACACCTCCCCCCGCGGCTGTTCGGATCGTAGTCGAAGAGAGATCGACGCGGAATTGGGGCAGCGGTCGAAAGAGATCATGGAACTCTGCGGGGATCGCGATATCGTTGAGAGTGCGGAAGCGCTCCTCGTGAGTTCTTCCGGCCACCAAGAAGCGGCAGTTGGCGCCGCGAAATAACCGGAGCGCCTCGTCTCGTCCGCCCTCGCCACCGTAATAGCGCGGGTCCACGAGGCGCGCCGCTGTGTCATAACCCACGACAAAGACACTGCCGGGAAAGAGCGCCGCTTTATCTCTAAAAAGCGGCGCACGGGTGAGCGCCACGTGGTAACGCCGCCGGAACTGTGATAACCGGCGTTCAATTTCGGAGTATGTTAGCGGTGGCTTGTCAGCGTTGATGACTGGAAGTTCAAAAATGACCGGCTGCCCTGTCTCGGCAGCCGCCGCTAACGCCAGCGCCTCGTGCCCGGCGTGAAGTGGGTTGAAAGACCCGGAAAGAATCGCGCCTCGAACCGGACCTTCGATGACTCGGCGCCCATCGGGATAGACGCTCACCGATTGGATCGATCCGTCCAAAAGCTGCTGCACCGGATCGATGGCCGTCTCGCAGAGGGTCTCCAGTTTGTCGCCACGGAGGAGTTCCGGCGGAGGATCTTCAAGGCCGCACCCCAGAGCAATCGCGCGGATAATGAGACGCGCCGCGACAATCTCTTCTCCCAGGCGATCATGCGCGCCCTTGATGAGAGTGACGCCGTAGGACCGGGCGCGGCGGCTGTCCTGAACTGTGATCCAGCAGCGATCGTCCCCCCTCCGGGCGCGGTTGGTGGCGATCGCTGCTGTACAGCCGATTCCCAGACACGTGGCGGCGCCATCTGAGAGGCCCATTGCTCGCCGGTAAGCCTGCTCCGCCATCGCCGCCGCCGTCTCCTGGGATACTGCGGAAATGGGAGTTCGGCCCAGCAGATCGGCAAGCGACTGCGGCGAATAACGATCGCTCACCTCCAGAATTGTGCGGGAGGAACCCGGAACGCTGTGCAGCCAGAAGAGTGCCAGGCTGCCGGCGCCGGTGAACTCCATCGTCATCCGGTACGGCGAAGCGTGTATCTGCTCGATTAACCGCCGCGTCTCGGGGGTGAGAACCGGATCCGTCTGTTGGACGGACGGGGCTTTTCGCATCTAACGGCTCCTCGCCCGATCTAAGACCTGAGTCCGGACGAGGATCTCCGCCCGGATTGCGGTCGGCCCGCGTTCCACGGTGTGAACGCAGGCCGACCTTATCTTACGGATGCCAACGAGGCCGTCCAACGAGGCGCTATCAGACGTCGGCGAGGATCTGCGCTTTCCGCTGATTAAAGTCATCTTCGCCGATGAGACCGTCATCGAGCAGGCCCTTTAATTCCGCGAGGCGCTCCCGAACACCCTTCTGGGCTGGCGGTGTTGGAACCAGCGTCGGCTGGCTTGCCTGCTGATTGACTGGCTGACTCGCCTGCTGCATCGTTGGCTGGCTCGCCTGCTGAGTGGCGGCCTGGGCGTTTTGAATGTTCTGCGCCATCTGCTGGCCCATCGCCAGGCCCGCCCCGATTCCCAGCCCTGCCGACATCTCACCACCGCCCGGATTATGCGCGGCCGCCTCCAACGCCTGCGCCGCCTCGAACTGCGTAAACCGACCCATATCTCCCAGAATACCCATGCTGCTCCTCTTGTCCAGCATCGCCTCGACCTCGGGCGGCAGCGAAATATTCTCGATGAGGAATTTTACGAGCGATAGACCGAATTCCTGAAACTGCGCCGCAAGCTGTCCCTGCAGTGACTGCGACATCTCCACGTAATTCGCCGCCAGGTCCAGCGCCGGCACGTGCATCTGCCCGAGAGCATTGGTGAAGTGTGTTACCACCAGGTCCCGGAGTTGTCCGGTGATCCTATCCGTTTGGAACAGCCCTTCAGTGCCAACCACGTCTCGCAAAAACTTGCCGGGATCGGTTACCCGTATCGCATACGTTCCAAAGGCGCGCAGCCGGACCGGCCCGAACTCCGGGTCCCGCAGCATAATTGGATTAGGCGTGCCCCACTTCTGGTCTGTAAAAACCCGTGTATTGACGAAATACACCTCCGCCTTAAACGGAGAATTGAAGCCGTACTTCCACGACTTCAGCATCGTGAGAATCGGCATATTCTGCGTGTTTAGCGTGTAATGGCCGGGCATGAAAACGTCCGCCATCTGACCTTCGTTGATGAAGACCGCCGCCTGGCCCTCGCGCACAATCAATTGCGCGCCCATCTTGATTTCCTGGTTATTCACCGGAAATCGATAAACGAGAATATCAGTGCTGGAGTCCAGCCACTCGATCACCTCGATGAACTGCGACAACAACCGGTTTACAAAGCCACTCATTCAATTCCCTCCATTGGGCGCCTGTTGTTTCACCCAGGGCGCGCCGGTTCAGAACAGACTGTCCCTCTTCAATTCGCTATTTCCCAGCCTGTCTCCTTTGTCGAGAAATCGCCCGGTTTTCCCTCGGGCGCCCGGGCAGGAGCCGACACAGTATACTGTCGAATGATAATCACGGCAGCCGCAAAGCTCATCATGTTATCACAGCCAGGGCGCCGGCCATTTACCATCCGGAGGCGTTTACCGATGCAGCGAATGAGAAAGCCGAATATTCGGAAAAGCGATATTGTGCGCCCCGGAGGGCGGCAGCGCTGGCGCGCCCGAGTTTGGTGGATCATGGCCCTCCTCATGTTCATCGGCCTGGCAGCGCTGTCCGGTGAATGCCGCGCCGCGCCGCCGGCCATGGGTGCGGCGGCCCGGTCGTTTCCTGATACCACCGACCAGATCAGGGTCTTTGTAGATCAGCTTCCCGTTCAGTTGACAGATGCCCAGGCCAGGTTTGTGGCCTCGCATTACGCCGGGTCGCAGAAGATGCCCGTGTCCTGGACTCGCCGCATCCGCCGGCTCAATCCCAATTTCCTGATGCTCCATTATCAGCTTGCCATTGGCGCCGGGCCGGCGGCGTTCCTGGTGGGTGAGCAGTGGACCAACGATTTTGCCACCGTCACCACGCACGAGGACTGGTTTCTTCACGACACCCAGGGCCATCGCCTTCTCCAGCCGGCCTGGAACTGGTACGTCATGGATATCCGCTTCAAAAATGGGCTGCCGGTGAGTGGGTTTCCGGCCTACTGGCTATCTTCGGCCGTGCAGCGGATGCGCGCCAACGAAGCGGATGGCTGCTTCGTCGACAGCTATACGCAGGATATTCTTATCAATCAGTTGAAGCCGTCATTCGACTGGTTCACGAATCCTGATCTCACGAAGCAAGAGTGGCTTCCCAACCTGAACCAGTTCGGCGCCTACGAGACGGACGGATTCCATCGTCAGCCGGAGCATTTCTACTACCTCCCGAATTTGGGCGGCCTCACGACAACTTGGGACACGGTCACAAACCTGCTGGTGGGCGATGGAGGCATGAACGAGGGGTTTTGTGTGCCCGATCCGGGACATTATCTCTCGCTGGACGATTGGAAGCTGGCGATGACGCGTATACTCACGCTGGCGGCGTACAACAAGATTGTGCTCTGCCAGAGTTATATCGACCCGGCGAGCGCAAACGATCGGTGGTTCATTGTTGGCTCGTACTTGCTCACCAAAGGCGCTCACTCCTACCTGAATATGTTTCATAAAAACTCGCTCGAATGGTATCCCGAGTATACGCTGGATCTCGGCGCCCCCCGGTCTGGACCGCGAGCGGACGTCATGACGTATTGGGACCCGGCGTGGAAGGTATTCAGGAGAGATTTCACCCGCGGCATGGCGCTGGTGAACCCGGGCGCAGAGCCGGTCGTGGTCCCCGATCTTGCCGGAACGTTTGACGTGGTAGAGGCGATTGGCGGCGGCCCGGTTGGCGCGGATGGCGTAGAGCCTGGCACGCTAAAATCACACCCGGTCACCTCGATCACCATTCCTTCGCACAGCGCGAGAATACTGCTTATGCACCCGGGCTAACAAGCCGGGCGTCGAAGGAACGCAGCGATGAATACCGATCCCGCCTCAGATTCCAACTCCGATCAGATCCCTTTTGGCGCTGAAACTCCGGACGCCGATCAATGGCGAATCGAGGGAGCGCGCCAGGAGTATCAGCGGGCGATCAGTCGTGTCGCGGCCCTCAGGGGTCTTCGCGACATCGCGTTGGAGCATCGCGGCGCGGGCCGCCAGTTCCTGGCCTGCGGACTTTATAGCGCTGTGCTGAAATCCGCGCTCGCACATTTTGGCGAAGTCGACGACGGGGGCGAGGCCGCGCAACTTACGGCAGACTTCGGCGCCCAGTTAGTTGGCTGCCTGGCGGAAGATCTTACGCTTGCGAGCGCCGAGCGTATGAGTCCCGCCGACCGCCTGCAGCCGCTTCATCTGCTCTACAATCTCTGGTGGTTCGATATGGCTTCGGGAGGGTTGGCCGCCGCGCCCGGTATGGAAAGCGAACTGTTTCGTGGCGCCACCGCCAATGAACGGAACCTGATCGCTCAATGGCTGTGGCGAGATAGACGGTTTCCAAGCAATCTTCCGCGCCTCTGGCTCGTGTTCAGCCGGGAGTATTTCCGGGCGATGCTTGAAACCGGCGAAGAACCCGACGACGAAATCTTGCTCAACAAGTACCGGGCGAACCGGCTCCACGATGCGGCGGCGGGCCTGTTGATTGACATGGATCGGCCGGAAGAGGCGCTGATCGAAGGCGGTCAGAGCCCCTCGGTTGCCGTCCGGATCCGGGTGGCGGACGCGCTCCTGGAGTGCGGCGAAGAATGGGTGGAACCGGCGCTCGGCCTGGTGGAAGACCGGCTGACACAGGCCGAGAAGTCGCAGGAGGAGGCCGCTGCGATAGATTGCCTGCGATGGATCACCCGACGCTGCAGAGAGATCGGCCAGATCGACCGTGCGCTGGGCGCGTCGCGACGGTGGTTTCAGATTCAGCCGGGCTACAGCACGTACCTCCGCGTCCGCTCTCTCGGCGAGACATGGCTCGCCACACCAAAGTGGCGTGACTTGCGTGATAGCATGCTCTCCCTTCTGAAAGAGAAGCGCGATTGGGACACAATCATTCGGATACTTCTCAACGAAGGAGAGATCCGCGAGGCAAGGCGGCAGCTTGCCTCGATCGTTGAACGGGATGACCCGGAAAGAGCTGCCTCGCTGCGGCAGAGTTGATAACCAGAGAGACGAGATACTCCCCCGTTATCGGGGGCTGGGGGGCTGCCTTGGTTAAGATGCTCCCCCGTTGTCGGGGGCTGGGGCGCTGCCGGAGGGCCACAATGCTCCCCCGTTATCGCGGCTGGGAGCCGCAATGCTCCCCCATTATCAGTGGTTGGAGGCCTGCCTTGGTCGAGATGCTCCCCCGTTATCGGGGGCTGGGGGGCCGGACCTACCGCCGATAATTGCGCGCTGCCGCGGATGGAGTGAGAACCAGGTCGGTGGCCGGTTCGGTCAATATAATAAGCTGACTCCACGCGCCATCGCCCGGAATGGAGATGCGCGCCACGTAGCGGCCGGGAAAAAGGGCCTTAATCTCGCACACGCCATCCGCGCCTGCGACCCCGCGAGTGTTACCGCCCGGTCGGAGGCCTCGATCTCCCACTCGGAAGAGGAATACGGTGGCGCCAGGCGCAGGAACGCCGCGTCGGTCCCGCACCATCGCACGCATTGTGTCCCCGCGAGCGAGCGCCAGCATGACCGGCGAATCGGGCCAGGAATCCAGGCTGCGCTGACCGCAGCCCACCCGGTCGTCCCGGACGGTGATTGTTAAATCCTGAACCAGTTCTCGCTGGAATGGCGACGGGACGGGAATTTCTAACATGCCATTCGCCGGGGCCGGGCCTGTTATCGGCGGCATGGGCACGCGATAGGCGCCGCGCGCGATATAAACACGGGCTTCCAGGTACCCTCGCGTGACCGGCGCCCCATCCGGTCCCACGAGTTGAAAGCGCAGAACGGGCATTCGCGTCGCCACCAGTTGAAGGGATACAATGCCGCCCGCCGGAACTTTCAGAATGCGATGCAGTGGCAGACAGTTCGCGGCGGTTACGGAAAGGCGGTAATCGCCCGGCGCCGGCGC
>DASRZA010000092.1:0-17893 GCA_035686845.1 Armatimonadota bacterium | reverse complement strand
CCCTGCCTGACTGCGAATCGGCCCAGCATCTCCACGCAAAAAGGGGTGCCCAGTATCATAGAGCTCATCGCCACCTGCTCAGCGCAGCACGGGCGCCTTGAGAGTGAGCTTTCGACCCGCGTGCCCCGCGACGCGAGATCGAGGAGCATGGATCGATCCCGGTTAACCACAGATCAGACGATCTCATAGCGGACTCGCGGCCCAAGCTGGCAGACGAGGGCCTCAGCCAGCCAGCGCATAGGTCCCAGAAACAGTCCACACCCACGCTGTAAGCTGATATTCGCCGCAAGACACTGGTTTCCTTCTGTCTCGCTCGCCGGGGGGCGCTGTCTCGCTGCCCGACACAACGAGAGCGAGCGGCGCCTATTGGGCAAGAATGGCCGCGCGAACATGACGCGCGCAACGGACGCGGTCGAGTGTGAGTCATTCTGAATGAATCCTGTCAGGACAGATCGGGTGGTTAGTATGAGAACAATTGTAGTGGTTGGTTGGTTCTTTTTCGCGCTATTAGCCGCGTGCCAGGCGGCCCCGGATCCGCCGTCGCACGCGCATACATTAACGCCGAGCGTCCAGCCCATCTGCGGCGTACCGGGATGCGTGCTCCAGATGGCCTACCGGTTCGGCAAACGTGCAAAATTGATGCCCGGAGAGACGCCCATCCGCGGGCCGTCCGACATGGTGAACCTAGGCTGGATACTCGACGGTTACAAGGGGATGGATTATTTCGGGGATCTCAACAAACCCTCGTCCGCGCTCGGGCCCAATTACGTGTTCGAGTCCGATGATCTGGCGATCGTCGCCAGACACGACAAAACCAACACATACGGCAAGAATGTTGGTAGACCGCATATCACCAGCGGCCAGTTCATCACCACTGTAACGGTGGACCCTCCTTGTATCGTGGAATTCATGGCGAAGATCCCGGAGGGCCGGGGAATGTGGCCGGGCCTCTGGCTTTACGACTCCACCTCCGGCAAGGGCGACGCATCCGAGATTGACGTTATGGAATCGGTCTACAACGCGCCGATTGGCCAGAGGGCCGACCGCTCCAAAGTATTTCAATTCGATCACGGCGACGTCGGCAAAACCCTGGCCGATCCCGGTGGTCTGGATAAGAACGGCGGCTGGTGGCAGCCATACGGTTCCCTGACGAAAGGCGATCCGGGCAGCGATCTCTCGAAGCGGTGGGTGGCCTACTCGGTATGGTGGCAGCCCGATCGTGTTAGCAAGTACGTGGATAACAAACTGGGGATCACGCGCGCTTTCAAATGGACCGGGCCTTCATGGCCCAACATCATCGTGGACAACTACGTTGGCGGCAACTGGGCCGGGCCGATATTTCCCGACTCGTTTAGCGGCGACAACTCGACGCTCCGGATAAAATGGATTCGGGTGTTCAAACCGATCCGTGAGGAGTACGAAAGCAATAATCGCGCGCAACCAGGAACAAGAAAGGAGCGCGAAATCCGTGATATGGCTCCGTCCCAATCGAGTGCCGAAACCATGGATTCTATTCCTGGGTGCTACAACCATCGGATGTTTAACCCCGCCCTCGCCCTTGGTCCGAACCTGCTGGTCAACAACAGCTTCGAAGGCGAAGCGCCGCCCTGCGCGAACCAGGCCTCAAGACAACGATGCTACCCTAATAGTGAGGAGGCCGATGGAGATGAATAACGCGACTGGTCCGGAAGACCCGGATACCATGGATACGCCTGGCAGTGCGGTGGAAGATCACCTCGGGATGAGCGAGGAGCAGTGGGCCTGGTTTCAGAACTACACCCGGAGCTATGGTGAACAAGACGAGGAAGGGGTGGATCTCTCCCTGCTGCGGGAGAACCTGCGCTTGACGCCTTCCGAGCGGCTGGCTCGCCACCAGCGCGCACTCAAGTTTGTACTGGAGATGGAACATGCCGCAGAGGCTGCCGGACTTCGGGCGCCTCGTCGCCACGCTTAGCGAGGCGGCAGTGCGATATGTCCTAATCGGAGGGCTCGCCATGCGGCTGCAGGGCTGTGCTCACTTGACGGATGACCTGGATCTCTGTTGTGCCCGCGACAACGAGAACCTGCAGACTCTCGCCTTGGCGCTGACGCCACACCATCCCCGGCTCCGGGGCGCGCCGGACGACATCCCGTTCTTGTGGGATGCCCGCACGCTCAAGATGGGGGTGAACTTCACGCTGACTACCGATCTTGGTAATGTGGATATCCTTGGCTACGCAGCCGGAGTCGATTCGTTCGAGGGCCTCTGGAGCAGGGCAGCAATCCTGGACCTCGACGGCGTCCAGGTCCGTGTGGCATCGATCGAGGACCTCATCGCCATGAAGCGGGCCGCCGACCGGCCGCAAGACCGGCGCCACGTCGCGGAGTTGGAGGCGCTACGCCGGCTTCTGGAAGAAGAGACGCCGGAATAGACGCTCCTGGGGGATAACACAGGAGCAGCGGTGTAGGGATCGAAAAATACCATGGCTTCCGTAGTACCGTCCTGCTCGTCGCGACGCGAGTCGCATAGGCTCAAGATCCAGGGCGATGCCCACAGCCAGCTCGTGAAACTGGTCTGTAGCGGAGGCAAGGGCGACAGCGTAGACATGTCCAGGAATACGTCAAGATTCGTCTTTCTCTGGGTGTCCGTACAAATAGCGATCCAGGTTCGTAGACCAGTCGGACGGCCAATCCAGGTCGAGGGAAGCGCCCGGATTTGTCGTCACTCACTCGTCCACTAACTTCGAGCATCCAGCCGTTTTGCGGTGTGCCAGGGTACGCTTTGGAAGCGAGCTACCGGTTCGGAAAGCGTGCGAAGCTCCTTCCCGGCGAAACGCCCATCCGGAACGCGGCCGATATGCTCAATCTCGGATGGCACTACGATGCGCCGTGGGGCGTGGGGAACGGCTACTTCGCCGATTTTAGCAAGCCTCCGTCGCCGCTGGGCCCCAATTACGTTTTCGAGCATGATGACCTGGCGCTCGTCGCCAGGCACGACCACAGCGACGACTACACCAAAACCACGGGCAAGCCGCACATCGCCAGCGGTCCGTTCCTGACAAACCTGACGGTGCAGCCGCCGGCCATCGTCGAGTTCATGGTGGAATTGCGGCCGGGCGCGGCATGTGGCCGGCACTCTGGCGAAAGGCGACCCGGGAAGCGACCTTTCCAAACGATGGGTGTCCTTGTGAAGTTGCACTCAGGGAGTGACCACGGCGCGGTCCAGTTTCGCAAACGCACCCTGACTCCCGAGGAGAAACAATGAGTTCGTCGTCAAATCAAATGAGCCGGCGCCGTTTTCTGGCCGGTTCGGCAGGTCTGGTCGGATCTATGACGCTCGGTGGTCCGGACGCACTGGCGAGGGAACGGGCAGCCGATGCCCGCGGTGTGAGCGTCACGATAGAGGGTGCACGGGCCAGCATCCGGAACAGCCGGGTGCAGGTAGATTTCGACCTCGCCACCGGGACCTACAGTGCGTCCAGCCTGTCGGATGGACTCGTTGGCTTTACCGGGGCTGCCGCCCAGACGGATGACATCCTCTCGTCCGCCGCCGGCCTGCGCAGGACCGCTGCCGCGGTTGCCGTGCATGATGGCCTCGGGAATAGCAGGGCGTTGGAGGTGACATGCCGCCGCGCCGATGGCATGGCCCAGGTGCTGGAAATCGCACTTTACCCCGGTAAATCCTTCGTGGCGCTCACGGCGGGCGTAATTAATCGCTCCCACGACCCGGTACGCTTGCGCGAGATCCATCCGCTCACCGGCGCGGTTGTCTTTCCAAGGGCTCGCTCCTGGGACAAATCCAAGACCCTCGATGGAGGCTCCGGAGGCTCACAAAACAGCGTGATCAGCGGCCGGATCCGCCAGAGCGTCAACAATCTGCTCCTTACGTTCGTCGATGCCGGCCATCATCGGTCGCTCGTGGCAGGCGGGCTCACCTACCACGACTTTGTGAAGTATGCCGAGCTCGGGCCGGCGCCTGGGTATAGACCAGTACAGATCCGGCGCGGCCTCCCAGCAGGCCAGCGCCTCATGGCGTACCTGGATTGCGGGCCGGCGGAATCGAGTGTCGTCGGTGGGGTGTCTCTGCGAGTGCTGCACGGCAGCCCTTACATGTTCCCCGGCGCTGAAGAAGAGGCCGACCCGGCGTGTGGATCGGTTGTTTTCGATGAGAAGCAGGTTGTGCTGGAAGCCTCGGGATTGCAGCCTTACAAATCGTACCTCCTGGGCCTCTCGTGGTGGGATTATGATGGCGACGGCCGGGTGGAGTCGGTGGTGGCGGAGACTCTCGACGGCAGCCAGCGCGCGACCCTTGTGGCCCGGCGGCCACTTCCTGCCTGGAAGCGGAAGCAGCAAGGGCCGGAGCAAATCGTCGCCGCTATTCCCGCCTCCGTGGTGTCTGGAGGCCGGGTCCGCGTCCACGTCACGAACGATGCACCTGCGCCAAATGCCGTTCTTAGCGAAGCCTGGCTGGTCGAAGCGCCCCCACCGGAGAGGAGGGTCGGCGCGCGAGGGACGGGGGCGTTCGTCGCCGCGCCGGTTTCACCACCTGCGCCTTCGCCTACCGCTCAGCCTTCCGGATCTGCCGGGAAGGATTGGGGCCGCACGCGTGGATCCACGAGCGGAACATCGGCGAGGGCTCGATGCCGCTGTCGGATATGACCGCCGGCATTGTGGACTCTCAGCGGGTTTGGGGTGATAACAACAGCTTTCAGCCGGGCATGGTCGCGAAGTGCGCGCTGCGCTGGTACAAATACCGGACGCTCTACTCATACGATATGGATGCCAAGAGCCTGTTCGCGGCGCCCTACGCTCCTGGACGGCGGGCCCTGAGCGCCCGGCGCCGCCAGGCCATTCTCACCATGCTGCACGCGACTGCCGGCCGGTGGACGCCTTCACGGGCGTGGCGTGCCCCCGGGTGTTCGAAGACGAGATGGCGCCGGGCTGGAAGCAGGTGACGCTCTTCAACCCGGACTTCGAGAAGCCTGCTGCGATAAGCGTAGAGCTCGCCGGCCAGCAGCTCTCCGGAGCGTTGGGTCTGGATCCTCATGCCGCCTACTACTTCTACGACTTCTGGAATGACCGGTTCGTTGGGCGCCTCGCTGGCAGAGCCCGCCTCAGACAGACCCTGGATGCGGGCGAAGCACGGGTACTTTCGGTTCACCGGGTCGAGAAGAATCCCCAGGTGCTTTCCACCAACCGGCATGTCACCCAGGGCGCGGTGGACATGACCCGGTGGCCTCGCTGGAACGCTGGCGCCCGGAGGTTGACGGGCGCCTCTGCCGTCGTGGGCGGGGAGCCGTACGTTATGGTCATGGCCGGTAACGGCTTCACTCCCGTCTCAGCGGCGGCCTCCGGAGCCGCGATCCAAATTGAGCCCCTGAGCGGTTATCCCGACCTTGTGCGTGTGGTTCTGCAGGCCGAAGGCAACCGGGTCGTTCCATGGATGATGACGTGGAGGATCGGTGGTCTCCGCCCGTCGAGCGGACCGTTCGATCAATAAATGGAAGTGGCACGGCGGCGCTGGCGATACCGACTGGCGCAGCCTGGACTTTCATGGGAACCCGGGCGGCGACTATATGTTCGGCGATATCAGCGACGCCTGCGGACAGCACTACGACGGCTGTACTCTCAGTAAAACGAACGGCCTGGAGATGCGGTCCCCCGGCACGCCATGCGCCGCGCTGCAAACCGGCGGCACGACAGCCGGGAATGCCAAATTCGTGCAGAAGTTCGGTTATGAGAAGCCTGTATAAAGCAGCCGAGCAGCGCCAATGGTGACGGTAAGGGCATTCATTCCGATTTCTGGATGCACCCGATACCGGAGGGTCTTAAGGGTCCTGCCGAGTGGCTGCCGGAAATCGATGCCGGGGAGAGACCGACCTGGGACACCCACACCGAGGGCGCCAACAACCAGACGTACTTTGGTATTCACGACTACGGACACGATTACGGTGGCCTCATTGGGACCATGTCGCCCGTTGACCTCTCCGCGGATTGGCACACCTACGGAATGTACTGGAGGGACGATGGATCGGGCCCGTACGGTTTGATGCAGTTCTACCTGGATGGGAAGCCATTATGGGCGCCGTATAACCTGAGCTCGAAAGACACGAATATCGCAAGCGGGATCAGGACTCGGCGGCGACACGCTGGGATGGCAGCGCCACCTGGACGCCGGCATGGCATGGCCGCCAGCAAGTGAACACGCGCTCGAGGTCTAACACGGAGAGAACGATGAGCTTTTCAGGAGGCGCCTGTCTCACAGGGGCCCTACTCGTGCTTACCTCAGCGATGGCATGGTCCGCACCCCCGGAAACCGCGGCGCACGCGTCCAAAGCTCCGCCCGGTGTCATCTTTGAAGCGCTGCTCTCTCTGGGCTTCCACATCAGCCCGCAGCAGGCGGCCGCTGACTACAAGGAGATCCTCCGCGGGCCGAAAAGCCTGGCGGAGCAAGAGACCGCTCTTCGCCACGATGGGGTTCCAACGACGGCGAAGGAGCTGCGAGCCCGGCTGCCCCATGTGCCCCGTCAGCAGAACGCCGCGCCCCTCTGGATGGCGCTGCGCAAACCACTTCAATCGCTTGATCCCCCTCTCAAGACCCTCTTGAGCGCCTCTCCCGACTCGTTCAGGAGGGTTGAGCGCAAGCTTGGTCTCAAACTGATGGCCCGGCAAAAGGACATCTTGAGCAAGATTCTGACGGCTGCGGACAAGCCCCATGCGCAGTTCCAGATCAACTGGAAGGACCTCAACGAAGACCGGGTGCAAACGCGTAAAAGCCAGACTCTTCGCAACGCCGCCAGACTGCTGTGGATCCGGGGCGCCCAACTGGCGGCGGCCGGCCGGTACTCCCAAGCGGTTCGGGTGGAGGCTCAGGGTTTCCGGATCGCGGACCAGGCCATGGAAGACCCCGACCCTATCTCGCTGCTGGTCGGTACAGCCATCGATGGCATCACTCTCGAGGGCATGAGTCAACTGCTCGAGTCCGCCGGCAGCCGAGGCTCCGTGGCATCGGCTATTCGCGAGGCCATCCTTGAACATCAATCCAGGTTCCACGCGGATCGCCCTCTCTGGGGAGATGTATTGATGGATGTTCAGATTATCGATCAGTGCGCCGCGAAGCCAGAACTGCTTGGCCAGCTTGTCGGCCAGGGCAAGCCCCTAACTTTCAATCTCCACACTCCGACGGAACGCCGGTTATTGTCCGATCTGATCCAGGCCAGCGGAGCCAGGGTTCTCCAGCTTCAGCACCGGTTGATCCGGAGCGCCCACCTCCCTACCTACTTGCAACAGGTAGCATCATCCCGGAAGCAGCACATCGACGACGCTGACATCGAAAAGCGATTCCAGCAAGAGGACCCGCTCGATATTCTCCCCACCACTCTGTTTCTCGGGCCGCTTTGGCGTCCGGAAGCAACGGTCGTTGCGCAGGAGCAGATCCTGATCGCTGCCGCCTCTCTTCTGATGTATCACTCGCGCCATGGAGCCTTTCCAGCGCGACTGGAGACCGCCGTTCCCCATTCCTTCGATCCCTTTTCCGGGCATGCCCTGCGATACCGTCGCGAAGGCAATGGATTTGTGATCTACAGCGTCGGCGAGAGCGGAGACTTAGACCCTGACCGGTCCGATATCAAACCGGGTCAAGAGGCGAGCTACTTTCGTTATCCGGGAGGGCGCAGTTCCCCTACCAGCCCATCGGCCGGGGCGGCCAGACGAGCCGGGCGCTGATGGAGCGGCCGTTGTCCTCCGGAACGATCCTCGCGCCAGCGAGGCGCCAGGTATCCTGCCGGAGAAACCTGGCCGCGGTTCTGGCGTCTAACGGATGAGCATTCGACCGAGAGGAGGTGAGCAAATCGTGAAGAAAATGTGGGCACTTTGGATGGCCGTCGTGCTGGTTGTGTCCGTTCTGGCGCCGGCCCTGGCTGCCGAGTTGAGAGCCAGGATCAAGGCTGTGAACGTGGACAAGGGCTGTGTCACCGTCGTGGAGGGCGGCAAGGACTACCAACTCGCTGCAAACGCCGACACGAAGTTCATTAATGTCGTGGGCGGGACCCTCGTGAACGGGATCAAGAGCCGGGACCTGAGGGCCGGCCGGCGCGTGGTCGTTAATTACGCCGACAAGGACGGAAAGCTGGCGCTGGCAAGCCTCCGGCTGCGCAAGTAGGATCTGCGCCCCGGACCACAGGTCCCGGGTCTCCCGGTATTGAGCGTAGAGATGCAGGCATTGCGCCGGCTCCTGGAAGTAGAGACGCCGGAATAGACACTCCTGCGCCTGATCGCGCTACGCCGGATCCGGGCCAGTTCTTCAGGCGGTTCTTATATCCATGCGAGCCATCACGGCCGAGAAGCCTGGCGAAAGCCTGGATTCCACTTTTCCAGGGCGTGAGCAGCCCGAAGCAGACGCTGCCGGGCTTTCTCGACCGCGTGAGTCACGCGACCGACAACGAGTGACCGCGATCTTTGCACGATGTCAACCTGCGCTACGGGCGCCTCTCGGGAGCGGCGCCTGCAGCGCTACGACAGAGTTAATACAGTCCCATGAATGCAGGACGCCGTCCGGCGTTTGATGGAGCCACTGACACCACGAAAGATTGTCGGAGGTTCGTCGAATCTTCCATGCAGTATCGGCATTCGCCTGCAGCCATCCCAGGTACCGGTCCTGAAGATGGTGGTCCCTCATAAACCGGGAGATCCAGCGTAGTCCGATGGAATTGAGGCCAGAATTGTTATCGCCGCCGGCGCCGTACTCCGGCATAATCAGGTACCCGCTCTCGGCGCGTTTTCCCAGGTGGTTCATGGTGTAGTCCGCAGCCAGTTGCGCGCTGGCGGTGTCGCCCAGAAAGTTAGCCAGGCCCACGAACGTGCCCTGGTTATAGGTGCTGGACCAGGTTCCTATTTTCCCGGAAGTATTCACCGCGTCCCACACGGCGCCGGTGGTTTTGTCGAGCAGGTTCGCCTTCTCCCACGCAAACAGTGTCTTTGCCTTGGTCCGATAGCTGGAGTCGCGCAGCGCCTTACTCAGCAGATAGGAGGCGATGCCCGCCGGGCATTCGATGCACGAGTTGTAACTGGTATTCTTGGTCGTCCAGAAAAGAGCGCCTTTCGCAGGATCCCAGGCGCGGGCGTACATTAAATCGAAATTCTGCCTGGCAATATTCCGAAATGTAATATCGCCCGTGGCTTGATAACCTCTCGTAAACGCGATCACGCCCCATGAGATGTCGTCGTTATAGATATTGTTCGCCCAATTGGCGCCATGCGCGCTGACGAAACCGTTCAACAGCGAAGCGACCTGGGTCTTGAACTCGCCGCCCGCTCGATCGTTGGCATCCTCAATTCCCTCGATCTCCTCAATCTCCTGCCAGAAGCCAGGATTCCCGCCGTTCTGGTCGCCGTTGATAAAGGAGCCCGTCCCCCTCGGACGAACAAACGCCTTCAGGTAGGCGTTCACAATGGTATCGGCATCGGCGCTGGTGAAGATCCGAGCAGGAGGGGTGGTGGACGCGGGAGGATCGGCGGCGGTCGCGGGAGGGCAGGTGGCGGCCATGAGGATCGCGGACGTCCACGCGGCGAGCAGCTTCCCAAGATTACGAGAACATCGGAGCTTCATCAAAAGTCCTTTCAAATTTGCCAGGTAACGAGAACCCAGGGGTAAGAGCCCGTCGTAAAAGGTAGCCCTTCGCGTCCGACCCCACCACGTGGGCCGAATCGATGCCATCAACTTTGAGATCGAGGTGATGACGCATGGGCCCAATCTATTAGACTCTATGGCGCACAATGCCGGTTACTTCAACGCCCCGGCGTCGGTGATCGGAGACATTCACTCGCGGTAGGTCAGGTTTACCCATCGGTAGATCGGGGTTTTGAAGCCAACCAGGTGGCCGTCGGAGGGAAAAGGACGGCGAGCAAGAGTTGGCGACTCCCTGCCTCCCTTACCTCTGCGGTAGGTTGACGCGCAGCAGCAGCCCGGTGAGGTCGGGATGCTGATTCAGCGCGAGATGTAACCGCATCGCCACTGCTGGCGGATCAGGGTCTGGTGACACAACGATGATTCCTCCGTGCTCTGCGGTGGAGCGATGCAGGCGTACAAAGTCCCTGCGATTGTGGGTCAGCACTGCCCGGCCGTGAGCGGTTGCGATCGCGATCACGCTCGCATCGGCAGCGCCTGCCGGACTCAGCGAGGGCTCAGGGAGGGTGAGGATATCGTGGCCCAGCAGTCGCAAAGCTCGCACGATCCGATGGTCGAAGTTCTCGTCCGCGATCAGGCGGGCCATAACGTTCAGGCTTTCTCGTTTTCCTGGATGGCTTGCTCGATTTCCTCGTCATGGTGTTCGTAGTAGTCCGCTGCCGCGTGCAGATCGACAGGCAGGAGCAGAGGATGCGCGTTCAGGATGTCATCGTCGGTAAAACCCAGGCGGCGCTCCTCGACCAGCAGCCAGACTGGGATTCGGGTGTGCCGAATACACGCCTCACCGCCGCAAATACCCGGAGTTTTGCTGATCCATGTCTCACCCCGGTCGATGGGGGAGTGAATTGCATTCGCGCTGGTTCGCGCCGCAGTGTTCATCGTGAGGCTCCCTGTGACCTAATTATAGCAGATTCGAGTGCCTGGCCATCGGGCGCCGCTATTGCGGATCCCGGCGACCCGGACGAGAACGGCGGGTGGTGGCGCCCCTACGACTCACTGACAAACGGCGATCCGGGCCTCGATTTATCGAAGCGCTGGGCGTCAATTTCGGTCTGGCGGCAGCCCGACTGCGAGAGCAAGTAAGGGGGCAACAAGCCTGGGACCAACCGGGTCTCCAAGTGGACCGGCGGTAGCCGGCCCAATATTCTCGTGGGAGATCAGCGCACCGGGTGGTCAGGAACGATCCCGCGCCAGACCCTTAAGGCCAGCAACTCTGAGTTCCGGAACAAATGGATCCGGGCCTTCAGGCCGGTCCAATGGCCGTCGGAGGGAAGTTAAGCCGGGAAGCCATCGCTGGAGCCCGTAGTGTCATGCCGCGCTTTGTGGTATCATCATATTTAGGTCGATCACGTTTTCGGGGGAGCGTTCAAAATGAACCGCAAGCGTATGAGAGCTGGGCAGTCCGTCGCCGGCGGGTCGCCGCCGGAGAGGTGGGGGGGCGCCTCGTACTGAAACGGCGAATTGACGCCGCTACTTTAGTCGGTGTCGAGGGCGGATTGAGGTGCGGCTGGGTCGCCAGCGTCGGTGATATAATAATCGCAGGAGGGCGGGTACAATGACCGACACTCAGACGATGGACGCTAGAATTACTACACTTCGGAGCGAGTTGCTCGGCCAGGTACAGGAGCTTCGCCAGGAGATGCTGGCGCTCCGGCGCGCGATGTACCTGGCGCCCACTCCTGGCGCCGCCCGCCGGACGCGGGAGGAGTACCTGGCGGGGATTGAGCGATTACGCGAATTCCACGACCGTGTCCTCCAGCGTCGCAGGGGCGAGCCGCTGCCCTCGTCTGGCGAGGAGATCGCGCGGATGCGTGAGGAACGGGCTCTCCAGGTCCTGGGAGAGTGACAACGGAAGCTAGGCAGCCCCCAGTCTGTCTGGATGCCTCGCTGGCAGTCGCCCTTGCGCTGCCCGAGGTCGTGACCCCGCAGGCGCTTCCCCTCTGGCAGCAGTGGCTCGATGAGGAGCGCGCCATTATTGTTCCACCACACTTTGTTGTGGAGGTGCTGAGTGCCGTACGCCGGGCGCGTGTGCTGGACCGGTTGACTGCAGAGGAAGAGAGAGATGCCCTTGATCTCTGTCTGGACGAGATCCTTCCGCGTGTCACTCCCCTCTGGTCGGACGACAATACCTGGCGGGTTGCGTGGAATTGGGCGCTTCGGCTGCGGCGAGGCAGCCTTTACGATCCTCTATACCTGGCCGTTGCCGAGAGCGTGGGCGCCGAATTCTGGACCGCCGACGGCAACCTGGTACGCGCGATGGAGGCCGATGGGCAGCCCCGGTTGGGGTGGGCGCCTCTCCTGGAGCGCAAGCGCAGCTCAACTTCGGGAGTCTTGAATGTCTGACCGCCATGGGCCGTCGCCCATGCGGCCGGGTCGTCACCCCGACTCCCCGTCAGGAGGGCCGGGCGACGAACGGCCAGATTCGAGCATATCGTTATGGCGGACAGACGGTTTCTTATCACCATCCAGGTAGCCGGTCTGCTGCCATCACGCCTGACACACCAGGCGATCGCGTGCCTCGTTTCCATCAACTGGAGCTCAGGAGTCAGGTTCACTGATGATACGAAGGATGGGTACTTGAGCAAAATGGGCAGCATTGTGGATGACCAGTGGCAAATCAAGTGCGACCGCCGTCGCAGCTATCCATGCGTCCTGACGTTCGATAGATCGCCCGTGGCGCTGCGTGTAGGCTCGAATATGAGCCCAAGTCGCTCCAATCCGAGGCGTGGACTCCAGCACAACGTAGTGCTGCAGAAAGAGATCTAGGCGCTCCCGACGGGCAGAGCCCGAGCCGCGACGCTCGGCGCCGAGCCACATCTCGGCTGCGGAAATGAAGGAGACGCAGAGAACACGGCCCTGTATGTGCGGCTCGTAACGGGGCGCCCGGATTGGGTCCTCATTCAATAGGAAGGAGAGCACGTCGGTGTCGACGAGGGCCTCCAAGCAATTGTCCCCGATCACCCCATGCACCCGGTATCACGCTCCAGGCTGATTTCGCGCTCTCGTTCGCGATCCTTCAGGAATTCCTCCATCTCCGCAAGCTCCTCTTCACTGGCGGGCGGAGCCTCGGCCTTCCATTTTGCCAGGTCAAATGGCTCCGCCCCGCACAGGATGCGGGCGCGCTCCTCTGGCGTGTATTGGAGTTGCCTAAGCCTGTTTTCTAACTTAACATCGTCGCAAGCCACAGAGATCGTCATCGTGGTTCCCCTTCCCATCCCTATTATACCCCCGCCGGAGCACCCCGCCCCAGCGTATCTCCAGCTTCAGGCTGTTCGGAACCGCCCAAAGACTCGGGAGGAAACTGAAAATCCGGTGAGGCCAGCTTTTGTGGTATCATCCTATTTGAGAAGATCGCGTCATATCGCGAGCGTTCAACATGAACCAGCAAACTTATGAGAGTTGGGCCGCTCGGCGCCGGCGGGTCGCCGGCGGGGAGTCACTCGATGAGTTACAGCGAGCCGCTTACGCGCCGGGCGCCGCGACCTGGATGATGAAGAGCGCATGGACGGCAATCTGGAGATAATCCGCACGCTGCCGTCCCAGATCCGAGAAGCTGAAACAGAGCCTGGGCAGCTGCGCGGGAAGGAACAGGAGCTGGACGCCGCTATCGAGACACTGGAAAGGCGCGTTGATAGACGACACGGCAGCTCCCTGGCATCGAAAGCCAGGGATCGTGGCGCATCGACCGCTTCAGGCTGTTCCGCGTCGTTACGACGTCTGTTGTGATCACTGCTTCGGCTCGTAGGCGGAGGTGGGCGGAGAGTTGAGGCTGCGCCATCATGTTTATGAGAGACCGCTCCGGGAGGTGGACGGAATGATTCTGGTTCCGAGGCGCACTCGCTTACTCTGCTTCGCCTGGCTGCTCTGCTTCGCGTGCTGCGCTGTTTTAAGGGCCGAGTCCCGGCCCGTTTCCCTCAAGCGGACGGAACAAAGGTTAACGGCCCCGATCCGGAACCTGGCGATCCGTCTGCTCATCGGCGAGCTTGGAACCCCACGCCAGGAACTGGCTGTTACGGCTCTGGCATGGATCGGTACGCCGGCAATCACGCCGCTCATTGACGAGTTGTCAATAGACGAGTTGTCAACCGATCGGGCTGCAGGGGCGACAGAGGCGCTGGTGAGGATCGGACCCCCGGCCATCGCGCCCCTGATCCAGGCAATGTACCGGCTTCCCTGGATTTCCGGAGTGCTCGGGCAGATGGGGGCGCCAGCCGTCAGGCCGCTGATCCGCGCATTTACCAAGCCGTACCCCTGGGAGGTCAACGAGCCATGCGTGGCCTTAGCTGCCATTGGAGCCCCTGCAGTTCGACCTCTCCTCCGGTTATTACACGATCCCCGGTATGAATGGGAAGTGGTGACCGCCCTGGGCGGAACGAAGGATACGCGCGCCGTCGAGCCGCTGATCCATGTTCTTCCCGATCAGGAGCGCTTCCTGAACGGGGATGAAGTCTCCGAGGCGCTCGTGTCGATCGGGAGTCCCGCGCTGAGGCGAGTTTTCCCGCTGCTCCATTCACGGAACAGGTTGATTAGGTACGAAGCATGGAAGACGATTCACGTGATGGGCGATAATCCGACGCTCCTACCCGCGCTTCTGGAGTACCAGCACAGCGGCGATGCCACGTACCGGCTTGCAGCACTCATAGGTCTGTCATCCGTGGCTAGCCGCCAGGAGTGGATCTCCTCGGATACGACACGTTTGACAGCGGCCGAGCTTGCGATCAATAATCAGATTCGCCTCGGGCTTCAGCGGGGCTTGCATGATCCCAGTCCGCGGGTGCGTCTCCAAGCGCTGTACGCCTGTTCGGACGACCGCCGTTTTCTGCCCACGCTTCGTCGACACCTCCACGATCCCAATCCCTGGGTGCGGAGGGCAGCTTCTGCGAACATCGGCAGGGACCGCGTTTCGCGGTGAGTCCGGCCTCCGGCAGGAGATCCCGGGCCGGTTGCTGGAGCGGATCCGCCAGCAGTACGCGGAGAAGGTGGCGCCGGGAGTACATGACAAGAAGGATGCCGCGCGAGCGTGGGCGGCCGGCGGAAGAATAAGGCGGTGGAGGTGGGAGGGCTGGATCTGCGGTTATGAGCAGTCTGCGCTCAGGCTGAGATAGAGAGAAGGGTACAGGAGATGCCCCTGCCAGGAGGTCCGGCAGATAAGATCGGTAACCGGTACGAGACAGCGTGGACGATCTCCACGCTCATCGACGTCATGGCCGAGAAGGCGCAGTCTCTCCGTATCGAGCCGCCTGGCTTCATCGGGGAGGGCGTGGAGTTCATCCTCCGCCGCGCCGAACGTGTGGAACACCACCAGGTGAAGCGCCAGCAGTCAGGGTCTGACAGGTGGACTCTCGACGCGCTCAATCGCAGGGGTGTGCTGTCCACATTCCGCGACAAGCTGGCGTTTGAGGACAACTGGTGCATCTTCGTCTCGATGCTGGACGCGGCGGAGCTCAGGGAAATGGCAGACCGGGCAAGGGCCTCTCAGAGCTTCCAGGAGTTCGAGGGCGAGTTTCTGAAGGCTAAAGGCTGGAGGCTGAGTTTTTCAATGCTTCACAGCAGCTGGGGCTGCGCCTCTCGGGGTGAAACATGGAACCACCTTCGGAGAGTGGTGACGAGATGCGTCGACGAGCAGACGCTTCGGAAACAGACCGAGCTATTACTTGACAGCCTCGTTGAAGGCGAGCCGGCAGCAGTCTTCGCGTCCCTGGCCGACCTGTGCGCGGAAAGTATTCACAGGGAACTGACCGCCCACGACATATGGCGGCATCTTCAGGATAAGAAGCACTCGCGTCGGATGTGGCACAACGACCCGCACGTTCTCGCGAGAGTGGAGACGCAGAATCAGCGCTACCGGGGAATTGCCGCCTTGCTGCCCGGCGGAGTCATCGAACCGCGCACTGAGACAGCCAGCGTAGTGCAGCACCTCTTGGCCACCGATAGCAAACGTGTCGTGCTTCTCCAAGGGCTGGCTGGCTCGGGCAAGAGCCTGGTTGCCGAAGGCGCCCTCCGCGCTGTCCGCGACCAGGGCTGTCCAGCCTTAGCGTTCAGGGTAGACCGCCTCGATCCGACTCTGCTACCTCGCGAGGTAGGCAAGCAGCTCGAACTTCCGGAGGCGCCGGCGATTGTGCTTGCCAGTGTTGCCAATGGCCGTGACTGCCTGCTGCTGATCGATCAGCTTGATGCGGTGAGCCTGGCATCCGGGCGCCATCCGGATTTCCTCGAATGCATCCAGGAGATTACGAAGCAGACGGCCGCGTTCCCGCGTATGCGGGTCGTGCTCGCCTGCCGGGAGTTCGACGTCACCAACGACCCTCGTATTCGCCGCATATCTCAAGCCGGCGACACCGCAGTCGTGAAGGTTGAGCCATTCACGCTGGAGATGGTGGATAGGGTCACCACGAGACTGGGTGTCGGCGGCCTTTCGCTTCGACAAAAGGAGGTGCTTCGCCTTCCCCAACATCTGCTGCTGTTTTCCGAACTGGTCAACAGCCCGGGCGCAGCGCAGCACTCCTTCATTACCGCGGTCGACCTCAACGAGCGGTTCTGGGAGGCGAAGGAGGCGGCGGTTCGTCGACGCCTGGGCCGTCCGACACGGTGGACTGCCGTCATCGATCTTCTGTGCCAACGGATGAGCGACTCGCAGTCCTTGTCGGCGCCGAGGGTGGCCCTCGACGTATTCCTTGATGATGCTGGAGCCATGGTATCGGAGCACGTCCTGGTTCTGGAGAACGGACGCTACTCCTTCTTTCACGAGAGCTTCTTCGACTATTGCTTTGCCCGCGGCTTCGCCCGGAGAGGAGAGACGCTCCAGGGCTTGCTCGAAAACGATGATCAGCACCTTTTCCGTCGTGCCCAGGTTCGCCAGATCCTCCACTACGAGCGAGCGAACGCCTGGGATGGGTACATTCGCGACATCACCTGGCTGCTCTCAGGCGCTGGTGTCCGCGCACACCTCCGACAAGTCGCCTGGGCTCTTCTCTCACAGGTCGAAGATCCCTCGGAGGAGGAATGGAACGTCGCACTCGCCGCGGCAAACGCCGTGGCATCGACATCTACGGAAGACCGAATGGGCGACATCGAGCCTGACGAGGAACTGCCGGCTGGCCAGGTTTCGGCATCCGGCGAACGCACCTTGCGTCAGACGATCGGCGTGCAGCCCGCTTGGTTCGAGCTCCTCGACCGGCTGGGCGTTATTCACGAGTGGCTCTGCTCTGGGGATGATCGGGCGGCGGACCGGGCGGTGCTCTTGATAAGCACCGCCCAGAAACGTTATCCCGACCGCGTGGCTGAGCTGGTCTCCCCATTCGTCAATGCAGGCGAAGGGTGGCGGAACCGGCTGATCTACCTGATGCAGTGGTCCGATCTCGGCGCGAGCAGGTCGTTCCTGGAGATCTTCCTGCAACTGATCGACAACGGGATGTTGGATGATGCCGTGGGGCCCATCGCAACGAACGCGGATTTCTGGCTGCTGATTCTGGACCTCCCCGAAAAGAGGCCTGCCTTTGCTTGCGAGGTGATCGGACACTACCTCCGGCGGCGCCTCGTGCTGGCCGACGGGCGCGGGGACACGAATCCGTTCGCTGGAGAACCGCCCGCTGTCCCCGATAGCCAGAGCGATGATCGCATCGTCGGTGACTGCGCCACCGGAGCGCCGGCGACCTTCGTGGCGGAGGTCCTCCCGTTCTTGCTTCGGGTCATGGAGCGGACAGCGGAAACCCAGAACAAGCCGGCGAAAGACGCGGTCTGGCGCTGGCGCTCCTGGGGGAGTCACTATTCAATGAAGGATGCTCTCCTGAACGGGGTCGACGCTGCTCTCCGTAAGCTGGCGAAGGACAGCCCAGAGGAGTTCTGCCGGGCGGAGTCGCTGCTACGCCCGCAGCCCTATGAGACAGCCCAGTTCCTGCTCATCCGAGCCTATGCGTCCGGCGCGGAGTTCGCCGATAGGGCAGTCGAATACCTTGTGGAGGACACACGGCGCTTCAGCATCGGGTACTTGGATTGCTCACTCCGCCCGTCGAAGGAGCTGCTCGAGGCCGCGACACCCCACTGCTCGGATGGCGCAATGGCCCGACTCGAGGCGGTCCTGCTGGATCTCTGGCCTGCAGGGGAGCAGACGCGGCATTGGGCGAACTACCGCGGCCATCAGTACCAACATAAACGATTGTTTGCTATCACTCTGTTGGATAGGCGATCGGCATTCGTCAAGCTTTCACCGGTCTATGCCACGTGAGAGCT
>DASRZA010000091.1:0-10694 GCA_035686845.1 Armatimonadota bacterium | reverse complement strand
GCGTCTGTATGCTGAAGCGGCGGAGGAATACCGCAGATTCCTGCAGCATAAGCCGGATCATGCAAACGCGCGCTTAAGACTTGGGAAGGCGCTTGCGATGCTGAAACGCGATGAGGATGCCGTCGCGGAGTATCGGGAGGCTATCCGACTTGCGCCGGCTCTGTTGGACGCCCACCTGGGCCTTGCCGAAGCTTTTGTTCGGCTGGATCGGCCGGACGAGGCCATCCCGGAGTGCCGGAGCGTTCTGGCAGAGGATCCGGAGTCGCAGCGGGCCTACTATGGGCTTGCGAACGCACTGGTGAAGAAGCGCAAATGGGAGGAGGCTGAGGCCGCATTCCGAAAGTCGCTCGCCCTCAAACCCGGCGATGCGAGGGCCGTCCGCGGCCTCGCCATCGCCCTTTCGGACGCGGGCAAGCTTGAGGAAGCGGAGGTGTCCTACCGCGAGGCGATCCGGATGGAGCCAGGCAGCGTTCGGGCCCACTCCGGCCTCGCCGCGGTCCTGTTGAAGGCCAGGAGGTACGGTGAGGCTTTCGACGAGTGTAACGAAGCCATACGGCTCGATCCGAACTATGTTTTGGCCTGGGTTCGGCTGGGCGAAGCAAACCGGGCTCTCGCCACCCCAGACGGCTCGCCGGAGCGGTGGGAGGCTGCACGGGACGCCTATGCCGCTGCGCTCCGGATCCGCCCCGAGGATGTACGCGCTATGCAGGGCCTGGCGCATTCGCTGAAGGAGCTTGGCAGCCTTGAGGAAGCGGAACGGGTAATATGGAAAGCGATCGCGCTTGGTCCTACCGACAAAGAGTCCCTACACCTGCTCAGTTACATCCAGGTCGCGCGCGAGCGAGGGCTCCCATGGTGGCGCCGCATCGGGAAGATCTTCGGTCAGATGAGAGACTTGCGGGCGGTCATGAATGCCGGCGCGCCGAGAGAGTTTCAGCCGGGTTCTAATCAGGATGAAAGCGAAGGCTGATGCATGAGGTAAAGGATGTACTGTTCGTTGTTCGTAGGGACGTGCTGTGCGGGACAACGCCAGAGCCGGGTGTCCGCGCGATCCGCCTTCGCGCGCCGGACCGGCGCCGGCGACCCGATCGGCAGGATGAGCTGGACCGCTCGGTTGTGGATTATGGCGGCGACCTTCACCGGTTGACGTCCGAAGTGCGGACCGGGACCGATCCCTACGACTACTCTTACACGCTGGACGCCGCGGGGAACCGCAGTGTCTGGACCGATAATACCCACAACACGAGCGTGAGCTATACGTATGACAGCGCCAACCGGCTGACAGCGGCAGGTAATTATTCGTACGGTTATGACGCCGACGGCAACCGGACGAGTGTAACCGTGGGTGGGAATACGACTAACTATCACTTTGATTACGAAGACAGACTGAACGCCATCGGAACCAGCGTGTCATACAGCTATATCGGGCCTGGACGGACCGGTACAGCAAGACCGTGAGCGGCACGACCACGCAGTTCCTCTATGACAACGGCAGCGTTGACGAGGAGATGCAAGGCACGACCGTGACCGCGGATTATGGCGCCAGCGCGGAAAAGCTGAGCGGTACCGTGTCATGGATGCTGCAGGACGGGCAGGGAAGCACGAGGCAGCTGCTGAACAGCAGCCAGACCGTCGTCGCCAGTTACATCAGCGACGCGTTTGGCAACTCCGTTGGAGGCAGCGGAAGTTCCACCAACCCGTTTATCTGGAACGGCGGAAGCGGATACTATTCCGACGCGGAAAGCGGGCTTCAGAAAGTTGGCGCCCGATATTATGACCCGGCGGTGGGGAGGTGGATCAGCCAGGATACGGAGATCGTGGCCGGGAGCCAGGCGGATAGCCAGGCGGTGAACCGGTACGCGTATTGTGGCGGGAATCCGGTTGCCGCCGCGGACCCGAGCGGGCATTTTCCTACTTGGGGATGGATTCTTGTCGCGGTGGTGGTCTGCGTGGTCGTGGTGGGCCTGGGCGTTGTTGTATTGGGCTGGGCGGCGGTAGCGACCGCAGCAGCGGCCGACGCTGCCGCCTCGGCTGCTGCTGCTGCTGCCAGCGCTAGTGCGGCGGAAGAAGCTGCTGCGGCCTCGCAGGTATCGTCTGAAATAGCAGATCAAGCCGCGGCCGACGCCGCGGAATCTGAAGCGGGTGCCAACAGAGCCGCCGATTCGATCAATATGGGTAATGAGCCTCCGCCTGACGGGGGTTACCCGGGCATAACCTCGGAGCCAGGGGGTAGTCCGGGGGATGGGGAGCGACCCCCTGGGTCAGGCATAACGTTGTAGCCAGGCTAACTCGACCAGGAATCGGCCGCCGCGCAGGTTTGTCTGACGGCCGGAGTTCGCAGAGCCCTTACGTCAGTGATCTGGCAGGTGGGGCCGAATTCTGCGAACCATCGGCGCTCGCTCGCTCGGTGACGCGCCAGGATTGGCTTGAATGATGCGGGGCCCGGGTAAATGTCCACCCGGCGCCCCGCGCCATTCCTTCTATGCAAATGGGAATCGGAACAGTCGTACACAAGAACTCGCTGGAAACGAACTACCTGAGGATCTGGTATCCCAACTCTGAAATGGCGAACGCCTTCGCTCTCGCCGAGCTCGGGGACTCTGCTGTCCATCGATACGCCCAGAACCTCCAGGTCGAGTTACCGGCGGACCCAATCAACGTCCATCTTTTTGGATCCAGGCTGGACTTTGAGCGCGCCGCCGATCTCCATACTCGCGGCGCGAGCCGCAGCGCGCCGGGGTTCGCGAAAGGCTCTGAGGTTTTCATCCGCGTCCTCCCGCTTCCGAGGCAGACCGTCGCGGGGGATCAGGGAATGCTCGAATGTGTCTTTGTACATGAGCTGTGCCATGCCCTCTACCAGCGGCTCTTCCCGGTATTTCGTCTGGCCGGAATGTGGTTGACGGAGGGAGTCGCGGAGGCGTGGGGTGAGAGGGCGATCGCAGGCCCCGATGCGTACGCCGCCCAGAGGCACCCCTGGTACGCGACCGCCTTTCATTTGGTGAGGGAAGCGCTGTCCGCGGGGGCGCTTCCCTCCATTCTTGAGCTGCAAACCCGGCGGTTCCCCGCGCTTCCGCATTACGAGAGATTCCTGCGGTACTCCATGAGTTTCCTGCTGGTGCGTATGCTCGAGTCTCTGCATCCAGCCAACGCGGCGCGCCGGGAGCTATTCGGAGGGTTTTTGAAGCAGATCTGCGGCCTGAAAGGTCCCCCGATCGCGAGGAAAGCCCGTGCCGATTTCAATGCGCTTTTCAACGACCCGTCGGCCGGCCCTTTGGAGGAGGGGCTAAGGCAATATGTGTCGGAGGAGAAGATCTGTCCCTGGCACATGTTCGGCTGGGACGTACGAGTTCTCGACGAGGGCGTGATTGCCGTGGAAGCCGCTGATAGGGACGATGCAATCGCTTTCCACGCACAGGAAGTCTACACACCGCAACTGGAGCTGCGCGCGAATTTCGAGGTCTGCCGTCGAGGTATCTGCCGGGCGCATCTCGCGTTTGGGAGGACATCCTGGAATTCGCACTATTGTGTGGCATTCGGACCTGGATCGATCTCGCTAATTCAGTACGACGGTGAATTCCGGCTGCTGGAAAGGCGCTATGTTAGTACGGGTCTGTCAAGGGCCGGAGTCCATCGCGCCAGAATCGTTGTGGATGGGTCTCACGTGGAAGCGTTTCTTGACGAGGAGTCGGTCTTCACTTACAGGAAGACCGACGGGCCGTTTCCAGCCGGGCAGTGGGGCGTGGGCGCCTCGGGTGGGCGTTTGCTCTTCTGGGATGTTGCTCAAGCTTTTTGACGAGCGCCAGACGAGCGTTATGATTGAGCCTGCATCGTAACAGCTACTTGTTTGATAAATCGGCGGGCCCGTCGTAGTGGGTCCGACCACTCACGGCGCCCGTTCCGTTCCGGAGAGCGGGCTTCAGAAGGTTGGAGCACGGTACTACGACCCGGCCGTGGGGAAGTGGATTACCAAGGATACGCTGCTAGTGGCGGGTAGTCCGGCGGAAAGCATGCCGTGAACCGGCATCGGTATTGCCCGGGGAAAGCGGTGGGCTTAACTGATACGAGCGGTCATAAAATTGATCGGAAGCTCGCGGGGGAGGATGAGCAGGAGATCCGATCGGCCTCGGAGCTGCGAACTGGAATCTGGAGATACCGGTGTTCGGGTGGGCGGAAACGCCCCTCAGGCGATCGAGATTGATCCGGGTCGGGCAGGGGTGGTAGATGCTCGTCCGGTTATAACCCAAAAAAAGGGGATTGGCGGGAGTTGTGGCGCGTCGCTATTGAGATGGTCCGCCGCCCGCTGCGATGGTAAGGCGCCGCCAGCCTGTTGTTTACGCCAGCAGCGATACCGTCCGCTTCTCCGCGGCGCTTAAGCGTGCCGAATCAACGATCTGCTGGCCGATGCGGCAGAGCTGCGGGGAGAGCGGCCCTTCGATGGGACGGCCGGTTTCCAGGCAGTGGATCATATACTGGACCGGGTTCTGGAATGGGGGATGCAGCGTATCGACCAGAAGTTCGGCGCCTTCGGGATGCTCTCGCGTCTGCACCCGGATCGTTTTCTGATAGTCGTAGCTGCTGATGGTTCCGGCCGTGCCGGTGATCACGAACCCGCATCGAGGCTGCGGTTGATGCGTCCAGGGATCCGTGAAGGTTCCCCACCGGGTCTCGTAGCGGGAAAGGCCCTGCTCATACCGGGCGACGGTGATGCTGTGTTCATCGACCTGCAGGCCGGGCGGATCATCCACGACGCAGGTGACCTCAACCGGCGCGCGTCCGCCATGAAACCACGTTCCGAGGGTAACGCCGTAACCGAGATAATCGAGCAGCGATCCACCGCCGGCCTCCCGCTGGTAGAACCAGCTTTCCGACTTGCGAGCCGCGGCTTCGGCCGTCGTCTCCGCCTTATCCGCCACGTGCCAGAGCGGACCCCGGTTTCCATCGTAATAGTGAACTTCAAGCACATCCCCGATCATGCCCTCGTCGATCAACCGCTTGCTCGTCACGTGCGGCGGATACCACGCCAGCGGCCAGTTGATGGCGAGGAGCGTGCCCGTTGACTTCACCGCGGCGATCATGGCGTCGGCTTCGGTTAAGGTGGCGGCAAACGGCTTCTCCATGATGATGTGAACACCATAGGGGGCGACCTTCTCGGTCCATTCGCCGTGGCGGGCCGTGGCCGGGCAGAGCAGGACGATATCGGGCCGGGTTTTCTCCAGGCATTCGCGGTAATCGGTGAAACGGCGATCTCCGGGGATATTGAACTTCTCGGCCGGGCCCTCCATCCGGGCCGGATTCTCATCGCAGATCCCAACAATCTCCGCATCGGGATGCTCAAACGCCATGCGCAAGTTATCGCCCATGTGCATGTGGTCGAAATTGATTCCGGCAATCTTCCACTTCATCGCTGGCCGTCCTTTATCATCAATCGTTCGATACTCTGAGACGCTGACCCGCCCTCAGAACCTGGTATGGCTGATCGAGGCGTCCGCACGCGGCGGTGAAGGCCCCGGGATTCGCGGTGTTGAACTCAAACATCTCGTAATGGCAGGGGACGACGAGCCGGGCGCCCATGTCATGGGCAAGATGGGCGGCTTCGACGCCATCAAGGTTTCCCGCGATCCGGCGCTCAGGCGCACGCCCGTTGATCGGCAGCATCGCCACATCCACTTCAAACGGCCGGAGCCGGTCTGCCATCCCCTCGTAGAGCAGTGTGTCGCCGGAGTGATAGATTCTAAAGGGCCCGATCCGGACTATGTAGCCAAGACACTTGCATCGCCCCGCCTCATCGCGCTCGATCGATTCGTGAGCGGCGGGTACCCCGTGGAAGACAAAGCCGGCCGCGGTGACCGACTGCCCGTCATCCACGCCGATCGGGATCGAAGGATCAATCTTCAACCGGTCGGCCGCGAACGCCCGGTTCGCTTCGGGGATGATCAACGCCATCGCCGGGTTGGCCCGGATCAGCGGGTTCAGCGTCTGGGCATCCAGGTGATCGGTATGATTGTGGCTGGAGGTCACGGCGTCGATAAAATCGAGCCGGGCCGGATCGATCACACGTGCGGTCATCCGGACGTGGGGCTTATCGGTCCCGGCGTACTTATGGGTGAGAGAGTCCGAGAGATACGGATCCAGCAGGAGATGGCGTCCCTGCCACTGCGCTAAAAATCCGCTCTGCCCGAGCCACCAGAGATGGAGATCGTCCGGGCGTTCGCGAGCCGCGGCGACGTCACCCAGAAAGGCGTCGTCCATTAAAAACGGTTGAATCACAGGCCGATCTCCTTGCGGACGCTGCGCACCCCTTCCACCATATTGTTCAGCTTGGCGCGTGCGGCCCACCGGGCCGTCTGGCTGAGACCACAATCGGGCGCCAGTGAGAGCCGTTCGGGAGGGGCGAACTGCAAGCAGCGCCGGACCCGATCGCTCACGTCATCCACAGTCTCGACGTAGTAGCTCTTCACGTCGATAATGCCGACAGCGACGTCTTTGCGTGCGGCGATCGTCTCGATAAGCTCGATCTCGGCAAACTCCCGGCTCGCCATTTCTAAATGGATTTCGTCCACGTTCATCTCTAAAAACGCCGGAAAGAGCGGGCGATACTGGCGCGGTCCCACGGCGTGCCCCTTGAAATTGCCGAAGCAGAGGTGGGTGGAGAGATGGCAGCGTCCCACCACCGGCTCAACCGTGCGGTTGAAGATGTCCACGAACCGGACCGGGTCTTCGCGGTAGGCGTAGCAGCTCATCGAAGGTTCATCGACCGTAATCTCCCAGCAGCCGGCGTCGGAGAGGGCCTCGAGCTCAGCGCGAACCAGCGGAAGGAGGGCTTCGGTGAGCGCGTAACGATCCGGGTACTGCGCATTGGGAATGAGCCGGCCGCTGAGGGTGTAAGGGCCGGGCACACTGGCCTTGAGGGTGGGACCCGGCGGCGCCAGCCGCTGCAGCCGCTGGAACTCAGCGACGGCGCCAAGGCCTCGCGGGGCGCCAAGCTCACCTGTAACCGCGTGCCGGCCGCGCTGGTCGTGCGCCGGGGGGCCGAACCGGCGGGGCGGCGCCGCCTCAAGCGCAATTCCCTCCAGAAACCCGTAGAATGAAAGGTTGAAATCCAGCCGTGTCTGCTCTCCATCGGTGATCACGTCCAGACCGGCCGAAACCTGGTCATGAATGGCGACCACCACCGCATCATCGATCATCTCCGCCCGGTCGGCGGCGCCAAACCGGTCCAGATAGCCGCAGGCGAACTCCAGCCAGCCCGGAAACGGATAACTGCCGATCACCGTTGTTCGCAGCGCTGTTTCAGACATGTTCTCTCACGATCTCACCCTCTCACCGTCCCACTATCTCACCCTCTCACCCTCCCACTCTCTCACCCTCTCACCTCCACTCCCCCGCTTTTCCCCGTGCTCCCCGTGGTTAAATGCTTTTGCTTTTCCTCTGCGAATCTCTGCGGAACTCTGTGTCTCTGCGGTGGGTTTTTCTCCGTTCACTTTCTTCCGGGAGTCCGAGCCGCTCGTAAAGCCGCGCCAGCCGGCGGGCGTGTTCGTCATAAGCGGATTCGAAGAGGTCACGCGCTCGATCCTCGCCCACGATGACGGCGCCGGAGAGAACCCGCGGCGGGTGGCCGGCCCGGGTGAGGCGGTCGGCTGTTTCCGCCTTAATCGCGTTGATGATCATCGCTCCTCCCACGGTGGAACCGGGCGAAACCGGCGTGTCGAGACCCGGTATAGCGACCATGGAATCGCCCGGTGGAGCGCCGGTATCCAGCGTTAGATCAGCGAAATCCTGGAGCTTTTTGCCATCGGTCCGGCGGCTCTTCGAAGCTTCCGAATGGCGGCGGCTGATAATGGCGACCACCCGGACGCCGCGCTGCTGAAACAGTTCCGCCATCTCAACCGGAACGACGTTGCACCCGCTGGAGGAGACGATCAGCGCGCTGTCCTGCGAGGAGAGCGCGAAATTTCGGAGGATGCGGTCTGCCAACCCGGAGACGTTCTCCAGGAACATGGCCTGCCGCTGCCCATTCGCCCCCACCACCAGGTTATGAAAGGTCAGCGAGAGCTCTACAATCGGGTTGAATCCAGGAAAGGAGCCGTAGCGGGGCCACATCTCCTCCACCAGGATCCGGCTGTGCCCGGACCCGAAGAGATGAACCATCCGGCCGGCCACAATCGTTTCGGCAAACCAATCCGCCGCCGTCCCAATCGCTGCAAGCTGACCCTCCACGACATCCACCAGGCCGCGGCATTTTTGCAGATATTCTTCAGCAGGATTCACACTCACGCTCCGAATCAGGGCAATGAACTACCGACCATTGATAGGATACCTTGATATGCGTGAAAAGCGGACGGAGGACGGAGGACGGCGGGTATGTGGGTGTGTGAGTATGTGGGTGTGTGAGTGTGTGAGACGGTGGGACGGTGGGACCGTGAGACGGTGGTATGGTGGGACGGGGAGACCGTGAGACGGTGGGACGGGGAGACCGTGAGACGGTGGGACGGTGGGACCGTGAGACGGTGGTATGGTGGGACGGGGAGACGGTGAGACAGCGGGACCGTGAGACGGTGGGCGGGGGCGGTGATGGGCGCGAGAAGTTTCGTTTGACTCATCCTTCACGCTTTTTGCTTGATCTTGATTCATCCTTCATCCTTCATCCTTCATCCTTTGCTCCGTCCTCTGCGCCTCGGTGGTGAGTCCGATCGATCGGTGTTAAACTTGGAAAGGCCCGGACGAGGGCCGGTGCGGAGCGACCAATGCAGGAAACTCTCTATTTCACAGACCTGATGCAGAGGCGCGTCCACGACAGCGCCGGCCGCCCGGTTGGCACGGTGTTGGACCTGGTGGTGTCGTCCGGGGAGCTGTTCCCACGCATCACCGGGTTCGTGGTGACACCGTTCCGTTCCGCCGGCGGCTCTTCGTCGCGTCTCTTTGTGCCGCTGGAACACGTGGAAGATCCAACGGCCGCACCGCTCATTCTCAAGCCGGGCGCGCCGGAACCCGAGCCACTTCATTTGGAGGCCGGGGAGGCACGGCTGGGTCACACTTTCTTAGACAAGCAGATTGTGGATACCCAGGGTGTGCGCGTGGTGCGGGTGAATGATCTGAGCCTCGCCCACGTGGAGCGGGAATTAAGGCTGCTTGGCGCCGACGTAGGGCTTACCGGTCTGCTCCGCCGGATGCACAGTGAGCGGGCCGTCCGGTGGCTTGCCCGTCCCCTGAACGCCCACTTCACCGACACCGTCATTCCCTGGAACTTCGTGGACCCGCTCTCTACCGATAAGGTGCAGCTCAACGTGACCCGCGGTCGTATCCACGCGATGCGGCCAGCCGATCTCGCCGACGTGTTAGAACAGCTTCCCGTTACGCAGCGGAGCGAGGTGCTGGCGGATATGTCGGATGAACAGGTCGCCGACGCGATCTCTGAGGCCCGGCTCGACGTTCAGCGGTCGATTATAGGGCAGATGGAGGATGAGCGCGCCTCGGATATCCTGGAGCGAATGGCCCCGGACGACGCCACCGACCTTTTGCAGGATCTGGAGGCTGGGCGTCGGGAAGACCTGTTGGAGCGGATGGACGTGGAGGACCGGCAGGAGCTCACCGAGCTTCTCGCCTATCGTGCCGATACCGCCGGCGGCCTGATGACCACCGATGTGGTCCGGATTCCCGCAGACTTCACCGCCGAGAGCGCCATCGCCTTCCTGCGGAACCTGGCGCCCGACACCGAAACCGTCTATTACCTCTATATCGTGGACGATGCCGGAAAACTCGAAGGCGTGGTTTCGCTCCGCGGCCTGATCACGGCGGCTCCGTCGACGCCGATTCGGAAATTGCTGAACCCTCGCGTTCACACGGTCCGGGTGGATGATGATCAGGAGGAAGTGGCGGAAACCATCGCTCGTTATAACCTGCTGGCCGTTCCGGTGGTGGATGAAGAGGGCGTCCTCAAGGGCATCGTCACGATCGACGACGTGATTGACGTGATGAAGGAAGAGGCCTCGGAAGACCTGGCGCTGCTTTCCGGCGGCAGCCCCACCGGCGCCGAGGGATCGGCGGCGCCCTTTTCGCTGGGCCGGATGGGATGGATGCTGCTGGTGCTGCTGGCGGCTATCGGGATTGGACTGGGCGCGCTGCGAGTGACGCCGGGACCACTCAATGCGCTGCAAGCGGCGCCCGAAAGCCGGATCATGGTCTTCCTGCTGATCCCGCTGCTGCTGGACGTGGCGAACACGCTGGCGTTCCAGACATCCAACGTCGCCATTCGAGCGCTCATGGAAGACGTGCCCGGCCGGTTCACGTGGCGTCCCTTCCGGGACGAGATTACGGCGAGCGGCGGCATGGCCGTGCTGGCCGCGCTGGTGGGGCTGATTCTATGCTTTCTCTGGCCGCATTTAGGGTTGGCGGCCCGGCTGGCGCTGCCGGCATCGCTCTTCGGGGCGTATCTCTACGCCATCGTCTGCGGCGCCGGCTTTCCATTCCTGCTCAGCCGTCTCGGCCGGGAGCCAAACCGGGGCGTCCGCCCCCTCCTCATCGTGATCGTGAGCGGAGGCGGCCTGGCCATCTACTTTGGGTTGTTGTGGGCGCTCGGAGTGGTGTGAGTGTGTGAGTGTCTGGACTTTGGCCTCGTCCGGTGTCAAGGAACAGGTTTAGAGTCAAGCATAGCAGAGCAGATTCTGGAAGTGGCCGATGATCCAGCGGATTCGCGT
>DASRZA010000090.1:0-28060 GCA_035686845.1 Armatimonadota bacterium | reverse complement strand
CGGACGGCAGTCGAAGCCCAGGTCCGGGCGGCAGACGAAGCCCTTGCGAAGGGCATGGCAGTCGGGCGCATCGAGATCTTGCAGAAACTTCTTGGGCGGCCGGTGACTCCAGCGTCGGACCTGCAGCCGATGTCGCTCGAGTCGCTGCAGGATCTCGCCGGGCGATTGGAACGGGATCTGCCGCGATAGAGCCGCGGCCGGCCCCGGGGACTTAGGTTGGAAAGGTTCACTTATGATTGCTGTTGATGGAATCTCCAAAACCTATGGCGCCCGGCACGCTCTTGAGCCAACGACGATTGCCTTTTCCCCCGGCGAGACGACGGTGCTGATTGGGCCGAGCGGGTGCGGTAAATCCACGATGCTCCGGATTATCATGGGCCTGATCACTCCCGACACCGGAAGGGTGCTGCTCGATCTCGGTCCCGGCGCCGGGAGCGATGCAGGACCGGTTGAAATGACCCGATTATCGGCGAACTCACTCCGACACGCCATGGGCTACGTCATCCAGGACGGCGGCCTCTTTCCGCATCTTACGGCCGAGCATAACGTAACCCTGCTGGCGCGGTATCTGGAACGGGATGAGAATCAGATCCGCGACCGGCTGAAGGCGCTCGCTGATCTCACGCAGCTTCCGGCGGCGCTTCTGAGGCGGTATCCCACCGAGCTTTCGGGCGGCCAGCGGCAGCGTGTGGGCCTGATGCGCGCTCTCATGCTCGATCCGCCGATACTGGTGCTCGATGAGCCGCTGGGCGCCCTGGATCCGATCACTCGATATGAACTTCAAGGGCAGCTCAAAGGGATCTTTGCTCAACTGAAGAAGACGGTCATCCTCGTGACGCATGACATGGGCGAAGCGATCTATTTCGGCGCCGAAATTGTGCTGATGCGGGATGGCCGGGTGGCGCAGCGGGGCACGCCAGGAGATCTTCTTGAACGTCCGGCCGAACCGTTTGTCTCCGAGTTTATCAGAGCGCAGCGGTCACCTCTGCCGCAGCTCCTACCGGAAGGTTGATCGATGGCTCGAAACCGGCTCTTCCTCATTCTTGCTCTGGCTCTCTTCATAGCTCAGCCGGGGACGGTCAGCGCCCAACAGTCAACGCTGACGGTTGGCTCGAAACGTTTCACCGAGTCGTACATCTTAGGCGCGATTATCACCCGCGCCGCCGCCGCGGCCGGTGAGGCGAAAGTCCAGTACAAGCAGGGCCTCGGCAACACCGGCATTGTCTTCGCGGCGCTCAAGACCGGAAACATAGACGTATATCCGGAATACACCGGAACCATCGATCAGGAGCTTCTGAAAAACAAGACGCCGAGTGACCTGGCCTCCCTCAGCCGGCAGTTGGCGCCGATGGGCCTGGCCGTTGGCGTCCCCCTCGGCTTCAATGATACCTATGCGTTGGCGATGCCGGAAGCGAAGGCGAAGCAGCTTGGTATTCGAACTATCTCGGATCTCGCAAAGCATTCCGATCTGAAACTTGGACTCGATCAGGAGTTCCTCAAGCGAGCGGACGGCTGGCCCGGTCTCAAAAAGGCGTACCACTTACCCTTCACTAATCCCGAGGGGTTGGACCACGGGTTGGTTTACCAGGCGATTGGTTCAGGCGCGATCGATGTCACTGATATCTATTCGACCGACGCCAAAATCGCCAGGTATCATCTGCTGGTGCTTGAGGACAATCGGCAGTACTTTCCGGCTTACGACGCCGTGCTGCTCTACCGGTTAGACGTTCCGAAGAGGGTTCCCCGAACCTGGGCCGCCATCGAAAAGCTGAAGAACCGCATTACTGCGACTGAAATGATCAAGATGAACGCCGCAGCGGAGCTTCAGGGGGAGTCATTCACTGCCATCGCCGCTCAGTTCCTCGGACGCCAGAAGATCAGCGCGGCCGGGGCAGGAGAATCGACCGGATTTCTTCACCTCCTCTTCGGCAGTGATTTCTGGACGCTTACGAAGCAGCATCTGTTCTTAGTCTTCGCGTCGCTGCTGCTGGGCATCATCGTTGGGATCCCGCTCGGAATCGCCGCCGAACGATCGCCTTCCCTGGCGCAGCCGATCTTAGGATTTGTCGGAGTGCTTCAAACGATTCCGTCGCTCGCCCTTCTTATCTTTTTCCTGGCGGCCCTCCATCGTATTGGATCGATCCCGGCGATTTTAGCTCTCTTCCTCTACTCGCTGCTGCCGATCGTTCGTAACACCTATTCAGGACTTCTCGACATCCCGCCCTCGCTGCGGGAATCCGCCGCGGCGCTGGGCCTTTCGTCGGGAGCGCGCCTGCGACTGATCGAGCTTCCCCTCGCCGCGCGTTCCATCCTGGCCGGCGTTAAAACCTCCGCCGTGATCAATGTTGGGACCGCGACTATTGCCGCGTTTATTGGCGCCGGCGGGTATGGCGAACGGATTGTGGAGGGGCTGGCGCTGAATCGCACCGACGTCCTGCTCGCCGGCGCCCTTCCGGCTGCGGCGCTGGCTCTGATCATCCAGGGCGCCTTCGACATCCTCGATCGCTGGCTGATCCCCGCCGGCCTCCGGATCAAGGGCGATCGGTAGAGCAAAGATTCTCCGAGTGTCCCGTGCCCGGTTCCATGCACGGCGAGAGATGACGCGCAGCGCGTGATGACCTGGCCTTTGCGGGGACGATCGTGAGACCGCCGCCAGGAGAGATGAGGACCCGTGGCAGCCGGTGGCGTCGAAGAAGTTGATCGGGTCGTCATCGCAGTAGGCGTAGACGTTAGGGCCGAAGTCGAACCCGCTCGGGTCCCGGCTGATGAACCGGCCCAGATCCGGCGCATAATATCGTGCGCCGCAAAGACACAGGCCGGTTTCGCTGTCGGTGTAGATGCCCCACCGGCCCTGCCACGCCATCGGGGTGTTGGGGACGCCGTAGTAAACACTGCCCCACGCGGTGTAACTCGCCCCGCCGACAGTATTTCCCCCGTCGTCGACCAGATTGCGGGCGCTCCCGGTGGCGTCGAAGAAGTAATACCGGCTCTGGGCGGCGCCGGTCATGTTCACCCGGTCAGAAATCAGCCCCTGCGCTCCCCACGTATATGCCGTCTGGATCTGGCCCGCACTGTTCAGCTCCGCGATCAGCAGGTCGCCATCATAGAAGTAGTACGTGGTGGTTCCATTGACCGTCTTGCTGACCCGCCGGCCGGAGAAATCGTAGGTGTAGCTGACAGCCCCGTCGCTGCTCAGCTCGCCAAACGGGTCATAACTGAGCGTGCTGCCGTTCAGTGAGGTAAGGTTCCCGGATGCGTCATAACCCAGCCCCGTCGCCGCGGGCAGTCCGCCCAGGCCTGAGATCGCGCTCGTCACCTGATCGTCGCTGTTATAACCCCATCCGCTCTGCGCGTTCAGGTTGTTGCTCAGGTCGTAATCGAACCCGCCGCTGTTCTGGTAGATGTGCTGCGGATCCACCGTATACTGCTCGGAATCCGAGGTAAGCCGGCCGCGGCCGTCATACACGTAGCTGTCGCTCTCGGTGTTTCCATTGCTCTGGCTGCCGGTCTGGGAGAGCAATTGATGGAGATAAGAGTGTGTGAGAGTATAAGTGGCGACATTGCTGTTGCCAATATACTGCCAGATCGTCCGGAGAAAGGAGGGCGTGGTGGATGGATCGCCCGCCTGCCCCGAAACTCCATAGGTGAAATCTTCTGCCAGCTGCACGGCCGCAAGGGTGGTGGTGGTGTGCCCTGTGATCCGGCCGGCATGATCGTAGCTCCAGCGGCTCACGGCCCCAAACGGGTCGGTCAGCGTCTGCAGCCTGCCCGCCTGGTCATGGGTATAATAGGTAGTCCCCGCGGGCGAGGTCATCGTCTTGCGGCTGCCGTCGGGGTAATAGGTATAGGAGACGGTAAAGTTCATCCCGCCGAGCGTAGTCTGCACGGTGCTCACCCGTTTGAGCGAGTCGTAGCTTATCGTCGTTCCACCCGTGGAATCGGTGACAGTCAGGGGACGGCCGGCAGGGTCAGACGTGAAGTGGATGTTGTCCGAAGGGTAATTCGGAAGTCTGACGTCGGTGAGCCGGCCGCCCGGATCGATCGAAAACTGCTCAAGCACACCTCGTTCATCGGTCGCGGAAGCGATGCGTCCCGCCTGGTCATAAGTGAGGCTGGTCTGGTTGACGCCATCGGGCCAGGTCAGTCCCGTGGGTTCGCCGTTCTTCCCATAGGCAATATGGGTTTGATACCCGCTGCCATCCCAGATCTGGGTCAGGTCGCTGTCGGGATCATATCGCATCTGCTCCAGCGACCCGATGCCATCCGAGGCGGCGTAGACCCTGCCGCGGGTATCTTTGGAGAGACTCAAAGTCGCCTGCGCCGCGCCGCCAGGCGCGTTGAGCTGGTAGCCGGTCGTGACGCTGTTGTTGTACGATGGAACCAGGCTCGTGCCATCGGGAGTGGTGATCTGCGTGGGCATCTGCGCGGCGTCATACGTTACCGTTGTGCGCAGGGGGGTCGTCGAAGTCTGCGGATTGCCGGTGTCGGGATAGACGGTGCTGGAGAGCGGGTCGCCCAGTGGATCATACGCGTCAATCGTCGCCTGGTCGCCCAGCGGGCTCGTAAGGCCGGTCACGTCTCCCGTGACCGGGTCGTACGAGATTTGAGTCTCTTCGTTCGTGCCCGAAGCCGCCGTGCCCGCCGGCACGGTGCTGTTAATCGGCTGGCCGAAGCTGTTGTAGTTGATCGTGGCCTGCGTCACGCCCGCCGGGTCAAGCACGCTGGTCAGCGCCGTCGCCGGGTTCCCATTCTCTCCATAGTTGAATTTCCACTGCTGAGAAGTGGGATCAGAGACGCTCGTCAGCAGCACGCCGTTAGATCCCCCCCATCCAAGCGACCACTGCGCGTTATTTGGATCGCTCACCTCTGTCGTATTCCCATTCGCATCCAGGTTCTCGCCCCAGACGTGTCCAAGCGGATCGGTGTAGGTTATGGCGCTGGGTTTGGCGATGTCGGGGTTATAATTGACCGTGCTGATATTGGAATTGGCAGGCGCGCCGGCATAGTCGGGACCGGTGGTCTGGATCGCGGTGATCAGGCCGCTGATGTCGTTCTTGAGTGTGAAGAGCTGGCTCGTCACGTTCCCGCGGGCGTCGGTCATCGTGTTGGTGCGCGCGGCGATCCCCCATGCGTCATATCCCGACTGCAGCGGCCCATACGTGAAATTGTACGTCCCCTGCACCGGTCCGCTGCCATCCGAGCTGCTGTTGTCGCCGGACGCTCCGTAGCTGGCCGAGGTCATGCGAGGAACCGGGTTTTTAAACGGATCGGGCGCGAGGACGTCACTGCCATAGGTGAACGAGGATGATACGATCCCTTCGGTGGCGCCGGTCACCGAATCGCCATTGGGTCCGCCATAGCTCCAACTATCGGTATGAGTCGCAGTGTTAGAGCCATAGGGATAAACGGCGTCCTGCGTAAGATGCCCGGTCCCATCCATCGTCAGCACGGCGTGGTTGTAGATTTCGCCGTTCGGACCGACGGAATCCACCGAGCCGATATAGCCATTGGCGCCCAGGTAGAATCGCAGTGATCGCCCCGAAGAGCTGTCGGAGACGGTGAGATACGGATAACCGCCATAGGTCAGCGTCTGAGCATTCCCAAAAAGGTCATTGATCGAGCTGAGGCAGCCCATTCCAGGGGACCCGCTGAGCGGCTGGAAGGTGTAGGTAAATAGTCCTCGTTCTTTAAGATCGCCGGGCGGCCCGGCGTTGGTAAGCTGGCCTGAGCCGGAAGAGTAAGTTGAATGGATGTCAGAGAAAGGGGTATACGCCTGATCAAACACCAGCCGGCTGCCACTCGCGTCCGTAATGCTGTAGGCAGGCAGAATCAGGTCGGGATCGGAGTCAGGGATAACTCTGTAGGGCCCTCTGGGATTGTTGTAGTCCCCAGCAGCGTCTGGGCTCGGGTAGAGCTGGAGGTAAGCGCCGTCCAGGTCAAAGTTCGGATTGGGCAGGCCGTCGTCCGAAACGGGCGGCTCCTGGCGCACAGCCATCGAATAGGCGCAGTTGATATTGCCCCAGGGCGGAGGCAGGGCGCCGGTCTGGTACCGGAACGGAGCGCTGTCAATCTGCGGCGAAAAGGCCAGTGGCAGCCAACGCGTAAAGGCCGGGTCGGTTGCGGCGTTCGTGTGACCGCCGCTGAACCGCCGCATACCTCGTCCGAACCGAGAAGTGTCAAACCCCTGCACACAGAAATCCACCCGGAGATTCGCCTGCGCGTTCGGCTCACTGGCGTGGTAGTTTGAGTCATTGGGTCCCGTTGTGGCCATGCCAATGTACCACCCAAATAGAAATTCTCTCTGCGCTAAACCGCCCGTGACTGGCAGGGTTTCCTGGGTAAACTTAACGTCGGCGGCAGTTCCCGCGTTGTCCGAGTCCCCGTTTGATCCCCCAACAATGTCCAGCGTATCCGGGGTACTGCCGAGATCGTCGATGGAGCCCTTGGTTTCCATGCTGCCTGAAACGCTCGGATCGATCGCCCCGTAGCTCAGGCTCTGAGTGATGGTCCGCTTACAGAGAATTTTAACGGTGCGGGGCGCCGGCTCGTTGAAGGGGCCCGGCTGCCAGGTAAGAATGAACCAGAGCTCTGCGGTATTGTCCGATTCCGAGAGAGAGGAAAAATCGCCCCAGGTCGCCTGATAGGAGTTGACCACGTTGAGAATGGCCGTAGCCCCGCCGGAATAGGTGTACGCGGGAGTATTGGCGACGGGCATGGGCCACAGTCCCGTCAGGGGATAGCCTCCGTTGTTCGGCTCGAACGAATTATTGAGATTGTTGCCGATGCCCGTACACAGGTCGACGGTGAGGCTGTGCGCGGCGGTCCCCAAATAAGCAACGTCGATTCGCCAACTGCCGCCGCTGCCGCCACCGCCCGGATAACCGCCGGTCTGCGCGTGGGCCGGGAGAGCCATCAGAATGAAGAAGATTGCCAGCAGCGCGGGGACGGAGGCGCGCCGCCGCGGCGACCATTGGGGGCGACTCACCTGGGGACGAAGCAGAGTCAGAGGAGCGTGGAACACCCGGAACGGGGGACCGGAGAAACCGGACGAAGGGAATCTACCCCCCCCCACAGCGAGCGAAGAACAATGACAAAGCGAAGCGAATCATACCCTTCTCCTTTCCGGGAAGAGATGCGATTCTGGCTGACAGGCGCCAACAAAGGCGGCCCGCGGCGTGAGGTTTGCGCAGAACAAAACCACAGTGAAAAGTGTAACACAGGAAGACAGGAATATCAACTGAGAGTTCCGTTCCGTGATATACGTGCCGTAGAGCGCGCCAGTACAGGGCGATCGCGGGGAGGACCGGTACCACTTCAGCGGGAACGAGCATAACCACTCCAACCGGATTCGCTGAAGCATGGAGTTCAGGCGCATTCGTGTGCACGCGGCTCTCCCCGGCGCTCGCCGCTGAACGCCGGCGGAACCGGGCCGACGGTCAACCTATCGCTAAACTAACCCGATTCGCCCTCTTCTGAGCCGGGGTCACGCGCCGCTCAAGAACATTCTTCTTACAATTAACTTCCACCAACTCCCGAAAGCGGGCGCCTCCCGCTCTAGGATTAGGGATGCCTCTACAACCGAATTCGATATTAGCAGCCCGTCCGAAGACCAGGAGGCGCAGTACTGCGGCGCAGGCGTCAACGCCTGCGCCGCGGATACCGGCCGTTATCGTAACTCGAAGGCAGGGCGGCAAGCGGCGCAGAACGGGAGCCAGGGCACAGTTCCCCCGTTATCGGGGGTTAGGGGGCAAGCGCGGAGCCGTCGCGGCGACAGCCAAACAGTTCCCCCGTTATCGGGGTCGGGGGGCCATCGCCGGGACCGGTCCGACAGTTCCCCCGTTATCGGGGGTCAGGGGGCCATCGCCGGGACCGGTCCGACAGTTCCCCCGTTATCGGGGGTTAGGGGGCCATCGCCGGGACCGGCCTGGCAGTTCCCCCGTTATCGGGGGTTAGGGGGCGAGCGCGGAGCCATCGCGGCGACAGCCAAACAGTTCCCCCGTTATCGGGGGTTAGGGGGCAAGCGCCGGGACCGGTCCGACAGTTCCCCCGTTATCGGGGGTTAGGGGGCCATCGCCGGGGTCAGAGGGCCGCCGGTGGCGCAGGCGTCCCTGCCTGTGCGGGGGCCAGAACGAAAAAACCGTCTCAAACCGTCTCATTCCCGCTCAATTGAGCACAGGTCCGGGCGCCCAAATCCATCGATTCGCGTCGAAATCTACCCCTTTTGAGCCGAAATATGCATCAAACTGTCTCACTTTTCGCCCGCTGATTGACAGATCCAGCGTAACATTCGAATTCTCGTGTTCCCTCCGGAATTGTGACAGCCGGATCGGACGAGGTGATTACCCTGCGTCTCCCTGTTCGCTCTGTGCCGCGCCGCATACACCCATGCTATACTGACTTCTGACAGAACGGAAGCTTGAGGGCCGCGCCGGAAAGCATTCGGGAACCGGGCGAGTGGGGATGAAACGTTGAAGATTCACGAGTACCAGGCCAAGCGTCTGCTATCTGAACACGGAGCGCCTGTGCCAGCCGGAGAGGTGGCCTCCAACGCGGAATCGGCCCGTGCGATTGCGCAGCGAATCGGCAAGCGCGTCGCCGTGAAGGCGCAGGTTCACGTGGGTGGCCGTGGGAAGGCGGGAGGAATAAGGCTCGCCGATACGCCCGATCAGGCCTTTGAAGCCGCCTCGGCGATCCTTGGAATGGACATCAAGGGCCTGACGGTTTATAAAGTTCTCGTGGAAGAAGCGGTTGACATCGCTTCCGAGTATTTTCTGGGTATCATTCTGGACCGCGACGCCCGGCGCTATTCTGTCATCTTCAGCCTGGCCGGCGGCATCGACATCGAGGAAGTCGCGGCCACCGACCCCGAGAAGATTATCACCGCCGACATTGACCCGGCGTTGGGCCTCCCCGCCTATCAGCGCCGTGAGATCCTCTACTCCGCGGGCGTTCCCCGAGCCGCTGTGCCGCAGGTGAGCGCGATTCTGGACTCTCTTTACCGGACCTTTTCCGACGCCGACGCGGACCTGGCAGAGATCAATCCACTCGCAACGTTGACAGACGGGCGGGTGATCGCCGCTGACTGCAAGATCACCATTGATGACAACGCCATGTTCCGGCACCCCGAGCTGTCTCAGTTCAAAGAGGAGTCGGAGGAAGACCCGATCGAGGCGGAGGCGCACCGGCGAGGACTGCAGTACGTCCGGTTGGGCGGCGATGTCGGCATCATCGGGAACGGCGCGGGCCTGGTGATGGGGACGCTGGATGAGGTAAAGCGCGCCGGTGGCGCACCCGCCAACTTCCTGGATATTGGCGGCGGCGCCAAGGCCGACCTGGTGAAAAACGCGCTTGAGACCGTTCTCCTCGACCCAAATGTGAAGGGCGTTCTGTTCAATGTCTTCGGCGGCATTACCCGCTGTGACGAGGTCGCGCAGGGGATTATCGACGGAACGTCGGGTGTCAATATCCAGGTTCCCATTGTCGTCCGGCTGGCCGGCACGCGCGAGGCTGAGGGAAAAGCGCTGCTCAGCCGGGCGCCCAGGCTGGTAATGGCGGACAGCATGCAGGACGCCGCTGCCCGGATTGTCGAATTAATTGGCGCCGGGGACCGGGCGAGATAATCCGCAATGATCCGGGACCGAGGGTTGTAGGCGCCGAATCCTTTCGGCGATGAACGCGGGAGATAATCCGCAGTGATCGGGGACCGAGGGTTGTAGGAGCCGAATCCTTTCGGCGATGAACTTTGGATGGGAGCAGCCTGACGTGAGTATTATTGTGGACCGCAGCACACGCCTCCTCATCGCAGGCATTACGGGTCGCGAGGGTGGCTTCCATACTGCCAACATGATGAAGTACGGCACCCAGATTGTGGCGGGGGTAACGCCTGGGAAGGGCGGGATTACCACGGAGCACGGGGTTCCGGTCTTCGATACGGTGGCGCAGGCCGTTCACGCGACCGATGCCAACGCCGCGTGCATCTTCGTTCCTGCCCGCTTCGACGCGGCCGATTCGATTCTTGAGTGCGCCGCGTCAAACCTTGGCCTGATCGTTTGCATTACCGACGGGGTTCCCGTGGGAGATATGGTGCGGGTCTACCGGCAGGTCAGGCCGACGCATACCCGGCTCGTAGGGCCGAACTGCCCGGGCCTCATCACGCCGGGCGAATGCAACGTCGGGATTATTCCCGGTCACCTCCTCAAGCGGGGCCGCATCGGCATGGTCTCACGGAGCGGAACTCTTACCTATGAAATGGCGGCTTCGCTCTCCGCCGAGGGATTGGGGCAGAGCACCTGTATCGGCATCGGTGGAGATCCGGTGATCGGGACCACGTTTGTGGACGTGCTGCCCTTGTTCGAGGCCGATCCGGAAACCGACGCTGTCGTGATGGTAGGCGAGATTGGGGGATCAGACGAGGAGAACGGCGCCGATTTTATCCGGACCATGAAGAAGCCGGTCATCGCCTTCATCTCAGGCCGCACCGCGCCGCCGGGTAAGCGGATGGGGCACGCCGGCGCCATCGTCTCTGGCGGCAAGGGAACGGCCCAGGGGAAGGTAGACGCTCTGCTCTCCGCTGGCGCTATTATCGCAGACACCACTGCCGAGATTCCGGCCCTTGTCCGCCAGGCCCTTGCATGAGGCCCAATTCGCGGCGCCGATCGCAGAAGCTCAGCGGCGCGTGACGCGGTTACCATCAATTCGTTCAACAGGCTTTGCAGTACCGGGCGCTTTCCCGGAATCAAAGTTTCCGAATGGGAAACCGCTCTCGCGCCCGGTAGCCCGGGGCGATCGGGCGAGCGGAGCATGTTGAACCGCTTTCCGTTAAACGGATGGAGTGACTAATGGCTGTGGAGAACGCAGAACTGCCCGTGGTCGGTAGTACACCGATCCCGGATATGAAGCGGCAGGATACCTGGTGGGTCGCTCCACTCATCACCTTCATTGTCTTCTCGCTTTTTATCGTGTACGCGACGTACCGCACGTTCGAGAATGGCGACTACTCCCTTCTCGGCATCCCGGGGCAGCCGCAGTATCTGTCGCCGTTTTACTCGCCCACCTTCGGGAAGGGCGTCACCATATTCGGGTTTGCCATCTCTCCGGCGCTCTGGATTGTGCCTTTCCCACTTCTTTTCCGCGGAACCTGCTATTACTACCGTAAAGCCTATTATCGCGCGTTTTTCTGGGATCCCCCGGCCTGCGCCGTGGGAGAGCCTGCCGCCCGTCATTCGTATACCGGAGAGCGCGAGTTCCCGATGACGGTGCAGAATCTTCACCGCTATTTCTTTTATTGCGCGGTCGTGATTCTGGCCATTCTCTGGTGGGACGCTTTCCTGGCATTTCATTACATTGAGCCATCTGGGAGTGAGCACTTTTTCGTGGGAGTGGGATCGCTGATATTCCTGATCAACGTGATTCTTCTTAGTTGTTACACGTTCGGATGCCATGCCTGGCGGCACCTGGTCGGCGGCTGCGTCGACTGCTTCTCCTGCTCCTCGACGAGCAAAACCCGTCACGGTATTTGGGAGCGTGTGACTCACCTGAATGAAAACCACGCGGTATGGGCGTGGGCCAGCCTTATTTCGGTTGCCCTCACCGATTTATACGTGCGTGAAGTGGTAGCAGGCGCGTGGAGGGATCTACATATTCTCGGATAGGCGCCCGATTGTCCCTCGGATAACGATGATGAGTGAAATAACGATGAGACGACACTAAAATATGGAAGCTTACGAGACATTCGAATACGACGTATTGGTGATTGGCGCCGGGGGCGCCGGGCTGCGCGCGGTCATCGCCGCTCGCGAGGCGGGCCGCTCGGTGGGACTGGTGTGTAAATCGCTGCTCGGCAAGGCGCATACGGTCATGGCGGAGGGGGGAGTGGCCGCCGCGCTCGGGAATATGGATGAGCCGGATAGCTGGGAAGTACACTTCGTTGATACGTTGAAGGGCGGCTCGTTTCTCAATAACTGGCGCACCGTCGAAATCTTCGCCAAGGAGGCGCCGCAGCGAGTCCTCGAGTTGGAACAATACGGAGCCGTTTTCGACCGGACACCGAAAGGTCTCATCTCGCAGCGGCCATTTGGGGGGCACACCTACCGGCGATTGAGTCACGTTGGGGATCGCACCGGCCTGGAGCTGATCCGGACGCTGCAGGATCGCGCCGTTGGAACCGGACTCAAAATTGGTGAGCACGTCCATATGGAAGTGACGTTGACTCGTCTGCTGACCGAAGGAGAAAAGCCTGGCGGCCGGGTCATTGGCGCTGTTGGCTATTACCGCGAGTCGGGCCGGCTGGTCGCGTTCAAGGCAAAGGCCGTCATCGTTGCGACCGGCGGTTGGGGCCGGATGTTCAAGGTTACCTCAAATTCTTGGGAATCGACGGGTGACGGCCTGATGATGTCCTTCGACGCCGGCGCCGAGCTGATGGACATGGAGATGATGCAGTTTCATCCCACGGGGATGCTCTGGCCGCCGGGAGTGCGGGGATTGCTCGTGACGGAGGGCGTTCGCGGCGAAGGCGGCGTGCTTCGCAACAATAAGGGTGAGCGGTTTATGTTCAACCCGGATTATATGCCGCCGCTCTACAAGGGCCAGTTCGCCGAGACCGAAGAAGAGGGCCGGCGCTGGCTGGATGATAAGGTGAATTACAGGCGTCCGCCGGAGCTGCTTCCCCGGGACGTGGTTTCGCGCGCGATTTATAAGGAGGTGAAGGCGGGGCGGGGCAGCGAGCACGGCGGGGTATACCTGGATGTTTCCCATCGCGGCGCCGACTACGTGCGGCGGAAGCTGCCGAGCATGGTCGAGCAGTTCCATGCGCTGGCAGACGTTGATATCACCCGGCAGCCGATGGAAGTCTCTCCGACCCCACATTATACAATGGGAGGGGTCTTTGCGGATCCCGACACGTGCCGATCGTCATTGGAGGGACTTTATGCGGCGGGTGAGGTGGCGGCCGGGCTGCATGGCGCCAATCGCCTGGGAGGGAATTCGCTCTCCGATATCCTCGTTTTCGGCAAGCGCGCGGGCGAAGGCGCGGCGGAATACGCGGGAACCGTTTCGCATGGCACGATCGTGCCGGAGCAGATTCAAGAAGAAGCCCAAATATTAATGGCGCCTTTCGAGAGCGACGGGTCGGAAAGCCCGTATCTCATGACGCAGGAGTTGCAGGAAGCGATGCAGAAAGGCGCGATGATCGCTCGCACCGAAGAGAGCCTCACCGAGGCCTTAGATAAGATCATGGAACTCCAGCGGCGCACCAAAGACCTTCACATTGAGGGTTCCCGAATGTTCAACCCGGGCTGGCATACGGCACGCGATGTCCGCTATATGCTTAAGACTTCCGAAATCATTGTGCGATGCGCTATCGAACGGAAGGAGAGCCGCGGGGCGCAGTGGCGACTTGATTTTGAAAATCGAGACGATGAATACTGGGGAAAGAAGAATTTGATTGCCACCCGGGACGGGGACGGGGTCAGGATAATTGCCAGGGACCTGCCCGAGATGCCTCCGGAGTTGAAAAAGCTGGTTGACGCGAAGAGCGAGAAGAAATAGGACCATGGCGGATAAGATAACGCTCAAAATCCTGCGCGGTGACTCCAGCGGTGTGGAAGAGGTCGCCTACGAGACGCCAACGTTCGAAGGGATGGTGGTGCTCGACGCGATCCACTATATCCAGGCGAATCTCGACAGCACGCTCGCATGCCGGTGGAACTGCAAGGCTGCGAAATGCGGGTCCTGCAGCGCCGAAATCGAAGGCCGACCCGCGCTCATGTGTAAGTCACGCGTCGACCAGTTTCCCTCCGGAGTCATTCGAGTGGGCCCGATTCGAACCTTTCCGCTGATCAAGGACCTGGTGACCGACGTCTCCTGGAACTTCAAGGTCGCCGAGAAGATCCCGCCATTGACGCTTGCTGACGATGCGCCAAAGCCGTTTAACATGCAGCAGATCGACGTGGATCGAATTCAGGAGTTCCGGAAGTGCATCGAATGCTTCCTCTGCCAGGACGTCTGCCACGTGCTGAGGACCCACGACCGGAAGGACGCTTTCTTTGGTCCTCGATATTTAATCAAAATCGCAGCGCTGGCCATGCATCCGATGGACATTCTCAATCGCCGGCCGCAGCTTAAGGACGAGGCGGGGGTTGGCATGTGTAACATTACCAAGTGCTGCACCGAGGTTTGCCCGGAGCATATTCACATTACCGATAATGGGATAATACCATTGAAGGAGCGCGTCGTGGATGAGTATTATGACCCGATTTACGCGCTGCTCGCACGAATTGGTCTCATCAAGAAGAAGAAATAGACGGGCTGACAGGCAGCGCCAACCCCATGTCTGAGACACTACAACCCGCTCTTGACCCGCACGCCTTCGCTCAAAGCGAATTGGAGCTTGCGGAAAAGATGATCTTCGAAGCGTGCCATTCCCAGGTAGCTGCCGTCAGCGTGGGAGCTGCGCACGTGATGAGGGCAGGCGGCAAACGGCTGCGTCCGTTAGTGCTGATTCTCGCCGCCAAGGCATGCGGCTACGGCGGGGCCGAACGCTCGGCTCGACTCGGCGCCGCCGTGGAGCTCATCCATACCGCTACTCTCGTCCATGACGACGTGGTGGATGAGTCGGATACACGGCGCGGTCAGGACGCGGTCAACACCTTCTTTGGCAATGAGGCATCGGTGCTAATGGGTGATTACCTTGTTTGCCGGGCGCTCCGCATGATCGCCGAAGAATCCGACCTTGAGCTGATGCGCTCGATCTGTGACGTAATTGTCTCGATGTGCGAAGCCGAAGTGCTCCAGATCACTTACAGAGGTGACCTGGAAAATACCTTCGACAACTACTTTCGAGTGATTCGCAATAAGACTGCCTGCCTGTTCTCCTTTACGGCTCGTGCGGGCGCGCATCTGGGGCACGCTTCAGCGGCGGTCCGGGAGCGCCTGGCATTATTTGGGCTGAACCTGGGCACTGCGTTTCAAATTGTGGACGATATCCTGGACCTCACCGGAATTGAGGAGGAGTTGGGCAAACCGACCGCAGCCGATCTGCGCGAGGGAAAATTCACCTTTCCCGTCTTACATGCCATTCGGCACGCCGAGGGCCGCGACCGGGAAAGTCTGCTCCACCTTCTGGGCGATCCTCCGCGGCTTTCCGATGCCCAGGTCGACGAGGTGATCGATCTCGTACGGACGGCGGGCGGCTTCCAGGCCGCCTACGACTGCGCCTCCGAATACGCGGAGCGAGCCCTGGATGCTCTGAGCGGGCTTTCAGACGGACCTGCGCTGCAGGGACTGCGGTCGGTGACTGCGCGCGTCGTGGAACGGCGATATTGAATGACTGATGGCGAAATGACCGATCGAACCAATCAAGACGATCATTCAATCGCGCCGCCGGACGCGGCCTCGATACTCGAACAGCAAGCGCCGGCGGACGCGCGGTTTTCAGACCCCGCCGCCGGCCCCGGTCGCCCGGTGATTTCGGTAGAGGATTTACAGGCGCTGCTTCCCCCGGAAAACCTTGAGCTGCTGAGCGCCGTGCTGGAGATTTCGCAGGCGCCGACCACCGACCGCACCCGCCTCTACCACGCGCTGATGGCCGGCTCGTACCTGGTGCCGGTGGTTAAGCTTCCCAGCGCTCCCGAAGATGGGCAGCCCGGCGAAGAGGTCAATGTGGACGTGGTCACGTTCGCCGCTACGGATGGCACGATGGCATTGCCGGCGTTCACTCACGCCGCGGCGCTGCAGCTTTGGACCAAAGAGGATCAGCCGACGATCACGCTGCAGGGGCGGGCCCTCTTCCAATTGAGCGCGCCCACGGCCATTGCGGCGATTTTCATTAACCCGGCCGGGCCGTTCGGGGGACAGGTCTCGCATCCGGAGATTGAGGCGCTGGCGCAGGGGGTGATCCCCATCGGACCGCCCGCTCAGACGCTCCCCGCGGGTCCGCCGAATGTTTATATCGATCTTCCCTTGGCGCCGATTCCCGCGGCGACGTCGGCACGGGTTCAGGAAATACTCGAGTCGAACGCCGCCGTTGTCACCGCCCATCTCTTTTTGATGCAGGTGGGCGAAGCCCAGCCCCCCATCTTAACTCTCGGTGTCCATGCCGAAGGGGCCGCCGCTCAGTGGGTCATTCCGCAGCTTACGCGTGCGCTGCGGCGGGAATCGCTCTCCTTTGAGCCGTACCAGACGCCTCAGCTCTACTCGCTCGACAATGAGCCCGGGGCCGAGCAGATCCGGAAGACCGTTCCCGAGTTTTATACACGCGCCGGCGCTGAATTAGCTGAATACGACGAAATGATCGAAATCCCGGCGTCCGCCGAGGGTGAGGAAGTCACCGAGAGTGCGGAAGCTACCGGGTACGAGGAAGCCAACGAGAGCGAGGAAGCTACCGAGACGGGCGATGAAGACGAAACAAATGACGTTCTCCCCCCGCGGCGCCGTCAGTTATGGCCGTTTGGGCGGCGTGGGTAGGGGCGTCGCGCGGGGTAGGGGCAGTGACCGGCGTTGACAGAGCAGAGCGGCGGTGATAGAATAGGCCCATCCGGGTGGCCGACGGCACGAGGAGGACTCGCCGGGTAGTTAGTATTAGAATTAGATGCGGGCGTAGCTCAGTTGGCAGAGCGGCACCTTCCCAAGGTGATGGTCGAGAGTTCGAATCTCTTCGCCCGCTTTCACTCTTCATGCCGGCGCAAATTGGATGCGCCGCTATCGACAGGCGCGCGATACGTTCCGGATCCGTCTTAGCTGTTGACGCCAGGTATAGGTAGTCTCGGTTTCCCCCGGCCATCAACGTTATGATAGCTATTCGACGTGGGTAGAATAGCGCGTGAGTCTGCTGTTTACCAGGAGTTCTGAATGAGACAGCCCGGTTCGGGTCGCACTCCCCTTTTTCCCCTTTTGCTCTTGATGACGCTGCTGCTGGGCGTCGTTGCGGGAGTCGCCACAATTTCGTATACGCGCGGACCCGGGCATAACCAGGCCATCGTCGGTTTTGCTTTTCCGCACGAGCAGTTCCCTGGAAAGGATCATCTTAACATCCTGGTCATGGGGATTGATGACAACTGGACTAACCGGGACCAGATGTATACAAAGGGCGCCCGTACGGACACGCTCATGGTGGTGAGCCTTGATCTGAAGAATCAAACGGCGCGGATGCTGTCGATTCCCCGTGATAGCCGGGTCCGTATTGCCGGTACCCACCACTGGGGTAAGATAAACGGGGCATTCGCGACGGGCGGGCCGGCGCGAGCCATCGCCACGGTTGAAAACTTCCTCGACGTTCCGATCGATCACTATGTAGTGCTGAAAATTGACGCCACCAGAAAGCTGGTGGACGCTGTAGGTGGGGTTGACCTGAACGTCGAAAAGGACATGAAGTACAACGACAACTGGGGGCACCTCCATATTGATCTTAAGAAGGGGATGCAGCATTTAACCGGCGAGCAGGCGGTCGGATATATCCGGTTCCGTCATGATCGGGAGGGCGATTTTGGGCGAATCCGCCGGCAGCAGCAGCTTCTCCACGCCATTGCGGATAAAATAAAGGGCGACCCGCTGCTGATCAACACCGTCCTGCCCTCCGTTCGCGACACGGTTAACACCGACCTAACCGATGGTCAGATCAGCGCCCTTGCCGAGATCTTCCGGGGGGTCAACACTTCGCGGATTGTGACCGGATATATTCCGGGCTCCAATCAAAAGATCGATGGCGTCTGGTTTTTGATTCCGAAAGAGGATAAAAAGAAGCAGTATGTCGATTGGCTGCTGAAGGGGGACGCGTCGGCCGAAAACCCGCTGGTTCAGGTGGCCGTGGAGAACGGCTGTGGAAGCCAGGCGGCGTCGCGCGCGGTGCGAAGCGCCCTTGCAGACGCCGGCTTCGACGCCTATTTGGATGGCGCGGCCGACCGCTCGGATTATCAAACCACGCGCGTGATCGATTTTGATCGGCTGAAGGGAGCAGGTGCGCTTGTCGCCAATGCGCTGGGCCTCTCTTCATCGCCCGTCATCCAGCCCGATCCGCAGGCCGATTCCAGCGTAGTTGTCATCGTTGGCCGTGATCTTGCCACTTCAACCCTCGCCTCGCGTGCGTCGGGAAACTAGCCGATACGACGATGGCGGCGCCGAAGCCGGTCGTGCCGGTAAAAATGGGGGACCGTCTGGAGATGCGGAAGCCACACCCTTGTGGCGGCGTGCTCTGGACCGTCACACGTGTTGGAATGGATATCGGCCTGCAGTGCGCCACCTGCGGCCGACGGGTTCTTCTCAACCGGGTTCAGTTTGAACGCCAGCTCCGGCGCTTCTGTGAGCCGGAGCCGCCCAACTAATCCGGGTCCGCGCCAATGCACTGCAGCACAAAGACGCCGTCAGCCGCCGCCCCCATTATTGGGCGTGGGGGCCAGCGGCGGCTGACGGCAAACCTGCGCCCTGGCGTACTATGCACGGCTGGCGCTTCCTTCGCCGGCGGCGTCGCCGGCGCCACCCTCACCTTCGGTCATAAGTTGGCGCCAACGGCGCAGTAGTTGCGCTCCCCATTCCCGCCGCAGGGCCTGCTGATAATCCCGCTGCGCCTCGGATCGGCTCTGTTCAAGGCGGCGCACCAATGATTCTTCATCGGCGAGAATCGACTCAGCGGTCTCCGATCGTGCGCTTTTAGCGGGAATCACCGTTGGGTCCTCTTCCCCCAAAAGGCTGGCGACTCGAGCGTCCTGCAGGCTCTTCGCGGCCTCCGCGGCCTCTTGTCGCTTCCGAACCAGGTCATCCGAAGCCTCGCGCAGCCGCCAGGAGAGCGCATCCAGCTTCGTTCGCAGTCGTTCGCTATCAGGTAGAGACATGGCCGTTCCTTTCTCGCGTGGGGCCGCCGAAGTCGATCTTTCCCGCCGGCCGGGCGCCGGCCTCATTCCTGGCGCCCCAATGCCTATGATTCGGCGTCGCCGCCATCCATCCTTCCGAAGCTCTAACCGCTCAGGGTTTCTGAGAGGGAATCGGCCCCTCATTGGTCCGGCCGGACGGTGACCCGAGTTTTCCGCGGATTCGAAGGAGTTCCGGCGCCGATCGAGGAAATGCAGAAACATGGATGAACTTGAGGTCGCATCCCGTCGCTCCGCCGCCCGTCGATGGCTTCGGAGCGGCGCTCAGGCTGTCTTATCGCGTGAAGGGCGCGCTATGAGCGCGCAGGAAATATGTCGCTGTCTGACGGCGGATCTGCAGGCCACGGAAGAGGCGGCGGTTCCACCTGCGGATTCAGACCATACCGCCTCACCAAGCGCCAACGGCTGCCTCAGATTGCTGCAGCGAACGCGCCTCGAGGACGGACCCGCCATACTCGTCCGGCTTCTGGGTCGTTCTTTGACCTTTTACCGCTATCCCGACAACCGCTTCGGTCTCGCAGAATGGCCGGCTTCGCTGCATCTGCGACATTGTGACGCGGCGCTGCACCGCGCCGCGGAAGAGCGTGATGCGGCGGGTCTGGAACGAGCCGCTCTGGCCATCAAAGACCACTGCGCCGATCCGCTTGTACGCGGGGTCTATGACCGGATCGTCACCGAGCTGCGCCGACGGGCCCGCGAGCCGCGGCGGTAGTTGCGTGGATCACGGTCGTGACTTTTTGAGTGGCCCGAGCAGGATACTCGCCGCGATCCAGGCTGCTGCGAAGGACGGGGAGACAGCCAATCCCATTTTTATGCCCAATGCCCGCGCGGCCGCGTTCAGGCCAACCGCGGAGACTGCCACGCGAGGATTCAGCGCCTGTTCCGCGAGCCGGCCGCCATTCTCAAAAACGGTGTCGAACGCCTGGTTGAGTCTCGTGACGATCGCCTCCGGCGCCATAGCCAGGCTGAATGCCTGCGGCGAAATCGGCTCGGCGGACGCGGCGCCGGAGATCATAAACTCAGGCGGCACAACGCCCAGCATCTTGCCGAAACCAAGGAGCGTCTTGAGATCCAGGCCGGTGGGGTCGTAGCAAATCAGCACGCTCCCTGTTATCCCGCTCGTGCTCACCGCCGTGATGCCGCCGATAGAGGCGATGGTTTGCCGAAGTTGTTCTGCGAAAAGTGGATCCTTTGCGACCCTCGCGAGACGTACACGCAGGCGGCCAGGATGGAAGTGGCTGATCTCGAGATCCAACATGGTTATCGGGAACTGGGACTGAAAATCGGGCGAACGATGGTCCGGTGTGGTGAGAATGTCAGGCGCGGCTGTCTGGTGAACCGGCGGCATTCTCAGAACGAGCCTCATTAACGAGATCCTGCATACTGGCTCTCGCACCCTCACTCGCGTCCCGAACCTGCGCTGTCAGGGCCAGATAGCCCTTAATCGCTCCCTTCGCGACCGGGCGAAGCCGACGCGCCACGGCGGGTCCCGCGATCACCACGACGCCTGCCGCCAGCGCCCAACCACTCAGGCCGCCGATGCCATCCAATATTCCCTCAAACATTCCCGACTCCTTTAGTTAGCGACGCGAGACACCATTCCCGGCGATTGTTCCACCGGACATCAGTCAAGTCATTATACCCGGGTGTTGCAGGGCCACAACCGTGAAACCACAAATCCACCAATCAGCGTAGGAGCGGCGCAGGGTCGAATAATCGACCACTCATGGTCAGAGGCGATCCGGTCGTGAGACAGGCGCTGGGATTCCATCGGAAATATGATCGCCAACGGAGGAGATAACCTCCGGCGGCGGCGCTTCGGTGGGCGGGAACGCGGTTACGCCGTCAGCGGTGGGAGCGGCGGGACGCTGCGCCTGATTCCGGGCGCGCTCGAGAATCTCCTTGCGGTTGATCGGGATCTCGCGGGGCGCATCAATGCCCAGGCGGACCTGGTCACCGCGCATTTCCACAATGGTTATCTCGATACCCTCTCCAATAATAATACTTTGGCCGACCTTCCGGGATAGCACGAGCATCTCAAGCTCCTTGTAACGCGGTGAAAGGCGATCTTGCCCATATGAGGTCGCCGGAATGAACCAGCGCCTGCATCAGAGAACGAGCCGCGGGATACAGGATAATTGGGTGATTATATAGTCCGACTGGCTGTTTGTCAAGACAAGAAAGGGTGGTTCGCGCGTTGTGCCGGCGCCACTCTCCTATAACCGAACCGCAGAATCCGTTATTGTATCTGGGTTCCCGATGCGCCCACTAAAATCCTGCTTCAGTTATGCTATAATTTCGTCCATTCTACTCCATTTCGAAGTTTTTTTCGAAGATTCCCGTGGCGATGTGACCCATCTCACGCGAATTCCTTCCGATTCCCCCTTATTCCCGAATCCCGACGAGCTTTTTCCAGTTACTCAACTACAGCAATCCGCCAAATCCTTGAATATGGTAAAGGGGTCGTGATAGACTGCCTTAGCAGCCGATTTACTACCTTACCTCCACGGCTCGCGCTCGGAACCAGCGCCTCACGCGCCACGACTCACGAAAGGATTGCGATTTGATACCTGCAAGAACGGCCACGCGGCTGGCGTTTGCAGCCTCCCTGTTGCTTCTAACAAGTTCTATAACGTTGGCTTCCAAAACGTACGTGCTCCGCTCGGCGCCGTCCCGGCAGCGCGAGATGGCGTCTTTACGGCACGATCCGGCGCGCAGCGTACATTCCTCCCCTAATCCCTGGCTTATTGACAATCGGTATGAAATTGATGACCCGGATGATACGGGCGATAATCCAAGCGCGGATCCCAGCGGCAATTCAGACAAATCTGCGCCTTCATCCATGGCTGTTGAGATCGCTCGCCGATATCGCGGTTCCCCGTATGTCTGGGGCGGCACAACAAGCCGTGGCTTCGACTGTTCCGGTTTTGTACGTTATGTTTACGCCAAGCTTGGCCATCATCTCCCCCGCACCGCGAGTGAGCAGTCCCACGTCGGAGAGAAGATTCACTACAAAGACCTTCGCCCCGGAGATATTCTTTTCTTCCATACCAGCCGTCCCGGTGTCTCGCACGTTGGGATATATATAGGCGGCAATCGGTTCATCCATGCCGCAAACCCCCGAAAGGGAGTTACGATCAATTCCCTGACGGGATATTACGCGCACCGCCTCGTTGGCGCCCGCCGCGTAAACTAACCGCCAGCCCGCAATTCGCGAGGCGGACCAATAATTGATACTGGTCCGCCTGCGCATCCTCCACTTTTCGCCATTCAAATTCGACGCCGGCCGCCCGGCCGGGCCGCTGAGGGCGCTTCGCCGTCCGTATGGGATTAGCGTTCCAGGCGGTGTTCCTTTGCGGTGACCGCCCGGATTGCGCCCTCGACCTCATCCCGAACCCATTCATCCGCTTCCCGCGAAAGTTGGGTTTGCAGAATTTGTAATACGCCCGGTCCGCCAATGCGACCCATCGCCCAGGCTGCGTGTCCACGAACGAGTGCCTCATGATCCTGAAGCGCGCGGCGCAGAGCCGGAATCGCCCGGCGATCTTCGCTATTGCCGAGCGCTACAGCCGCATTCCGCAGCAGTCCCCGTCGCTTGGCTCGCTTGATGGCGCTCCCTCGAAATCGCCGGGAGAACTCCTCCTGGGAAATCCCCATTAGTTCGATGAGGTCCACAGGATCAAGACCCGTACGCGCCCTGTAAGCTGGCTCAGATCCCTCAGGCGCATGACGGTTCCAGGGACAGACTTCCTGGCAGATATCACATCCGAAGACCATATTGCCAATGAGCGGCCGCAGTTCCATTGGAATCGGTCCTCGCAGCTCAATCGTAAGGTAGGAAATGCACCGGCGAGCATCCAGGACGCCCGGGCCAACGAAAGCCGCAGTCGGGCAGGCGTCGAGACAGCGGGTGCAAGAGCCACACCGGTCTGGTTGGCGGGCTGTTGGCGATAAACCGATGTCGAGGAGCAATTCCCCCAAAAAGAAATAGGATCCGCGCCGCGGGTGAATCAGGTGCGTATTCTTTGCACGCCATCCCAATCCGGCCGCATACGCCAGGTCTCGCTCCAAAAGCGGCCCTGTGTCAACATACACTTTACCGGCGACCGGCGCGGCCGCCTCTTCTCGGACGGCGTCCAACAGGCGCAGGAGCCGCTCTTTCATTACTTCGTGGTAATCGGTTCCTCGAGCGTATCGTGCGACCGCGCCGTGCGGCCCATTCGAGCCGTTCCGGGGCGGATCGCTGGACGCAGAACTCGTTGGCGACGGTTTATCCGTGCGATAGACCATGCCGGATACGATGACCGATCGACAGGTTGGCATCACCTGTCGAGGGTCAGAGCGACGCAGCGGCTCTCGTTCGAGATACCGCATCTCTCCGGCCATGCCATCGTCGATCCAGCGCTGAAACTGTTCAAATCCTTCGACCGGCCCGGCGCCACAGACTCCGAAAAGGTCGAACCCCAGATCGCGTGCGCGGCTTTCAACCCGGTCTGTGAGACGCCGGCTGTCGGTTCTGGGGAGCGCGCCGCCATCCGCCCGGGTTAGATCCTTTGCGGCGATCACGTCGTCGGCCCGGGCGGCAGCCACCGCCGGATTTTTTCGAGGAGTCGTCTCGCCAGCGCTACACCTTCAGCGAGAGTTTGGGCACGATCCGCCAGATAAAGCCGGGCGGCGGCGCTCATCACAATCGCCTCCCTCACTGGTCCCGGCTCACCGCGCAGCGCCTCACGAAGTCGCTCAAAGGTCTTCGAGGTGTCGGCCGGGTCGATCTCGAGCATGCTCGCCGGCGCCGGTTCAATACCCACATCCCTGAGATTCACGACCCATTTTTGAAGTCTGCCATCTCGAAGCTCACAAACCTGGCTGTCGCGCGTGATGGGGATCTCATCCGATCCTTCGGATCCCTGAACCGCCATCACCCTCTGGACGCCGACAATCTTAGCGGCGGCGGCCACGCGCTCAAGAAATCCGCCGTGAAAGAACCCGATTAGCAGCGGCGGGTCTCCGGCGGCGGTTTGTCCCGGCGCAGCTAGTTTCTCGGCCGTATTGAACGCGGTCCTCAGACTGATCTGGTTTCGAATCGGCAGAAGCGCCGCGAGCGTCGGACAATAGGATGTCTGATCGATATAGACGATCGGCGCAGCGCCGGGTATCGCTGGCACGATTTCCGCCATCGTCTCCGCTGGTCCAAGACCCGCGCGGCCCAATCCGCGCACTCCGTGAAATAGGGCGCCGACGCCATCGGCCGCCGCCACGAGCGCGGCGGCCGGGCCGACCGGAATGGTCCGCACTCGTCCGTCGTATGCGCTGGCGCAATCAATCGTCGGATCGGGCAGCGCGGCGATGGATGCCCGGCGTTCGCGAACCGCCAGCGCGAACCCGGCTAATTCCTCCGCGGTCTCTTCCTTCACTCGCAGCGCGATCAGAAAGGCGCCAACCTGCGCCGGCGTGGCGCCGCCATCGAGAATACACGCTGCCGCCGCGCGGGCGTCTTGAAGCGAAAGGTCCCTGGCGCGCCTTCCACCCGCCCCTACCTGCCGGAGGAAGGGCCGGATATCGGGAACATTACCGGGAGTCATTGGCGCCTCCGGTGTTCCTATCCGGCTGATCCGGACCCTCGCGCAGAGTGAGTATGGCGATGGCGGCTGCGGATTCGCGGCTGTGGGTGATGCTGACTTCGATACTAAAGATTCCGCCAAACCCTTTCGCTGCGCGATCCGCGAGCGGTGCGCTTAGCATAACCGTTGGCTTCCCCAGCGAATCATTCGCTGTAGCTATATCGATCAAGCGCGTTTGAGAATCGAGGCGCGTGCGCAGACAACTCCGCACCGCCAGCTTGCAGGCGTATCGGCCGGACAGGTCCTCAGCCGCCCGCGCCCGGCGCCCGGCTTTCTCCATCTCTTCATCCGAAAACCAGCGAGAGAGAAACGAAGGCCTGGTATCCAATACTCGCTGCAATCGGGCGATCTCGATCATTCCTATTCCCACGGCCTGAATCATCTCATGACGCCTGTTACATTCATCGCTATTCCCAACTCCCACGATACGCGCATTTGTATACTATCATAGCCGGCGGCGCCGCGCGCGGACGGACGACGAAGGACGGATGACGGGGGAGACCGTACAGGCTGAGGGGTGACGAAAGTTGAAGGTTGAATCACAAACGCTGATGTTGCGCGCGCCTCGGACCCCGCGCCCGCTTAGGCCGGGATCGATCGGCATCAGGCACGGGTTCAGCCGGGAGGCGGCTCGGAGCGCAAATTGACAAACCGGATAACGACAGGGTAGCTTATTTAAGCATACGCACGTGTATTGACGCGGGAAATTGATCACCCGCCTGATCGCAGCCAAATAAATTCCGCAATGGATACCACTCCTTCGCCTCTCAAAAACCCGTATACCTGGACCGGGGTCATCTTCGCGTTCGTACTCGCTTTTGGCGGCGCCGCCTGGTGGACCTCGACCCCCATCCCATCAAGATCTGACAATAAAATCGCTGTCGTAGCCGGAGAGAATTTCTGGGGCAGCCTTGCTTCTCAGCTCGGGGGAGGCAAGGTGAATGTAACCAGCATCGTATCCGACCCGAACGCCGATCCCCACGAGTACGAGAGCAGCACCGCGAACGCCCGCTCCTTCGCCACGGCCGATTACGTCATCCTTAACGGCGCAGGCTACGACGACTGGGGAAAGAAGCTGCTCTCGGCGAGTACCAATCCGCGGCGCAGGGTCGTGATCGTCGCAGAGATGCTTGGTGAGAAGGAAGGGGTGAATCCCCATTTCTGGTATAATCCTGATTTCGTCTTCAAGGTCATCGACCGGATAACGGCCGATTATGAATCGATCGACCCGGCCGATACGGCTTATTTCAAGACTCAGCACGATCATCTTGAATCGGCGCTTTCATCGTACCGGGCGAAGCTCTCCTATATCCGGCAGCGTTTTGGCGGCGTCAAGGTTGCCGCCACAGAAGATATCTTCGACTACCTCGCTACCTACACGACGCTCGATCTTATCTCACCCCCCGCCTTCATGCAGGCTGTGGGGGAGGGCAACGACCCCCCGGCGCGGAGTGTGGTGACTTTTGAGCGGCAGCTCAGATTCGGCGCCCCAAAAGTGATGGTCTACAATCTGCAGACGTCCACCTCTATTACGACCAATATGAAGAAGCTCGCGACCGAGAGTAAGATCCCGGTCGTTGGGGTGACCGAAACCCTCCAGCCGCCGACCGCCAGCTTCCAAACATGGATGGATGGTGAGATCGATCAGCTTACAAGAGCGCTTAGCGCCGCGCGCCGCCGATGAACGATTCTCAACAGCCGGTCATCAGCGCCCGAAATCTGAGCGCCAGCTTTGCCGACAAGGTCGTCTGGGCGGGCGCGAGTTTCGACATCTTTCCCGGGGAGTTGATTGCGGTCCTCGGCCCAAACGGCGCCGGCAAGTCGACGCTGCTGCGAATGCTGCTTGGCCTCCAGGCGCCAGGCGCCGGCAATCTCGAAGTGCTGGGCGGGCCGCCGCGCCGGGGCAACCCGGCTATCGGCTACGTACCACAAAGTCGACCATGGGACGCCGAAACGTCGATTTCCGGGATCGACGTCGTGGGTTTTGGCGTAGATGGGAGCCGGTGGGGTATCGGCCTGCGCTCTCGTCAAAAAGAGCGGATCGTGGCCGAAGCGATCGCCGCAGTTGGCGCGGCCGCCTATGCCGAACGCAGCGTCGGCCGACTCTCTGGCGGCGAGCGGCAGCGCCTGCTCCTGGCCCAGGCGCTGGTTGGCAATCCACGGCTCCTGCTGCTCGATGAACCACTGGCGAGTCTCGACCTTCGCAATCAGACGGAGGTCGCAGAGCAGGTCAGCGGGCTGGCGAAGGACCGTCGTCTGGCGGTGCTTCTGGTGACGCACGATCTTAATCCCCTGTTCGCAGTCGTCGACCGGCTGCTGTACATCGCAGGTCACGGTATGGCCGTCGGCACGCCGGCGGAAGTGATTACTTCTGAGACGCTTTCGCGACTGTACGAGACGACGGTGGAAGTACTGGAAGACACCCAGGGGCGCCGCTTTATCGTCGGCATGGAAGACGTGATGGCCCATCCGCATGGTGGGCATGAAAGCGGGCGTCATGTTTAGCTGGAACCTGTTCCGGGACCTGCAGCAGGTGTTTTCATACGGTTTTATGCGGAATGCGTTCTTAGCCGGCACTATCGTAGCGATACTGGCCGGCGTAGTGGGATACATGGTCGTCCTGCGTCGCAGCTCCTTCGCGGCCCACGCCCTCTCGCACATTGGGTTCGCGGGCGCGGCAGGGGCCGTCGTAGCCGGCGTTAGCGCTGTGCTCGGTTTGCTGGCGTTCACGCTGCTGGCGGCCGCGGTCATGGGCTCGCTTGGTCAGAAACTCCGCTCTCGGGACACGGTAATCGGCATTGTCTTAGCCTGGGCGCTCGGCCTGGGTGTGTTGTTCCTATCGCTCTACAAGGGTTATGCCACCGAGGCGTACGCGCTGCTTTTCGGAGAGATTCTCGGCATCAGCCGGCTGGACGTCCTGGTAACTTTCATCGCCGCTCTGGTTGCTCTGGCTGGCATTGTCGTCATGTACCGCCCACTCCTATTTTCCTCGATCGATGAGGAGGTTGCGGAAGCCCGAGGTGTTCCGGTTCGGTTTATTTCGGTCGCGTTCATGCTAACTCTGGCTCTCGCAGTTTCCGCCGCCGTGCAAGTCGTCGGCGTGCTGCTCATCTTCTCGCTTATTGTTACCCCGGCGGCCATCGCCGAGCGACTGAGCAACCGGCCATCCTCGGCCATCTATATCTCGGTACTGCTGGCTCTCGCGTTCACCTGGATCGGCCTGTTCATCTCATTCTATCTGCCATACCCGGTCAGCTTCTTCATCACCACGCTCGCCTTTGGAACCTACCTTGTAGTCCGTCTGGGTGAGAGGCGTGGAAGGGGCAGGTAGGAACGCACAACCTAACACGGCGCCTCATGCTCGGATGTAACGCGGTCGCTCCTCGAGCGCCCAGCCCATGTTCGGGCGCTCAGCTTGTTCGCATGCGCGCTCAGTCCTCCGTCCCACCATCTCACCGTTCCCCCGTCCCCTGTCTCACCGTCCTCCCGTCCCCCCATCTCGCCGTCCCCCCATCTCACCGTCCTCCCGTCCCCCCATCTCACCGTCCCCCCATCTCACCGTCTCACACACTCTAACACTCA
>DASRZA010000089.1:0-9215 GCA_035686845.1 Armatimonadota bacterium | reverse complement strand
GTGGAGGGCCTCCAGGATCAGATTGAAATCCAGCGCGCGGAGTACGAGGCCCGGCTTAGCGAGAGCCAGAAGCAGCTTGACGAGTCGGCCGCCGCACGTGACCAGGCGCTGACACGGCTTCAAAAGATCCTGGTGGAAGAGCAGACGAGTACGCTGCTCTCCAATCTCCGTCCCGACGTTCGCAAGAAGATCGCCGAGCAGTTGGCGGCTTGTCAGAGCCCTGCCGAGGTGGCGGAGCGATGGCATTCCATCGAGCAGCTTCTCTCCGCGGCCGGCTTTACCAACAGCCTGCCCGCCGGCGCCGGCTTCGCTGATAACGCCGAGGCGCTCATCAGTCATTCCTCCCTCACGCCAGAGCAGCGGCTGCAGCAGCGGCTGCTGGCGAATAGTTTCTGACCCAATCGATCCCAATGAAAGGATAAGTATGACTCTGAATCTGTCGATGCTGGCGGGCCTGGTATGGCCGCTGGCGCAAAAAGCGCTGCTGGCGCTGATTATTGGGGCGGTGTATCACACGTGCCTGCTGGTGAAGCACGCCGCGGACCAGATCCGCGATGAGCGGCTGCGAACATGGGCGGAGACGCTCATCCAGGCCGCCGACGCTCAGTTTACCACCGCCGGGCAGGGCGCTCAAAAGAAGCAGTGGGTCATCACGCACCTGCAGTCTCTCTTCCCCCGCCAGGCTTACCCCATTCTCTCCGCCGTTGTCGACGGCGTGTTCCAGGGACTTCAAAAAGCAGCCGCCGGGTAACCGGGTCAGGGCGCCAGAGGCGCGTTAAGCGTTACTGGACTCTGGCGCCCTGCGTTCGCTTTTCGTCGTCCGTCGTCTTCTCTCCATGTTTCGGAAAGGTCTTTACTCATGACACTCAGAACGCGCCACAGTGAAGCGTCTTCGCTGGCCGCGCAAAGTCTCGCCGAACAGGCGGCCCGCGATGCCCGCTGGGCCTATCTGCTCGAAGGAGTTCGAAGTCCCCGCGCTCGTGCTCTGGTTGCTCAGCTTCTTGACAACCAGGTACGCGCCGGTCTGTACGAGGATGATACCACGGCTGATATTCCAACCTTCACGACGATCGCGCTTGCGTTTGTGCCGAAGGTCTACCCGGCTCTTTTGATCAACGCCATCGCGTCGGTTCAGCCGATGGCCGGCCCCACAGCAAAGGTCTTCTTCGAGGATTTTGTGCCGGACTTCTCGCCCTCGTCGACTTTTACTCACGGCGAGGCGGCGGCGCTGGCCGACGCCACCACCGCTCCCACGATTACCCCGACCGGGACCGGTTCGGCGTTTTTGGCCGGGACCTATAACGTCGGCTATACCTTCGTGAACGCCATTGGCGAAACCAGGCTATCGACTACGGCCGCGGTCACGCTGACTACCGGCCAGAACATCCAGATTGGGGCCATCACGCTGCCGACCGGCGCCACCGGCGTTCGTTATTATGTCAGCCAGGCTTCCGGTTCCATCGTTCTGGGCGCCGCGGTTCCAATCGGATCCAATGGCGCACAGACCAATCTCACCAGCCCCGGCAGCTCCACGCTGCCGCCCGGCTCCAATACCACCAGCCCGGCTCTGGGCGAGGGCGCGAACATTCCCAAAACTCGTTACAAACTGACAAGCTCCACCGTCACCGCGCAGAAGTTCGCGCTCCAGGTGCAGTGGACCACCGAGCTGCAAGAGGATCTCCGGGCGCAGTACAACCAGGATCTGCAGTCGAAGGTCTTCGATTACGTCGCTCGTGAGCTTGTCGGCAATATTGACTACACTGCGCTGAACACCATCTACAACGGCATACCCGGTGGGAATCAGGTCTCCTGGTCTCAAACAGCCGCCTCCGGATGGACGCAGAAAGACTGGAACGCCTCCATTTATGGCGCGATTGTGGAGGCGTCTCTTGCCGTCGAGAAGGCGCGGTTCCGGCATCCCAACTACATCGTTGCAAGCCCGGCTTTCGCGGCTCGCCTCGAGAAGCTTGAAACCTTCAAGGCCGTCGGTTGGCCGGTCGGACGCGACGACGAGATGCAGACGCCCGGCGAGATCGGGACCAACGTCTTCGGATCCATTTCCGGGCGATGGACGGTCTACCGGACCCCCTGGATCTCGGATGGGACCGGCGGCCTCGGCCAGGCGTTCGTCGGTATTCATGGCGAAGGATTTATTTACGCGCCGTACATCCCGATCCAGCTTGGCCCGGTTCTGCCCATTCCGGGTACCGACGAACTCGCCCGCACGATGCGGACCCGCGCCGGTATGCTCCAGACGGTCACCAATTCGTTCGCGAGCGTTGCCGTGACGGCCTGACGGAGGAAAAGATCACCGCAGAGACGCGGAGATCCGCGAATCTCTGCGGAACTCTGTGCCTCTGCGGTGAATCGTACTCCGTCCATTCGAGGTCAATTCTAATGCGTTCTCCCAATCCAACCATGCAGGCCCGTTTTTCTTTGAGCGAAGAGGCGCTGATGAGCAACCTGGTGACGGCGCTCTCGAATCTATCGGAAGATATCGAGGCGCTGCGCAAAGAGCTGGCGGCGGTCGCATCCGACCTGCGATCCGTCACCGAGCAGAACCGCCGGCAGGACGAGGCGATCTGGTCCCGGGATGGACGCAGCCACTTCGAGGAGCTGCAGGCCCAGATCCAGGGCCAATCGCTCCAGATCAAGGGGATCTGGGCGGTCCTCGCCGGGCTGCTGACATTTATCACCAGTTGGTCGATCTGGCATCTTAAATGAGTGAGGATGAACCTTCGGAAAAGACGGCGCATCCTTCGGAAATCAGGGAAGATTCCTCGAAAGAGATTGAGGATCCGTCGGAATGGATCACGAAGCACTGCAGCATTATGCGGCCGGGCAAGGGATTAGAACTACTGAAGCCATACCCGTACCAGATCGATCTCTGGCGCGACACCGCGCGGCAGCGAATCGTGCTGAAGTCGCGGCAGATGGGCGTCTCCCGCGCCTTAGCGTGCGAGGCGGTCTACGTTGCGCTTAACCGGCAGGGCAGCACCGTCCTGTTTGTTTCGCGCAGCCTGGAAGCGGCCCGCAACCTGCTCCGGTACGCGCATCAATCCATCCAGCCGGACATCAAAAACGGAACTATCTCGAAACCAACGGCAAAGAACACCACGTCGATGGAATGGGAGGATCTCAGTTCTCGCATTGTCAGCCTGGCTGCCAGCATTGACGCCGCTCGCTCCTACAGCGCCACGGACGTCTATCTTGACGAAGCGGCGTATCTGCCGTGGGCGGAGGAGATCTACCAGAGCCTGGCGCCCACGGTGAGCAGCGGCGGCCGGATGACGGTGGTTTCCACCCCGCATGGCCGGGGGAATCTATTCCACCGTCTCTGGCTCGAGGCGGAAACCGAAGGGGCCGCAGCCGGCTGGAGCGTCCACCGGATTCGCTGGGAGCAGCGGTCGGAATATACGCCCGAATGGGCCGAGAAGGAGCGGCAGCGGCACACGATCCGCAGTTGGGCCGAAGAGTATGACCTCAGTTTCGAGGCTTCCGGAAATAACGTCTTCCGTGAGACGAATATCCAGGCTATCTTACGTTCCGGGCCACTGCGCATTCAGCCGCCGTTCTTTGCCGGCGTAGACCTGGCCCGCACCGCCGATTATACCGTCATCGTCATACTCGACGTGGAAGGACAACTGGCCGCCATGGACCGGTTCAACCAGGCCGAGTGGTCGATCCAGGTGGACCGGGTGGCGCGCCTGTTAGAATCTCATCCCGGCTGCCGGGCAGTGATAGACGGGTCCGGCATCGGCGATCCGCTGTTCAACCTGATCCGCGACCGGACCTCCCGAGGGCCATTGGCGAACACCCCGGAACGCATCCGGCTGACACCGTTCCTCTACACGTCCGAGAGCCGGCCCCGGCTGATGGAAGAGCTGGTGCTCGCCGTCGAGCAGGCGCAGATCTCGATCGTGGAGGGTCCGGAAACTGCGGCGCTGCTGGGAGAGATGCGGTCGTTCCAATGGCTGAACACACCGGGCGGCCGCGCGACCGCGCGCCATCCGCCCGGCGGCCATGATGACTGCGTCCAGGCCCTCGCACTCGCATGGCGCAGCCTTTGCGAGACCCTCCGCCATCCCCCGCGCACCACGCCGGCGTTAGTTACCGTGAGTCGTGCGGGTAGGCGTCGGTACGGGGTGGCGGAGGACTGAGGGCTGAAGCATCAAGCCAGCGATACAACTCGCTGGCTCGATGCCACTTACGCAAAATAGTTGGGGAGCTATAATAGATGTTAAAAGCTTCTTCAAAGTTCGGCAGAGACCTGGGGGCAGGTGAAGATGTTTGGTGTCAAGAATCTCTGAGTCTGATACAAGTCAAATGTCCATCTATTTCGATCTCGCGCTGGATCCCGGGAGCGGATCGGGCGCGCGCTGCCTGCTCGACACAGGAGTGGACCCGAGGCACGACCGTCTTTCAATATACCTCGAGAATCAGAGCAAGGTTGAACTCATAATCCACGACCATGGTGGGGTCGCTCACCGGGCAGAAGCACTATTACCGCCGGAGAATATCGCTGGCGCTCCATTCGTGCTTGGCTGTGAGGTGTCTGCGGGCAAGAACGGGCTTCTACTGAGAATCAGTTTTAATGGCGACTCGTCAGAAGATAAACGCATCGAACAACCGGTGACCGTGAACCTGGATATTGCGCACCATCGTATGGTACTCGGCGCTGATCTGAACGGATTACAGAGCTCGGGAACGGTTGTCCGTTTGGGTCAGTATTTCGTCGTCAGCCGCATCTTGAGTTTGGTTGAACACGCGCAGGCCGTTGAGTACCTCCGTTCGGAGTCGCTTACTTCAAAAGGGACGTACATTCTCTTTGGTGAAGGAAAGTGGATGATTCGAAACCCTGCTACCGGTTCTTTGGAACAGCCCGACGCCTCGGTACAACCGACGAAGGGCCCGGCCGGTCAGCACTCTCCCGAGCTGCTAAACGCTGGTCGCTTTCAGACGAGGATGGTGCAGACTTCGATATTCACGTCGGATCTCGGCGCATTCTCCAGTTCTACGCTGCTCGCTCACACTCTCGAGAAGTTCGAGACCATGTACAACGGGCCGCCGGCCGCGTTTCCACTTCCGCCGCAAGCGCCGGCCGAAGTGCCCCGGATTGTGCTATCTAGCGCGAGCCATGAGTACGAGCTCCGATTGGCGTTATCTCGAAGTGACGCTATTTGGAGAGATTCGACGAATCCCGACGCCTCTGAAGGGATGCGCAAGAATGTCGAGGTTCTCCTCTCGCAGATTCGGAATACACAAGCGCGTATCAACAGAGCGGCTCTTGTTCTGATCAGAGAGTGCAAAGCGCCGATCCCGGCGATCGAACTGGCGAGGCACTTTTTCAAGGCAGAAATCGCGTCCGGCCCGCTCGGTGATAGCCAGGCGTTGGAGCTACACAGTCACACCGTCCGGTGTTTGCCCAACGGCATGGAGATTAACAACTGGATCAAGTTACGCGGCGGGCCATATGGATACGAGCAGAGCCCTTTGATTTCGGTAGAACAAGACATGAATACTCCGGCTGGAGCCGACATATCGATGTCACCAGACGCGCTTGAGACGTTCTTCAGTCAGGCTTACTCTGAGGCCGACAGAGTTCTGCAGGTATACTTAGCCGAAGGGGATAGAACATGAGCACGTCAGCGTGGTCGTTCGCGATGGAAACTGTCTCGGGCGCAAAGGCGACTCCGGAACCGATATTGGATGAACTGCCGTCTTCTCTCCGCCTTATCGACGACCTGTACGATTCCGTGCTTGCGACGGAAAGTATAGTGCTTAGCCGCACGGAGCATCCAGTTTTCAAAGCTTCGCAGACGACTGACTCACCTGAAGAGCTTGCCGCGATCTACCAGAAGCCGCCCACGTCTCTGCTGAGCGATCTCATGGAAACGCTTCGGGACGAGGATCCCGACTGCCGAACAACGGGCGAAGTCTACGACATCGTAAGCGCGCTATTGCAGGAGGTATCCGAACGAATGAGTCTTCCGATTCCTGAGGGTGCTCTCTATACAGATGCCGCCCAAGGAATCCGGATTCAGTGGGACCGCGGCGAGCGACACGTGGTCCTGGCTGTCCCAGCCGGACCTGAGCGCCGGCGTTATATATATGCCGCGTGGGGAAGCCGATCGGAGGCTCACCCCTTATCAATCGCAAGACTTACAGCTTTGCTCGCATGGTTGGCGCGCGGTGCATGAGTCGCTCCCCTGCCCGACGATTCTATTCAGGGCGCTCCGCTCGGCGGGATGGCGCAGCCAGGCGACTGGCGAGGTCTTGACCGTCGCGTTCCTTCTCCGCCCCAACGAAGACGGGCTTTCGGTGGGACTCACCTTTCGATCCGCCGTTACGGGCCTGAGAAAACACCATGGGTGCGTAACCTTGCATTCCGGACGGGTCCGGGACATCGGACTCGTGCCGTTGAGCCTCCCCCTACCCGATAACGCCGACCACGCCGCGATCCTCGGTCTTCCGAAACCGGACGAGGATCCCGTACGGGCGGAGGATTTTGCTCGCAAGCTTTGTGAGCAGGCGAGGAACGTCGCTTCGGATGCGAGATGATTCAGCCTGGGCGCCCGCCATCATCCTTGGTGGCTAAAACCAGTCCTGAAGATACAGACCGTTCGACAACCGACCCGCACCACGCCGGCGTTAGTTACCGTGAGCCGTGCGAGTAGGCGTCGGGAAATATGAGCTGGTGATCCGTGGGCTGCAGCGTCTGGTCTGTCACGCGAAGCGCCACACACCGGCAGGGAGCGCGCCCGGTGAGGCGCTGGTCGGTTAGGGGCAAGTAGCGTCGTCTGATCGCAGAATCTGTCCATCCCTTTCACGGCGCAAGTTCCGTAGCGAAGTGAAAGGGATGGACACGACCGGAATTCTCGGGAGGTCCGTGTAAACCCGGATCACACCTCTGTGAACTCCTTTCACCCAGCCGCCACGATATTCCACTTCAACGTTGTACATGCTGATTGGCGTTGGCAGCTCATTGAACTGCGCTTTGAGGGCTGGATCCCCACAATCCACACGCGTGATCTGAAATGTTGTCCCGCGAGAAAACACCGCTGCCGTGAGGTTGTGCGAATGTCCAGCGGCGCTTATTCGCCCGAAGTCCAGGATGCTCGGTGAAATCGCGATGCCTTTCAAATCGAATGCACGAAGATAGAGCGGGATCTGGGGCGCCAGCGGCAGATTGGTGCGCAGCCTCACCGCCCCCGTGACGTCGCCGCCCGAGGATGGCGGTGTAAGTTTTACGGTGACGACGTATGTGGACGGATCGTCCTTGCCGGGCGATACCTCCGCTGTCACCGGACCCTCGACTTCGGGTAATCCCTCAATGGAAAAGGGCGCCTTGCCGTTGGGCCGAATGGTGAACCGTTGGACGAGGGGCTCTTGCACGCCATCGGCGAGGCCGTCGTAGTGAACGCTGGCGGTTTGGCCCGGCTCGATGGTTAAGACCGGAATTACCTCTGCCTTAAGCTCCAGGGTCGTCTCGGGCGCTTGCGTATCATTAGTAAATACCTCTACCGTCTTATCGAGCGCGGTCCAGAAGGGCTCGGTCTGAACCTCCGCGCGGATCATTCCCGTGCCGCCAGGAGCAATCGGGGAGTCGAAATTGACAACTGTGCAGCCGCAGCTGGGGCTGACCCGGCTGATCAACAGATTACGGTCGCCTGCATTCTTCACCTCGAAGACAAAATGAGCGAGAGAGCCACCCTCAATGCCCGTCAACGGTTGGGAAGCTTCCGGAAAGACTGCCCTCGGCCCGGCAGCGGGGCCCGGGTCGGCGTGAGCGGCTTGCTTTACACGGGGCGTGGTTCGGGGGTTGGCTCCAGTATGGGAGGGCCTCGGCGCTCGGCCGGCGAGGGCTGGAATGTGGCAAGCGAGGACCAGGGAGAACGACGCCAGGGCGAACAAAACAGCGGGAAACAGAGCTCGTGCTCGCCTGCAGGGCGCCGGCGCAACGCTCAAGCACGATTCAGGGCTGGCATTCCCAGTATTTCGCGTTGACATTATTACCTCCCGCCCTCTACCGCGATCCACCGTCGCAGCCAGCGTCAAGCCGTGTGGTCCAGGGCCCCGGTGGGGGCGCTTCAGAGCCGGAATAACTACCAGATCCCGACCTTCACGACGTTGTCCTCAATCATTCCCGTGCCGGGAACCTGGCTCATACCTCCGGTATCCACTTCAAAGTCGAGACCCGGGCGCAGCGTGACCATTGTGTTCGGTGTTATTCCAAATCGGCCCAGAAACGCCAGCAGCGTAGGATCATTACCTGTGAAATCCTGCGCTGTGAGCATATCGCCGCCGGCCACCTGCGCCGGAGAAACGGGAATGTCGTAGTTTTTCCAGGTAACCGGATCCATCCAGACCATCTTTCGGTTGAGCAGATCGCTGCACTCGTTGTTGAGCGCATCTTTAACTCCCTGCTTGAAGATCCTTTGATAGTCCGGTTCTGGCGTTGGAGGAGAGACCTCAGTGACCGCTGCAACCGCGGCATCGAACGCAGGCCGGGTATAGCGGCCGGAGATAAAATACCAGCTCCCGCTCAGCCTGTGATCCACCTGGTAATACCGCACCTTAAACGCTTTGGCGGCTTTGTCCAGAATCTCGCTCAGCTGCAGAACGGAGCCGGCTCCAAAGTCCAGGGCCCCGTTCGGATCGGACGCCTCCAGTGGGGAATAGTTCTGGAACGCCGGTCTCGTGGTTTGTGCAGTCGATTGGTCCGACCCCGCAGGGCCCGCGCCTTTGGGAATCGTCACCTTTCGCTGAACCAGGGGGATGTCGGTCCAATCCCTCTGCCCGGTCTTTGCATTCGTAAACTCCAGAATCGGCTCCATGTAAAGCTCCACTCCAAAGCGATTATCAGGGTCCATCAGCAGAGACGCCATGTGGGGATGCATGAACATCATCAGGTTGGCGAGGCTGTCATAAAACTGTGGGTCTATCTCTCCAAGCGACATTTTGCCGTCGATCAACCGATCTATATCATCGTGGCTGAGGGTCTGCAGCCAGTCCAGAGCGCGGCCCTGAAAGAACGCCTCGTTGTTGGTATCATGCAAATCCAACACGGAAACGCGATCGAAGGTCTGGATACCCTGAATCTGGCGCCACCGGTGATTGGTCGCTCTTGCCAGCATCTTCATGGCAGAGGCGCCTTTTGCTCCCTTGTAATCAAAATAGGGAGGGTTACTATCCAGATCCACATCGAAGAAGAG
>DASRZA010000088.1:0-14820 GCA_035686845.1 Armatimonadota bacterium | reverse complement strand
GAACGAGGTGGTAACCGCCTGGGTGCTGTTGACCGTGCCGGGCGGGGGAGAATTGATCGTTTGAACCAGCCCGCTGGGCTCATAATAGGTATAGGTGGTCGCCGGCTTGCTGCCCTCCTGCGAGCTGATCGCCCGGCCCAGCGGGAAAATGGAATAGTCGTACGTGGTGGTGGTCGTGACGCCGCGGGGCGTGGTAACGCTGGTTGTAGCTCCGTAAGGCCCGTACGTGCGCTGGGTTGTGGCGCCGTCGCGATCCGTGAAGCTGGTTGGCTTGGTCGGGTTATCTGGATCCCCGTAGACGACCTGGTTGCTGTTTCCGGCCGCATCGGCAACTCCGATGTCGCGGCCCTGAGCGTCAATATTCTGCGTGTAGGAGAACACCAGATCGCCAGCGCTGTTCTTGACCTGCACCAGTGTGCTGCCAGGGCTGTACGTAAATAAAGTCTGGTTGCTGTTGGCGTCTACCTGTGAGCTTACCTCGCCATTCGTATAATTGATGAGGCCGGTGCTGACACCGGCCCCGGTGGGGCTCGGGACCGTCACCGCGCTCAAAAGCTGGGAACCGCCAGAGTCAGCGTATCCGTAAGTGAAGCGTGCGGGTATCGTGCGGGCGCCTACCGCGACAATCTGTGAAACGGAGAGCAGGTCAGTATTGTTGAGACCGGGTGGTACACCCGTCGTAAACGTCACCATGCGGGAATACGCGTCCGTGACCGACGAGAGATATCCGTTCGCCCCGTAGGCAAGGCCCAAAAGCGCCCGGCCGCTCGACGCGTCTACAACGCTTGTGAGGCGGCGGCTGCTGTCCAGGTTAAGATTGATGCTGTACCCCATCCGGTTGGTGATCTGGACCAGATTATAGGTGTCCTGCCCGGATTGAGGTGTGAAGTACCATTTTGTGCCGTCGGACCAGGTGACGGTCAGCGACTGCCAGCGGCCGATGCCGGCAAGACCGGTGGCCGGAACCCCCTGCACGATGATTGGCGCTCCGGGCGGAGTGTAAAACGCGCCCGTGGGCGCGCCCGAGCCATCCAGTACCGGCGGCAGGTATATAAAACTTCCATCAGGATAGTAGAGAGCAAGCGGGCTCCAGCACATGGTGTATCCCGCGCCCCGGATCCGTACGTCATAATTATGAATCCAACCGGCCGGCAGGCCAGGAGACCCGTATCCGGAGTTAGCGAGGTAGCTGCTGAAGGTGCGCTTGTAAACTGCCGAGAGTCCGTTCGGATTGTAAGACGTCAGGTCCGGCCCGGTGAACGATTGGAGCGTTCCGTTCACCAGCATCACCGGGTCTGCGTCGGCGGTCCCGCCCGTTTTTGGAGAGAATGGCATTGGACCCGCCGGCGCTCTCGCCTGGGAGTTGTCATCGGGTGTCGGTGGGAGGATAGGCTGCGCGGGAACCGTACCCGGCTGCAGTGTTACGTGGAAATCGTCAATGGTATAGCTGGGGGTTACCGGGAAAGGGAAGACGAACGGAATCTGCGACCTCCCATCCGCCAATGAGTTGATCAGGTTGAGCTGCGCAGTTGTGAGGGCCTCCGTGAGAACAAAACTGGCCCCGAGCGTCTTACATGACCAATCCCCCGATAGGGGTTGGGGAGGCAGATCCAGATAGAACTTGGCGCCGCAGAAACTCCCGCCGGGGTCGGGATTATTCTCGACAGTAATATTCCACGTTCCACTCGTGTAGCTTCCGGTAGGAACCGTTGCGGCATAGGAGGCGGGCGGGCTGATGATCCCATTGTTGTCCGTGGTGTTGATAGTCTGGGGATTGTTCAGGCTCACCAGCTGGATGGTGACCGGCGCCTGCGCTTGGCACGGAGCTGCGCCGAACAGGACTGTGAGGAGGGCGACTGCGCCGGCAAAGCGGCGGAGTAGGGCCGAGAAAGTTCCGGCCGGATGGATCGACGGCCTCCACATGTGCGACAACTCCATTCCGTGAAAGGGGAGCACGGGCAGTCAGCGGCGCAGTCGTCCTGCAGGAATACCTGCCGTGGAGTTCAACTCTTCGCGGACAACGGGGGAACCGTACTCCATTTGGATGAGCGCCCGACCCGGTTCATACTTCAAAGGGCTGGGTGTCTATCCCACGATTTGAACAGCCCGAAGGGATCTCCTGCCATCGGAAGGAGCAGGCGGATTATTATCTGCTTTCGCAACAAAGAAAAGGCCAATTCGGCGGAAGGGCGTTCTGTTACGGCGTCTCGGAAGTCTATTGCCTGGAGGGAGCGCGACGCTTTCGAACGTTGGACGCGCGCGCGTGGCGCTGCCGGACGTCCCTATCGTCGGGTAAACGCTGCAAAAATAACCCGGAACAGCGCTCGAAGCGCCGCGGCATCCTTTCCGCGGCTATCCTGTAGACTTACTGGCGCAGACTGCTGAACTATCTTCAGGACGACGCTTCCCGCAGCGGGAGCGGAGAGCGCGTCGTGCGCGGACATTCGGAGATCCCAGAATCTATGTGCTCAACAAAACATACGCATGCCGGCCATACGCATACGGATAGCACTGGCGGTGGACATTCGCATACACACGACTATAACCGCGTGAACCCAATCCCGGGCGATCATACCGTTCGAGCCTTTCGCGTGGGCATTGCTGGTCCGGTCGGGAGCGGGAAGACTGCGCTGATTGACTGCCTCTGCCGCAGGTTTTCTGCTCGTTACAGCGTTGCGGTCGTAACCAACGATATTTATACTCGGGAGGATGCGGAATTCCTGCTCCGGCAGGGGACTCTGCCGCGCGAGCGGGTGCGCGGCGTCGAGACCGGCGCCTGTCCGCACGCCGCCATTCGTGAAGACGCATCGATGAATCTGGAAGCGATCGGCGACCTGGAGGTGACACTGCCAGGCCTCGAAATCATCTTTGTTGAGAGCGGGGGCGACAATCTGGCCGCCTCTTTCAGCCCGGAACTGGTAGACCTCTTTGTCTACGTCATTGATGTCGCTGGCGGAGACAAGATTCCGAGAAAGGGCGGGCCCGGAATCGCCCGCTCGGATCTCCTGGTAATTAACAAAACCGACCTGGCGCCGTATGTCGGCGCATCGCTTGACGTGATGGAACAAGACGCCCGCCGCGTCCGGGAAGACCGGCCGTTTCTCTTCACGAATCTAAAAGACGGGAATGGGCTGGATGAGGTGGTCGCGTGGCTCGAGGGGCGCCTCCGGCGGTGGCGCGAAAGTTGAGTCGGCCAATCTCAAAATAGAAAGTAGCGCTGCGCCAGCGGCAGAACGGACGCGGGCTCGCAGGTGAGGAGCTCTCCATCCGCACGGACCTCGTAGGTTTCCGGGTCGACCTCAATGTGCGGCGTCGCGCTGTTAAGAACCATGTCGGCTTTGCTGATGGCCCGGCAATCCGACACCGCGGCGACCCTCTTTTGCAGACCTAACCGCGCCGCGATTCCATCGTCTGCGGCAGCCTTTGAAGTGAAAGTGACTGAAGTCGCATGAGTAGCGCCGCCGAACGCCCCAAACATCGGCCGGTAGAGTACGGGCTGTGGAGTGGGGATGGATGCGTTTGCGTCCCCCATCACACTCCACGCGATGAATCCGCCCTTAATCACCATCTCGGGCTTCACTCCGAAAAAACCTGGTTTCCAGAGCGCCAGATCCGCGAGCTTGCCCGGTTCGATGGATCCGATCTCCCGTGACATTCCGTGGGTTATGGCCGGGTTGATGGTGTACTTCGCCACATATCGTCTCACGCGCGTATTGTCGTTTCTCGCTGAATCCTCTGGCAGCGGCCCGCGCTGTGTCTTCATCTTATGCGCCGTCTGCCACGTCCGGGTGACTACCTCTCCAACTCGACCCATCGCCTGAGAGTCGCTTGAGATCATGCTGAATACGCCCAGGTCGTGGAGGATGTCTTCCGCCGCGATGGTCTCGGCGCGAATCCGACTCTCAGCGAACGCAACGTCCTCGGGAACTTGTGGATTGAGGTGATGGCAGACCATCAGCATGTCCAGGTGCTCCGCAATCGTATTTACGGTGAATGGCCGGGTCGGATTAGTTGAAGAGGGAAGAACATGCCCCAGAGATGCGATGCGGATAATATCCGGGGCGTGCCCGCCGCCGGCCCCTTCGGTGTGGTACGTGTGGATGGTGCGGCCGGCGATCGCAGCCATGGTATCTTCCACGAAGCCCGCCTCATTGATCGTGTCCGTATGGATGGCGACCTGCACGTCGAACAAGTCGGCGGCGCGAAGACACGCGTCGATGGCCGCGGGCGTCGTACCCCAATCCTCGTGAAGCTTCAGTCCGCAAGCGCCGGCTACCACCTGCTCCGAGAGCGGATCGAGCGATGAAGCGTTCCCCTTCCCCAGAAAACCAAAGTTCATCGGCCATGAGTCGGCGGCCTGCAGCATTCGAGCCAGATTCCAGGGACCAGGCGTACAGGTGGTGGCGTTCGTCCCGGTGGCCGGCCCTGTCCCACCCCCGAGCATTGTGGTTATGCCGTTCGATAACGCTTCGTAGATCTGCTGCGGCGAAATAAAGTGGATGTGGCTATCGATGCCCCCCGCGGTCACAATCATATTCTCGCCCGCGATCACCTCGGTGCCCGCGCCGATCACCAGATCGTCGTCAACGCCGTCCATGGTGTCCGGGTTGCCAGCTTTGCCAACCTTGACGATCCGGCCTTCCCGCACGCCGATATCTCCCTTGACAATTCCCCAGTGATCGATGATCAGCGCGTTCGTAATCACCAGATCCAGTGCGCCGCCGGCGCTGGTTGCGCCACTGCTCTGCCCCATACCATCACGGATCACCTTTCCGCCGCCAAATGTCGCCTCATCGCCGTAGTAGGTGAAATCTTGCTCCACTTCCACCACCAGATCGGTGTCCGCGAGGCGCACGCGATCGCCGATCGTTGGCCCGTATAAATCGGCGTAGGTACGGCGGGGTATGCTCAAGCTCATGTTCCGGTATCCTGTCTGTTTGCGTCCGGGCCATCGGACAGCAGCCCCGCGACCAGTCCGTTGTGGCCGTACACGGCTCGATTCCCGCCGAGAGCAACCAGCTCCAGAGCTTTCTCTTCGCCTGGCTCAAACCGAACGGCCGTCCCGGCGGGGATATTGAGCCGCATCCCGTATGCCGCGTCCCTGTCAAATTCCAGCGCACGGTTGACCTCAAAGAAATGGTAGTGGCTGCCTACCTGCACCGGCCGGTCACCGGTGTGACGGACGACCACCCGCGCCGTGCTCCGCCCGACGTTCGCCTGAATCGGTCCGGCTTCGTCATCCAGAAAATATTCACCCGGCTTCATAGCTCACTCCTGAATTGGATCATGGACGGTTACAAGCTTCGTGCCGTCCGGGAAAGTAGCCTCTACCTGAACTTCGTGGACCATCTCCGCCACGCCATCCATCACGTCCGCACGGTGTAGGATTTCCGCCCCGAGTGTCATGATTTCGGAAACCGTCCGGCCATCGCGAGCCATCTCCATAATCTCGGCGGAGAGAATCGCCATCGCTTCCGGATAGTTCAGCTTCAGGCCTCGCGCCTGCCGCTTCCGGGCCAGTTCGGAGGCAGTGTAGATCAGCAGCTTTTCCTGCTCGCGCTGCGTTAGATGCACGTCTTGATCTCCTTCATCACCAGACCTTTCGCGGCGGGACCGCCGAGCGGCCGTAAATCTCGCGCCGGGCGCTGCTCCAGAACGCCAGGAGCCCGGATGGCAGCTCCTGGCCTGTGGCGCTCATGCCGCGCACTACGAGTCCATGCGCGGCAGTTGTGCTCACTCCCCAGATGACCTTCGGAACCTCCGTGAGACGGACTGCCAGAGCCTGAAGGTCTGACTCCAGTTTAAGCCACCGCGCTTGGGGCCAGCCGATACGAATCATATAGAAAGTCGAAAAGTGGCGGTACGGTCCCATCCGGAGAGATGAGGTCATCGAGCGCAAACCCGGTTCCAGCCGCACGTTTTCCATCACCGCCGGCCGATCGCGTGCATAAACTTCCGTTTCGATCTGCAGCAGATCATAGTCGAACAGCTCCCCGTGCGCCTGACGACCTGGCGCCACGGTCTCCCACCAGAACAGCCCCGCGTCCTCCGCCATATCCACCGTCGTCACCTGGCGATAGCGAGAATTGCGAAATGGTATTAACTGGTCGGGCAGATACTCCAGCAGGCCACTCTCTGCAATATGGATGTGCGTCCTCTGCACGGATATGTCTCCGCGGCTCCGGTAAATCCTCGCAGCGCCGGTCGAGGTGACCTGCGCTCGGGCATTCGATCCCACGTCCAGGCGCAGATCCAGCCGGTCGCCGTCCAGGACCCCGCCGGACACGTTGTGAATATGCGCGAGACATTCTCCGTCGTCCAATTCAAACCCGCGGACCACCTTCAGCGGGGGACGCTGCTCCACCATTCGCATCGTGGTCTTCCCGCGATTCATCCGGAAACGAAGGTCAAGCTTGCCATCTGCCCGCATTCCTGTCTTGCCCAGGGATGGCGCCGATTCAAGGGCGCCGGACGTCTTTCCGCCCAACACGTGGAGTTTAATAGACTCCATAGCAGCGCCAGTTTTCAACTGATGAAGAGCCGCGTTGACAGGAGTGGGTGCCGCATGGAGGCCATCTCCAGCATAGGCGTAAAGCACGGTGTTAGACTACCACTATTTACGTCCGAGCGCACACGTTCCAGGCAGTCGATAAGGTCAGACTGAAGGTTCCAGAGCAGCGCATTCGCGGCGACCTGGCCCAGAGGTAGAAGTCGTTGGCAGGCCGAGATCAGCGTCTTCAACGTCTGTTGAATACAGGCAAGCGTTGTCTCCTCAGCCCCCAGATCAAGCGAGCCTCCGACAAGGCCAAACGCCGTGCAATGATGGATTTTAACCCCAGCGCGAGAAGCGGCATCCATAGCGGATCGCAATCCCACATTTGGGATGATCTCCAGTAAAAGCTTCAGGAACCTTCGTCCCAGGGTCGAACTCGCGTCTCTGCTCTCTCGAGGCGCGCGCCGCGCGCTCATCCGGCAGTTCAGGTTCAGCCACTCGGACCAGCCCTGTGCGGTAAGAAGCTCTCCCGATATTCCTGGAGGCCTCTGCTCCCCAGTTTCTCGGGCGCTCGCGATCCGATACGCGGTGAGGCATCCGGCTCCTTCCAGCGCCCCGCTCTCCACGAGAAAATCCGCAAAAAAGCCCTTAAGATCTGCGGGGGTGAGCGCTCCATCCGCTACCAGAGTCTCCAATCCGAAGGAGTGGGAAGCGGAACCAATCGGCAGAGCGCTGTCGGAAATGTGCAGCAACTGTGATAGAGTCAGACTTCTCATTGAAGGGCTAGATCCATGGGCGCGAGCTTCTTTCATGGAGGCTGCCACCATTATAACCGCACTGGAAATCGACGAGGTTTCTTGCAAATTACGGCCGTGTTTCCCCCCGGTGTAGTCGTGCTGCGCCCCGGGGATTCAAACGTCGCGTGCGCGGCGGATCGGCCGCGGATCGCCAGAATGGCGCCTCCGACTAAGTCCACGAGAATGCCCGCCTGTCTTAATCTGTTGTTAATACTCCGAACACACAAACAATATCTCGCGGCAACGGTTTCGACATTTGCGCCTGGCAGACTATCAAATGTCAGAGAACACCACGGGTGGCTCGGACGATGGAAGTGTCGTCAGGGTCCGTCAACCGGTCCCGCCCCCACAAAACAAAGGCGCATCGCCCGCCCAGCCGACATCTATCGTTACCCTTCTGGGCGCCATTGAGTTCATGAGGAGCCAAATACGTGCGACAACCATCGAAGGCCGCAGTAGCGACACTCGCAATAGGAGTGCTCGTCATGATCCAACAGACGCGATCCATGGCTGATGCGAGCGTGCAAGTTTCAGGTGGGTCAGCCCCGAAACCGGCGGACTCCGGCCCGAGCAGCGCTGCGCCCGTCCTTATCGCCCAGGCAGTTCCAGAAACAGGAACGCCTGCGGTGACACCCGTTCCCAATACAACAACACCGATCACGGCGCCGCAGCCGGGAGCAACGCCTCCTATGGTTGCAGCGCAAATTCCTCCCAAGCCCGCGCCAGTGACGGTGTCCGGCTTTATGGACTTTTACTTTCAGCATAGCTTTGAAAATCAGTCGCCAGGCTCCTCGCTGAATGGCCGCATCTACAGCACACGTAACGACGTACCCGCTCTCGCGCTGGTCTGGCTGGATGTTACGCATGCCGCGCCGCCGGGCGGGTTCGGCGCCAAAGTGAGCCTGGCGGTCGGAGATAGCGCCGACTCTGACCACGCCGGAATTGATCACGTTCCAGGCTACAGCGACGGCAGTCGTTACAAGAACATCCAGCAGGCGTTCGTAAACTATGCCGCGAAGAATGGGTTCACGGCCCGGTTTGGCAAGTATCTATCGCCATATGGATACGACACCACCGAGACCTATCTAAATCCGCTCTATTCGGTCACTCTGGATACCTTTCTGGCGCCGAACTACGTGGAGGGACTCGATGTAACTTATCCGCTTGCGCACCCGAACATTATTCTGGAGGGGTTTGTCGTTAACTCGCTGCATGAGGAACAGAACGGTAAATCCCCGGACGGGATTGTGCGGATCAACCTGACAACGCTGGGTGGCAAGCTCAATTACATTCCCGCGCTGGGTTTCGGCCGAGATACCGTTGGCGGCTCGAGCGAGGAGACGCTGCTATTTGATAACTGGCTGACCTATAACGCCACGAAAACCATCACGCTAGCTGGCGAGTATATTTATAACCACAACACGGGTGGGTCGAATAACTCCAAATCGGATGGCTACGGGCTCTACTTCCGGAAGCAGTTGACCAGCAGAACTGCGGTCGCGTTACGGAACTCCGCCATCGAATCCCATCCGGACGCCGGCCCGGGCGGAATCTATCGCGCCTACGAGTATACGGCGATGTACGAATACAAGCTGGCGAAGCCTCTAACAGCGCGGCTCGAGTTCCGGCATGACCACAGCTCAAACCCTGCCGCGTTCCCGTTTGGCACAGCCACCAATCCGAAGGCCGACCAGAATACGCTGACGTTAGCGGCGCTCTACAACTTTTGAGCGCGGTTTCCAACTTTCCAGTGGGAGATTCCGGACATGAAATGGATGGTAAGTATGCGCGCATTAGATCTTGAACGCCCCTCAGTTTTGAACAGCCTGCGATGGATTTCTGCGGTCGGTCTGGTCTGCGGACTGGCGCTGGTAGGCTGCAGCGGTGGGGGAAGCAGTAGTTCCAGCACTTCTCCTACGGCGCCGGCCGCCAACACGCCGACGCCTACCGCCTCAGAGGGCGGAAATACGATCAAGGTGGGAATCCTGCATTCCCTCAGCGGCACTATGGCTATCAGCGAAGTCGGCGTGAAGGATGCGGAACTGATGGCGATCGACGAAATCAACAGCTCCGGAGGAGTGCTCGGCAAAAAGTTGGTCCCTATCGTGGAAGATGGCGCCAGTGATTGGCCCACATTCGCGGAAAAGGCGAAGAAGCTGCTGGAGCAGGATAAAGTGGCCGTTGTCTTCGGCTGCTGGACAAGCGCAAGCCGTAAAGCGGTGAAGCCGGTATTCGAGAAGGACCACGGTCTGCTATTTTACCCCGTACAGTACGAGGGTTTCGAATCGTCGCCCGATATTTACTACACCGGAGCGGAGCCCACTCAGCAGATTGTGCCCGCCGTGAATTATCTCCTGAATCACGGAATGAAGAAGATTTACCTGCTCGGGTCCGACTATGTCTTCCCACGCACAGCGAATAAAATCATCAAGGCTCAGTTGGCCGCGATGGGAGGCGTTGTCGCGGGCGAGGAGTATACTCCGCTAGGCTCAACGGAGTACAGCACGGTAATCAGCAAGATTAAGGATGCCAAACCGGATGCTATCTTCAATACTCTGAACGGCGACAGCAACGTGGCCTTCTTTAAGCAGTTAAAGGCCGCAGGCATTACGCCAGCGAAGATACCCGTCCTCTCGGTGAGCGTCGCAGAAGAGGAGATTCGGGGCATCGGGCCGGAGAACTGCGCCGGTGATCTCACCGCGTGGAACTATTATGAGACCATCAAATCTCCCGAAAACGCCAAGTTCGTGGCTGACTACAAGGCGAAGTACGGTAAGGACAAAGTGACCGATGACCCGATCGAGGCGGGCTACTTCGGGGTGTATCTATGGAAGCTCGGGGTTGAAAAGGCGAAATCGGTGGACGTCGACAAGTTCGTCGCCGCTGCCGGAGGCATCTCATTCGACGCTCCGGAAGGCAAGGTGACGATCGATGGCGAGAATCATCATACCTATAAAACGGTGCGGATCGGCAAGATTCGAGCCGATGGCCTTATTGACACGATATGGAAGTCCCCTGCCCCGGTGAAACCCGATCCCTATCTGAAGCAGTACTCGTGGGCGAAGGGGCTCGGTGGCGCTTAGGTAGCTTATCAGTGACATTGCGTTCAAAACGCGCAGGAATCGGGACTTTGGTTCCGGCTACGCCGGGTTAGGAGTTGAACTCAGATTGGCGAATGGGGTATCATGCCCCGTTCGCATCTGCCCCGTCGGACCGTCTTGTGGTAGCTCGACGGTCCGACGGGCTTGCTGTTTTCGGAAGGAAGTGGATTCGTGGCTGACATGCTGGGACATCTCTTCGACGGGTTAAGCCTGGGCTCGATCTTGCTGCTGATCTCGTTGGGTCTGGCGTTTATCTTCGGATTGATGAACGTCATCAATATGGCGCACGGGGAGTTCATTATGGTCGGCGCATACGTCGCCTATGAATTCCAGGTTCATCTCGCTTCGCTCATGGGAGGCGTAGACCGCGGGATCTGGTTCATCGCAGCGATTCCCGCCGCGTTCGTCGTCACCGCGCTCCTCGGGGTTCTACTGGAGCTGCTGCTCATACGGCATCTTTACGGACGAACGCTGGATACGCTGCTGGCGACCTGGGGTGTTGGGATCGTCATGCGGCAGGCAGCGCGGTCGATATTCGGGGCGCCAAATGTCCAGGTCTCGGCGCCATCGTGGCTGCAAGCCGGCCTCAATCTGCCCGGCGGGGTGGTTCTGCCGTACGACAGACTCTTCATATTCGGCCTTGCTCTTCTGTCGGTCATCTCGCTCTATTTTTACTTGTACCGTTCGTCCAGCGGGCGACGACTGCGGGCGGTCATGCAGAACCGCGAGATGGCCTCGTGCCTGGGTGTCAACACGCGGATGGTGGATGCGGCAACATTCGGATTGGGAACCGGACTGGCCGGGATCGCCGGCTGTGTACTGACGCTCATCGGCCCGATCGGACCCTCAATTGGCACGCATTACATCGTAGACGCTTTCATCGTGATCGTCCTCGGCGGGGTCGGCAGCCTACCCGGCGCAGTCCTGGCTGCTGTCCTCATCGGAGTTGGAAACACCTACCTCGAGTTGTGGTCCACTGCGTCTCTGGGCAAAGTTCTAATCTTCGCGGTCGTCATCGGTTTCCTGCAGTGGAAGCCTTCCGGCCTCGTCGCTCGGAAGGGTCGCTGACATGAGCAGCAGCATTCGCGACTCAACCGGCGCGACGACGACTCAGCGAACGATGGACAGCGACGCCCGGACCATCCAACGCACACTGGCGCGGAGCGGCGCGTCATGGGTTCCACTCGTGCTTGCGAGCGTCATGCTGGCGCTCATTCCACCGTACGCGTTGGGACCATTTTATCTCAATCTACTGGGAAAGTTCCTTACCTATGCCATCGTGGCGCTTGGCCTCGACCTGATCTGGGGCTACACGGGAATGTTGAGCCTGGGCCAGGGCCTCTTCTTTGGCCTAGGCGGCTATGCGATGGCGATGTATCTCAAACTCGAAGCCTGCGGCAAGCGGCTCCCCGACTTCATGGAATGGAGCGGGAGGACCACTCTGCCGGCCTTCTGGATCCCGTTTCACTCGCCGGTCTTCGCAATCGCAGCGGCGCTGATCGTGCCATCCGTAGTGGCGGGCGTTGTCGGTTATCTCATCTTTCGCAGCCGGGTGCAGGGCGTTTATTTTGCTATCATCACCCAGGCGCTCACGCTGATCGCCAATATTCTTTTCATTGGCCAGCAGCCGGTCACCGGCGGCACGAATGGCATCACCGATCTCTCTACGATTTTTGGAAGACCACTGGAAGCTCATGGCACCCAGGTCGCGCTCTACGAAGTGACCGCTATCAGTATGGCGCTGGTTTACGTGCTCTGTCGTGCGATCACCAACTCGCGGTTCGGCCGGCTTCTTGTTGCGATGCGAGATGATGAAGCGCGCATCCGGTTTCTTGGCTACAACCCCGTGACGTTCAAGGTGGCGGTGTTCGTGCTCTCGGCGGCTATTGCCGGACTCGCCGGGGCTCTCTTTGTCCCCCAGGTTGGCATTATTTCTCCGGATATGATGGATGTTGTGTTTTCGGTTGAGATTGTGATCTGGGTTGCCGTGGGCGGGAGAAATACTCTTGTCGGAGCAATCCTTGGAGCAATCCTCGTCAACGCCGGGAAGAGCGCCTTCAGCGATAGTTTCCCGGATATCTGGCAGTACTTCCTCGGGGGGCTCTTCATCGCGTCCGTGCTACTGTTCCCGAACGGATTGGTGGGATCCTACCGGACACTCCTCCAGCGGTTTCAATCGTGGCGCCGGCGCGGGGAATCTCCGGTAGTTTAATGTTCAATTGTAGCTGTCGCCCTGGGAAATGGTTGGGAGTATGACTGATAAAGCGAACATTCTGGAGGTGCAGCAGACGACTGTCAGCTTCGACGGCTTTAAGGCGCTGGATGACCTGAGCTTCTCGATGCGCCGCGGTGAACTGAGATTTTTGATAGGCCCAAACGGCGCCGGCAAGACAACGTTGCTCGACACTATTACCGGCAAGACGCGGCCTCGCTCAGGGCGAGTGCTTTTCGATGGCGGGGTTGACGTCGTCCGCTGGAGCGAGCACCGTCGCGTGCGGCATGGGATCGCGAGGAAGTTTCAGACCCCTACAATCTTTCCCAGTCTCACAGTTTATGAGAATCTTGAGGCCGCCATCGGAATGAAGGAAAGCGTTCCGACACTCTTCCGCCCACTCCCAAAGAACCGTAGAGATCGAATCCAGGAGACGCTGGCGCTCATCAACCTGACCTCTCTCGTCGGGGCTCGCGCTGGAACCCTGGCCCACGGGCAGAAGCAGTGGCTAGAGATTGGAATGCTCGTGATACAGGATCCTCAGCTGCTGCTGCTTGACGAGCCTGTCGCCGGAATGACGCGAAGGGATCGCGATCGAACGGGTGACCTGGTGCAGCAGATTTCTAAGGAGCACTCAGTGCTGGTGGTGGAACATGATATGGAGTTTGTGAGGCGATACGCCAGTACGGTGACGGTGCTTCATCTCGGGAAACTACTCTGCGAAGGCCCGGTGCAAACCGTGCAAGATGATCCCCGCGTCATTGAGGTCTACCTTGGAAGGAAGCATTCGGATGCTGCAAGTTGATTCGCTTTGCGTGAACTATGGCGAGAGCCGGATATTGCACGACGTATCCATCAGCGTCTCGGCCGGCCAGGTTGCGTGCCTGATGGGCCGTAACGGCATGGGAAAAACGACGCTGCTTAAGGGTATTATGGGTGTGCTTAAGGCCCGGACGGGCGGCGTATTCTTTGAGGGAAAAGAGCTCACCCATCAATCCCCCGCTCAGCGAGCCCGCGCGGGCATCGGCTACGTGCCGCAGGGTCGCGGCATCTTTCCGTACCTCAGCGTTCATGAAAACCTGCTGATGGGCCTGGAAGCAGCCAGCGGCCCACGGCAATCCGAAGTCCTCGACGAAATGTACGTGCTCTTCCCTGTGCTGTGGGAGATGCGGCGGCGGACGGCCGGGGCGTTGAGCGGCGGACAGCAGCAGCAGCTCGCCATTGCCCGGGCTCTTGTCCGGCGACCTCGATTGCTGATCTTAGACGAGCCGACCGAGGGTATACAGCCATCCATTATGCACCTGATCGAAAACACCATCCAGGGACTGGCCAGGCGAGGTGACATGTCGATACTCCTGGTGGAGCAGTTCCTGGACTTTGCGCTTCGAGTGGCGCACCATTACCACATCATGGAGACCGGCGTCATCGTCGCGCAGGGCGCCATCAGCGAATTCGATGTACGCGCCGTCAGCCAGTACCTGACCGTTTGAGCGCCGATTCGCGAATCTTGCGCCGGCTCGCGCACCACCGGTACCGGTCCATAAACGCGAACAAGAATCCCTGGCGAAAACGCGTCGTGCTGCATTTATCGCCGAAGGGATTCGGCTCCTACAATGGCTCGGGCCTACCTGTAGGAGCGCAATCCCTTGTGCGATTTGCTCGGCGCCATCCATTCGGCCGCGGGCGCCATTGCAGCCACGGCCTCGAGAGTGGTGAGCGGCCGCAAATGCAGGCGTTTAACGTCAGCACAAAACCGCTTTGATGGGCCGGCGGCAGGGGAGAGCGGGATGATGGGACTTGCGGGAGGGACGCCGGATTCTGCTTTTGCGCGGAAGCCGGCTGCTCTTGCGTGGATGATGGACGTTTGGTCGGCCATCGCTCAAGCGTGCTGCCATTATAGTGAGCATCCGACCGTGATGATTGGAATATTAATCTAAGAAACCTCCACGCCGTGGTTGAGCGATTCTTACGCGTTTGCTACACTGATTTCGCAAGAGGAAATACTCACCGTTTCGGGGAATGTGGCTCTTCAAGACGTCCGATCGTGAAGCTACCGAACCGACCAGCGGCGTAGTCTGCCCCGTCGCCGCGCCACCCCGTTCCGGTATATTCCTGGAGGATACGAAAATGTCGAAATTGCAGGTCCAGACTCGTAAAGGCGCAGCAACCACGCTTGAGTCCGAGACTATCAACGAACTCGGCCAGTCCCTGCGCGGA
>DASRZA010000087.1:0-10087 GCA_035686845.1 Armatimonadota bacterium | reverse complement strand
GATTCCCGATGTTAACATCCGTTTGAGCTGCGCGCTGGCGATCGCCTTCGCGATTACGGTTACCACCGCCTTTATCCTCAACTCTCGCATCACTTTTCGAGAGCGGGGCGCCGGCGCCCGCGCGTACGTCCGGTATGGAATTGTAAACCTGGTCGGCTTCGGATTCAATGAAATCCTCAACCTCGGCTTCTGCCACCTGATCGCGATGATGCGGCACGAGACGCTGGCCGTTATGGTGAATAAGTTCGTAATCGGCAAGTACGCGGCATTTTTGGCCGCCGCCGGGTGCGTTTTCTTCTGGAACTTCTTCATGAGCCGGCACTGGGTATTTCGGCCGAGGATCGAAATCACACCCGGTCCGATGTTTCCATCCGACGGATTTTCCGATATTACGCCGGGGAAATCGGAGAGGGCGCCGATAGCCGGAGAGGGCGCCGGTTGAAAGGAATCACTCGATGAGTAGCGTTCGGTACCGGTTGGTAACGATTGGGTCGCCGCATGATCCTATCGGTTTGTTCCCCATTTATGAGGATGGACGGCGGTGTTTCTTTTTTGCCGGGGATCTGGGACCTTCTTGCGAAGTAGGGAAGCCGCTCGCGGATGTAGGAGTGGAAGATTTGCCCTTGTGGCTGCGATCTCAAGATATTCCTCTGCAAGTGGGCAAGATCGAAGAGATTGTTGGGGCTGAAGAAGACGTGAACAATCGATTTTGGGATGAGGTTGCGGAGTCAAACCGGCGAGTGGCGTCCCACGCCCAGGCAGTGCGGAGCTAAGCTAATGGATCATAATCGTCGCGGTCTCGCTCTCATGATGTCAGCGCTGATGATCAGCCTGCTTGTGGTATCGGTTCGGAGCTGTAACGATACGCAAAGCCGGCAGCTCAGCGCTCGGGAACGCGCTAACCAGGCTCTGATCCGGCGGGCGCCTTCGCTCACCCAGCCAATCACCGCCTATCGAATCGCGTCCATTTCGGAAGGTTATATGGAGGTGGACGCGACCGCCTCGTTGAGCGACGCTGAGCTAACGACGCTCGCCACGAAGCTGACGCAGGCGCTTCATGACGCCGAGCACGAGGATCTGGGTTCCGATCTCGTGATGGTGGACATCAAATGGAAGGACAATGTTGTTTGCAAGGCGCAGACAAGCGCTCGCGGCATCTGGGTAAAGCTGACCGATAGGCCGGGACCGGGCGTCTACGTTCAGCCGGCGCTGGGATCAGGCGTCGAGCCCCATTGAAGCGAGACGGCGCCGCGCGGATGCCGCGGCCGCCGCACACTCTTCCTGCGCCGCAGCCCATCGATAGAGCTCGACAGCCGGCTGCTGATTCCCCTCTTTTAACAGCGCGCTGGCAAGCGTTACAACCAGGCGCGCTGGAATCGTAACCTGGCGCCCGGCGGCTTCCTGCCAGATCGCGAACGCCCGCGCCGGCTGACGTAGATCCAGTTCGATCTGGACCGCGTGCGCATAAGCTCTCCCGGCCTCCGCCATGTCCCAGATGCTTAAGTAGGCCTGCGCGAGCGCCAGCGGAATTCGGGAATCGAGCGGCGCGATTCGCTGGAGCAGCCGTAGGTCGTGAAGCCCTTCGCGCAGGTTCCCCTTAGCGATCAGGCGCACCGCGTCCTCCACCGAATACTCCACGATCCCGCGTGGGCCCAGCCGCAGCGCCAGCGCCAGCGTGAGCCCCGCGGCCCCGGCGCCGAGGTGTCCCCAGTATCCTGGTGGGCTGTCGGGTGAAGCGATGAGCCAGGGAACCAGCCCGTACCAGCAGAGAAAAGCCGTGAGCGACAGGCCGACCGGCAAAGAGATCTCCATCGCTACGAACCAGAGACGCACACGCGCTCGATACCGCCGGATTGCGAACGCGGCTATCAACGCAATCACCGCGCCGGATGCGCCTCCATAGTAGATATTGTCCGGCGCTAGGTTGAAAACAGCCACGAGATACTGCGCCAGTGTGGATGCGATACCACCCGCCAGGTAGATTCCGATCGCCGCCGGTGTCCCAAGAGCATCCTCTGCCGCCGCGCCAAAGACCCAGAGAAAGAGTAGATTCCCGCCCAGATGGAGGATATTGAGATGAATCCAGGGGGCGGTTAAGAAGCTCCACGGATGCGGGTGCGCCGGGTAGAGCGCCCAGAAGGCGAGCACCGAGTCCGGTATTGACCGAACGCCGGTGAGCGACATTCCGTGCTCGTAGAGGCCCTGTGCCACACAAAGTGCATAAATGAGCGTCGTGACGAGCAGAAGCGAGAGCGTCGCCCGCGGCAGCCGGGATCGCCCTGACTCAACCTGAACGGGCAGGAGCATGAGCTCTTCTCCAAAAACGACTTAGCGAGGCGAAGGAATCGCGGCGGCCTCCGCTTCTGTATCGGCCGGCGGCGCTTCCCGCGTTAGCCCGCGGCCGGTTTCCCGATGCGCGGCGTACACTCTTCCGGAAACGAGGCAGCAGATAAGCATGCACGCGCCCCCTAACAGGAACGGCCATCCCGCGCGCTCATCAAACAGCCATCCTCCGATGAGTGGCCCCAGTGTCATACCGAAGCCGCGAACGGACTCAGCCACTCCCTGTACACTCCCCTGCGAGTGGGCCTCCGTGTCCTGGGAAATCAGTCCGCGAAGACACGGACTCACCATGCTGAATCCCAGCGCAACAACCGCCGCGGCGCCCACCAGGAGACGGAAAGTATGTATTTCCGGCACTAACAGGAAGCCTATGCCGGCGATCAGCGTGCCAAGCGCAATGAGGCGCGTCTCGCCGAGGCGAGGAATCATTTTCCGCAGACCGCCTCCCTGGATCAATCCCACCACGAGCGCCACCACGAACAGAATGAATGACGTATCCTCCTCGACAAGGTGACGTTTCATGACGATGGTCTGCGACTGCAGCGACGGATCCGGGACCACGCTGTTCATCACCGGCAGAATCCGGGCGCTCTCGGCACGGGTGGGCGGCGTATCCGGAGAATACTGGATGGAATAGACCGCCCGGCCCTTTACCAGCGCCGGCGTTATCGTTGACCACGAATGGGTTGTGATCCAGGACGTGACGTCCTTGTTCCCATAGAGAATGATGGTCTGCTCAAGATTCTGCATGGCGAAAGTGGAGAGCCCTAGAATGATAAGCAATGGAGCGATGCGAGAATCTGTCAGCGCTTTCAAAAGCTGCTGGAGCCGGTTGCCATGCTCGGCCCGGATCGCCGCCTCTCGCAGTTCGGGGGTCAGGGTTTCCGGCAGCCGCCGGAAAGCGACGGCGAAGTTGCTGAAGGCGATAATGGCCGCCAGGAATGCCGGATAGCTCAGATGATTGGCCGTGATCAACGCGTGGCCATGCGGGAAGATCCCCACAATCGCATTCAGTGGGCCGGGCCACGGCGAGGTCCCCAGCACACCGCCAATCAATGGCCCGAGGATAAATCCGAAGCTGAATCCCATCCCGACGACGATTCCGATCCAGACCGATCGCTTCTCCGGGGGCGTGCTGTCCGCAATATAGGCGTTGATCGTGGGTAGGCTGGCGCCGGAGAGAATGCCGGAGATGATGCGCGCCAGGAAAAGCACTTCCAACGAGTGCGCCACGCCGAAGAGACACCACGCCAGGCCGTTCCCAAAGAGACTGAGCAAGATGATCGGACGCCGGCCCACCCGGTCTGAAAGCCGGCCCCAGAAAGGCGAGAAGATCAGCTGCATCGTCGGATAAAGCGCCGTGAGCGCCCCCACGGCCAGTCCTGCAGAGATGTACCGGCCGAATAGCAGGGGATACTTCTGAACGTAATAAGGGCCGAGGGGAAGGATGATGCCTACCCCGACGATATCGATGAAAAAGGTTACGAACAGCAGCAGGAGCGCAGATTTTTGCTCCGGAGTCACGTCCCGCGGTCGGGAAGTTTCGGATGAACTCATGGATAAACTCTCAAGCTAGACAGGCTCAAAGCATATAGGTTGAACGGCGTTCGAGCGCCGGAATCGGGCGGAGCAGGCCCGCAGTCACACCTTTTATCTTAGCAGAAATGCGGGTACGAGCGCCGAAGCGCGGGCGCGGGGCAAGGGGCCCGCCGGCAGCCCGAACATTAAATCGGTCTCATGAGGTGATTCTAAGCGGACGGTCTCAGAAGCTGCGGTAGGATAGATGCAGCCCGCGAGCAAGCGACGTTCTTAAGCGACTCTGCGGGTAAACGCAGCGAAGTGAAGAGGCTGCGGGCGCCATTTAGCCTGTGTTTACCCACCCACGGGCCGACACACCGTTTGAAAGGATCTCCTGAAATGCGCAATTGCGTGGGAAGAACTGCACGCGTCTTATTCGCAGCACTCTTTCTTGGCAGCATGATGCTCGGCTTTAGTGCGGCGCACGGCTATGCCCAGGGCTGAGTGGTTGGACGAGAATGCGAGGAAAACCACGAGTTCCTCCAGCCAGGGGAGATGCTGGTCAGCATCGCCTGGCGAAGCTTTGAAGCTCACGATCACTACGTTGGAACCGAGTATCAGCCGCAGCGGCAGTCGCTCGACAATTTCGTGATCAATCACCAGAATCTCTGGGACCTCAGCGCCACAGTGGGGATCAAGGGCCCGCTCAGTATTCTGGTGGATATCCCGTACGTGGACAATGGCTGGTCGGTGCACCTACCCAATTCTCCGCCGCTCGGGCCCCGTTATCAACAGCACGTGGAGGGACTCGGGGACATCGTGATTGAACCGCAGGTGTGGCTGCTCGGCGCTCAATCACATCCACATACCAATATCCAGCTTGGACTCGGCCTGAAGATTCCCACGGGAAACGACCGCTCGAGCTCGGTTTACCCCGATAAAAACGGGCAGAATCCGATGCTCAAGCCTAATGACGTCTCGATCCAACCGGGTGATGGCGGCTGGGGAATCGACATGAGCATGTACGCGTATAAGGATCTCGCGCCCCTCAGGTGGTTTGTTGCGGCCGAGTATCTCGCAAATCCGCGGGATACAAATGGTGTGCCATCCATCGGGGCCAGTATTAACCCGCCCAGTAGCCAACCCGCTGCCTCGCTGCAGGTCAATTCCGTTCCCGATCAGTATCTCTACCGTCTGGGCTTCACGGCGTCAATACCCTGGGTTAAAGGATTGACCGGGATGTTAGACGTCCGTGATCAGGGTGTTCCGCAGAGAGACCTGATTGGCGCGACGGACGGATTTCGCCGGCCAGGCTATTCGATTTCGGTGGAACCCGGATTAACTTACGGCTGGGGCGCCTCCAGCGTCTCTCTGTCGGTTCCGATTACTCTTGTTCGCAATCGACTGCCGACCATTTCAGCGGGGCAAACGTACGTCGGTGACGCGACATTCGCCAAAGACCAGGTCATCGTCAGTTACACGAGGCGTGTGAAGGCCTGGTGACGATCTCGGATTGTATATATTCCATCTTCGGATTGTACATATCGTATCGCGACGGGCCGTGGACGCCAACCGTGGAATCAGCGCCGTACGGCTGAAAGCAGGCCGCCGTTCCAATTGGGCGGCCTGCTCATTGCCATGCAGCCTGGCTGCGGGCAGGGGTTCGAACCGCGTTGAATCCCGGCGCGGAATGAAGGCGGAGTTCTCAGGTCGTCCTCGGCCAATGCGAATCCAGGTCCCATGTTTCAATTTCCGGCAGGAGCTCGACGGCGGTGAGATTCAGGTGAACCGGCGTAACGCTGATAAAGCCGTCCATAATGGCGCGTGTGTCGGTGCCGGGGGTCAATTCATCTTCCGGGGTCTCGCCGCCAAGCCAGTAATAGGGCCGGCCACCCGGGTCTTGCCGCTCGACGATTCCACCATCGAACCGTCGCTTACCCTGCCGGGTGACCTGGATTCCATGAGGCGGCTGCGTCCCCAGCCACGGCACATTCACGTTCAAAAGGGTAAACGGCGGTATCGACCGGCGGCAGAACGCCTCTCCAAGCAGCCGCGCGCAGCGCGCCGCATGTTGAAATGAGAGATCAATCCCCCGGCCGGCGAGCGAAATCGCCATCGCCGGAACTCCTAAGAGAGCGCCCTCAATGGCCGCCGCCACAGTTCCGGAATAAGTCAGGTCCCAGCCAAGGTTGGGACCGTGATTGATCCCCGATACGACGAGGTCCGGCCGCTCCCGGAGCAAGTGCCGCAGCGCAAGCGCCACGCAGTCGGTGGGGGTTCCGCTCACGCTGTACGCCTCCGTGGCGCCGGGCACGGTTACCCGGTCGGCGCGGAGCGGCTTATGGAGAGTAATGCTGTGGCCCGAAGCGCTCCGTGCGCGGTCCGGCGCCGCAACCGTAACCTCGCCGAGATCGCTCAAAGCCAGCGCCAGATCCCGGAGGCCGCGAGCATGGATGCCGTCGTCATTGCAGATAAGGATTCGCATCAGGCGGGGCCGACCGGCGTAAAGGGAACTGCGTCGGGGAGCGCTCGATCGGTAAGGAAATCCGTCACTCTAACGTCCCATCCGGCCGGGTCGCGGGAGCGGCCCTGCGAAGCTCCTCGGCTTTTTCTTCGGCCAGCGTGTCATTGATAAAAGTTCCGGCGCCCGACTCCACGCTCGCGAGATACTTGAGTTTCTCCTTCGTGCGATAGGGCGGGTAGAACTCCATGTGGAAGTGGAATTCGTCGTGCGGATCGCCATCGGTGGGCGATTGGTGCAGCAGCATCATGTACGGCAGTGAGATTCCCCAGAGGCTGTCGAATTTGAGCAGGGTGGTCTTGAGTATAGCCGCCAGGTCATGCATCTCCCCGGCCGACATCTCCGGCAGCTTGCCCAGATGGCGCCGGGACCAGATGTGGGTTTCGTAGGGGTAACGAGCGTAGAACGGCACGCCCACCACAAACGAATCATTCTGAGCGACGATGCGCCGGCCATCCGTCAGTTCGGCCCGGAGAACGTCGCAGAAGAGACACCGACCGGTTCTTGCCCGGTGTTTCGCGGCCGAGGCGATCTCGCGCTCAAGCTTCGGGGGAATAAAGGGGAAGGCGTATATCTGCCCGTGCGGATGCTGGATGGTGACGCCGATCTCCTTGCCCTTGTTTTCAAAGATCAGGACGTACTTAATGTAATCCAGAGCGCCCAGCACGCGAGTCCGATCGGCCCAGACGTGGATAAGCTCGCCGATCTCCTCCACGCTGCGCTCCGTCAGCGTCCCCTCGTGCTGCGGCGTGTAAAGCACGACCTCGCAGACGCCCTGCGCGGGCGCGACGGGGTAGAGATCGGTTGAGGGAACGGCCGGCTCGGGCGGCTCGGGCTGCAGTGAGGGGAACCGGTTCTCGAAGCAGACGATCTGATACGTCGACTCCGGGACCTCGGTGGGCGCGTGTCCGGGCCGGCTGGGACAGAGCGGACAGTAGTCTTTGGGCGGAAGAAAGGTGCGATCCTGCCGCCAGGTCGCCGTGATGACCCATTCTTCCAGAATCGGATTCCATCGAAGCTCAGACATGAAGCTCAGCCACGCCTCTCGAACTCGTAATAGACCATGTAGCGCCCATCCGACAGCCTCACCTCTCGCCGCCTCATACCCGGCTCCGGGATGTCGATCTTGATCAATGTCTCCCGGGCGGACACGCCCGCGTCCGCCGGCTTAACCGCTTCCGCCGGTTCCTGAACCGCCATATTCCTCTCCTCACGCGGCGCCGGGCGCCACGTGCTCACCCAACCGATCCAGCACGAGAACCACGGCGCCCTGCACGCCGGCATCGCTGCCAAGCTGCGCCGGAACAATCTCACAGCCCATCGCCTGAAACGGAACCGCGCGGGCGCGCACGGTGCGGCGAATCGGGCCAAACAGCAGCTCTCCCGCCTGCGCCACGCCACCGCCGATAACCACGCGCTCCGGGTTGAGCATATTGATCAGATTGGCTACGCCAACGCCTACATAATACCCAACTTCATCCATCACCTCCTTGGCCAACGCGTCGCCGTCGTTCGCCGCCTCGGCAATCGCTCGCGGAGACAGGTCCCGGCCGCCCGTAGCCGTGAGGAGCGTGCTCTCCGTTCCGAGCTGCAGCTTCGCCATGGCGCGGCGCACAATGCGGTCGCGGCCGCAGAAGACTTCCCAGCAGCCAAAATTGCCGCATCCACACTGCGGTCCCGAGGGATCAACAGTGTGATGAGCAATTTCCCCCACCGATCCATTCCGGCCGAGGAGCAGTTTGCCGTTGATCACAAACCCGCCGCCAATACCGGTGCCCAGTCCCACGAAAACCATGCTGCCCACGCCCCGGCCGGCCCCAAAATGCAGCTCGCCAAGAGTCGCGCAGCGCGCGTCGTTCAGGAAGAAAGACGGCAGCGAGGTGCGGGAGTCCAGCATTTCCTTGATGGGCACGTCGCGCCAGTGGGGGAAGTTGGGGCTCCAGATGCAGTGGTTTTGTGGGGTGATAATCCCCGGCAGCCCAACACCGATGCCCGCAACCTCTTCCCGCTTGACGCCTTGCTCGGCGATGACTTCAGCAACGACTCGGGCGAGCACGTCAAAAGTCCCCTCGGCCGGCCCGGCGCTCTCACTGGGATGAGAAACCTCTCCTAAGATAGAGCCATCGCGACGCGCCAGCACCGCTCGCGCATTGGTGCCGCCGAGGTCGATTCCGACCACGTAAGGCGCAGAATTAGTATCCGTCACAGCAGCGTCCTCCGCAAAGAGTTTTTCAGATTGTCCATTAACATGATTCAATTCTGGCCTGAGCCAGCCTCATCGCGCCCGGATCCTGGCGCCAGAGTCAGAATTGGCGTCCGGTCGCAGCCGGTCCACACTGATTCGCCTTTGGCCGTGGCAGTTCCTTTGAGGAAAAAGGATGACGAAGGACGAAGGACGAAGGACGGGGGAAAAGGATGAAGTATCAAGGATGAATCAAGTCAACGTATTGGTCGACCGTCGAAGTCGGAGGGACGACCGATCATAGCGAAGGGCTTCAGCCCTGGTAAGACGGGCAGCGCATTCACCCGCCATGAAGCCCTGAAAGGACGACCGATCGCGACAGTCAAAGGGGGTCCCGGCCGCCTCGCGCCCCGCGCCCCGTGCCTGACGGCGTCGCCGGCACGCGGGTTCCTATCAAGGCGCTGTTCGATTACCTGGTGGCTGACAATCGCCTCAACGACTTCCTGGATACCTTCCACGGGTTTCCAGAAGCCAGGCGATAGGCGCTCTCCGGCTGGGTAAAGAGGAGCTTCTGCCGGACGCAGCCGCCCTGTGAAGATACTGCTGGACCATTGCGTTCCCAGACAGATTCGATCCCATCTCCCTGGCCATGAGGTACACACCGCCTACGAATGCGGTTGGGCTGCATTCAAGAACGGAGCACTGTTCTCTGCTGCCGAGGCAGAAGGCTTCGAGGCCGTGGTAACGACGGACCAAAACCTTGCCCATCAGCAGAATCTGAAGCGCCGGACGATCTCTGCCGTCATTCTTGTCGCTCCGACCAATCATATGGTCCACCTCGTGCCGTTGATACCGGCTGCCCTTACAGCACTCGACGGAATCCAGCAGCCACAGATCGTCAACATCACGTGGTCTTCTGGCGAGCCCTCGCGCTGATGGAGGGCAGCGCGGCGATTTGTGGGCGGCAGCGGATCGCTGACACTTCCCGCAGGCTCATGTGGGTTCTTCCAGAGGAGGTCCGTCGGCCCGCCACGCGGCCGCGTCCGGGGTCAGATCATGCAATGGACTGCATCTTGTTCGCGTAATCGCGGCCCGAAGCTGGAGGGGGAAGAGGTCTATTGTCCTGGTGATAAAGCGCGATTGCCTCTTCTACAACCTGGCAGAGTTGCTCGAAGACGACCTTTTCATCGGAGCCGTGACACCCACCATAAATCAGTCCCGGCGAGCTCCCGACGAAGCATTGATCCTCTTCTGACCACTCCACGATCTTCGCGTACCTTGCACTTTCATTCATGATTATGATTCCTTACCAGCGAATTTCGTGTCATTAACCTGATATTGATTTCCGCCGAAATGATGGCGCCGGCGCGCTGGCTGCAACGGAAGCATCCCGCCTCTCTGTCCCGGGGTTGGGCCTTTCCGACGATTCATATCCGACACGTTCTGTTCCTCCGGTCGCCGTACAGAATCATGCTATAGTGTTATAGCAACCCTGCGTGGGCCGGCAACAATGAAATAAGGAA
>DASRZA010000086.1:0-13413 GCA_035686845.1 Armatimonadota bacterium | reverse complement strand
AGGCGGCGTGAAATTGCTGCTCTACCCAGCCGGCGTCGGAGGGCTTGCCCTCGGCGAGCAAGGAGTGCCAGAGGCCGAAGAGGGACCGGCCGTTGCGTGGGTTTCGCTTCAGATCCTCCCGGAATACGGCCTCGGCGCCCGTGGTGTCGCCGTTGCGGAGCATGGCGGCGCCGAGGGATTCACGCACCGGGAAGTACCACGGCGGCGGTTCATCGTAGGGAAGGCCGTCCTGGATGGCGATGGCCTCTTCGAGCCGCGCCAGTTCCGCGGCTTTGTCTCCCTTCGCCCGCGCGATGCGGGCGCTGAGAACTTTCTCGGCGATACCCGGTGTATCCCGTGCCCAACCAGCGTGATTCTTTTCAGCGGCGAGCAGGGCGCTGTCTTCCTTTTCAGCGGAGATAATCCGGCCGGTGGCGGCGTTCGCCATGCCCCGCGCGTACCGGGCTGCGGTATCCTCTGCGCCCGCTGGAATAACCCCGGCCGGATCGAGGATCTCATCCCATCGCTGGAACCGGACGAGGACCCATACCAGCGGGTCGATGGAATGGCTCTCCGCCATGAATTGCTCAGCGGCGCGTCGCGCGAGCCGGTATTGGCCGGATCTTTCGTACGACTGCCATAAAAAGTTGACGTTATGGAGGTGATAGGGCGGATAGAAGCCGCGCAATTTCTTATAGGCCCGGTCGGCCATGAGCGCGGCTTCGTTGCTCTTTGCCGACGCTTCGTAGTCGCCGATGCGTATGTAGATATGCGCGGGCATGTGGACGAGATGGCCTTCGCCGGGCGCCAGTCGCCCCAGGCGCTCCGCCGAAGGCAGCGCGTACTCCGGGCGCGCGGACGCCTCGATGGCATGAATATAAAAGTGGTTGGCCCCGATGTGGTCGGGGTCGCGACGGAGGACTGACTCCAAAACGGAAACGATCTCAGGTGTGCCCTCGACGGGCTTGCCGTCCGTTGTCCACAGCTGCCATGGACGCAGATCCATCCCGCTCTCCGCATACAATGTTGCGGCGTCCAGGTCATCCGGGTACTTCGCGGAGAGCTCGCCCATTGCGGCGTGGTAGTCGAGGTCGAGCTGGTGAGTCCCACCCGCGGAAAGATCTACCGAGTAACGCTTTGCCAGCGCGTTGATATAGGCTCGCTCCTCCGGAGGCGCGCCGCCGTCGAGCTCCTTGGCCTTAACGATTGCGTCTTGCGCGGCCTTCTCTCCGGCCAGGTCGATGCCATGGTTGATATCCGGACCCAGCGCAAGCGCCACGCCCCACCACGCCATGGCGAGGTGAGGATCCAGCTCAGCCGCGCGCCGGAACGAAAGCTCAGCGTCTCCATCGTAAAAGCCGTAGACAAGCGCCAACCCCTGGTCGAAATACCGCTGCGCCTCCGGATTGCGCGTGGATACCGCGTGATGAACATTCCCCAGACCCGGAATCAGTGGAATTGGACCGGCGACTTGATCGGCTGCCGCGGCGTTCGCCCCGGTCAGGGGTAAGAACACCCCGGCCAGAATCAGGCCAGCGATGATCGCGGGGAGGACGGGGGAGAGGATACGAGGCGCGAGGCGCGGGGCGCGGAGTATGGCGCCCCCTCCCGCTTCGGAAAGGACCCGGCGGATAGGTCCGGCACGCGGGCGCGGCCGTGCGGCCGATTTTGATTCATCCTTCATCCTTCATCCTTCTCCCGTCTGGTAACACCGAGGTCCTAAAGATGTTTACCTCAGTGTACGTTAACTTCGCAGTGCGGCAGAGCCTTCTTAAGCGCAGTCAAACCCGCCTGCGTAATAAAGTTCGGGCGTGCAAAGGGCTCAAAACAGGAATCGGTGGTGAGATCGAGCAGCTGCAGATTGGACAATCCATATAACCTGGCGAGGCCCCGGTCTCCAATCTGCGTGCCGCCAAGATCCAGGGTGCGCAAAGCATGAAGCCGGCCAATATGCGCCAGGGCGTTATCATCAACCCACGTTGCCCCCATGTCAAGATGCCGCAGCTCGGGCAGCTGCCGCAGCGCGGTGGATCCAATGCCGCCTATCCACGTGCCCGCCAGCTCCAACCGCGCCAGCGATTGGAATGGACAGAGGTTGCCAATTCCATCATCTCCAATCCGGGTATGCGAAAGATCAAGTGAGATCAGCGAAGTGAGCGCACGGATGCGCGAAAGCCCCGTATCACTGATGCGGGTGCGGCGTAGATCCAGGTCCTCCAAACCTTGAAGCCACGAGATATAGGCGAGACCGGGATCCCCGATCCGGGTATAGGCGACGCTGAGCCGCCGGATCCCTGTGAGATGGGAAAGGAAGCTGAGATCCTCGTCCTGAAAGACGCCCCATTCCAGAATCAGCTCATCCAGCGCATCGGGCGCGAGCATCTTGAGTCCCGAAAGATCCAAGGATCCCTCGCGGCTGATCCAGAGACGGACTTCGACATCTCCCACAAGAGCGATCTGTCCCCGCGCGTCCGCGACTCTTCGCCATCCATGCTCCGATGTATTGCTCCGCTCCCGCGTGAACAAAGATCCGATGGATCGATCCCCTGGCAGTGTCAGCCGGCGTTCCTGTTCGACGCCGCTCCCACTCGTCATGCTTTACCTCCCGGTAGAGCTTTTCGCTGCCTCCTGGCGGATTCCCTCCTGGCAGATCGATTCGTACGTCACATGCTTTTGAGCGTTCACGACAACGATTGGCCCGATGATAGCGGGGCGACGGAATCGCGTTTGTCGGGCATATCTAAAGAGGGCGCCTGGCGAATTCCGCTGATGACGAATCTCGGCCCGTGCTACGAACCGCGGCCGCGTTTTGAAAGCGTGCGGCTGAGCGACGCCCGGTGAGGACTGGGAGCGATGAGAGACTGGCTGTCGCGCGATCCGCCCTGCCCCTGCAGAGTCGGCTGACCTCCCGAATCCGACCATTCGTAAAATGAGAGGCGCTCGGTGAGCGGCCAGCGACCGTTCGGCACGAGGCGCCATTCCGATCGCGAGTAACATCGGACGGGCGTGTCGTGTACACCGGTGCGCCACTGCTGAAGATCGGAATCCAATCCGGCGCGGTCAATAATGAGCGCGGCGAGCGCGCCGCACGCCCTGTCTGTGTGCCCGACCAGATGGACCGGGATTCGCTGCCCCGAGAACGTGTGCAGATCGATCCGTAATGGCGTGACGGCGCAGGCGCCGATATCATCCCACCGGATCGAGCGACTGCCCCTCCACTGCGTGACTCCGATGCCCGCGTCATCGGTGGTGATATAAACCGGGCGATGGACGCCGCGCAGCGACGGGATGAAGAGACCGAGGGCGGCTAAAGACTTCGCGTGCTCAGGATCGCGTTTACGAGGTATATCTAAAGGAGATGGGCGTCGAGCGTTGATTCCGTAGAACGACGAGTGGAGCAATAGAGTCGAGCGGGATCTGGGTAAACAACAAACCGTTAATCGGCGCGTTGGAATCGGTCAAGGCGTCGCATCCAGGTGAAATCAGATTGGCAAGGCAGGGAAGAGAAGGTTTATCATGGGTTGGCATCTGGCGGTGTACATCATCGCCGCAATCGTCTTTATAAGTCTCGTCGCTTACGTGTACGACAGCGCCCGACACCGGGCCGCGCGGCGGCCGGGGCCGGATTACCGGAAGGAAGAGAATTTCGCGATAACGGACCCCGGGGCCGGCGCCCAGCCAAATGATCAGCCGCCCCGATCAGGCACCTTTGGGGACAGGTGAACCGGGACTAAACCTGTCCCTGGATCTCGACTACGGTTTTGATGTCATTCGCGTCGCGCCGGTCGAACGCCTCATCGAACTGGTTGAACGGAAGGTGGCGAGTGATCATCTTTTCAAGAACACCCGGGTATTTTTGCTCGCCTTCCTGCATGTCGCGCAATGCCTGAATAAAGTGCGACTTATTGGCGCTAACGCTGCCGAACGCGACCTGGTTTTCGATGACCTGTTCCCGAATCAACGCTCCGCCATCGATCTGAATCGGGACGTGGGGCGACGGTATTCCCAGAAAACAGAAGATGCCGTTGGCGCCGAGAACCGGAAGCAGGCCATACGCCACCTGGCCGTTCCCGGTCGCCTCGATGACCATGTCGATTGGCCCGGCGATAGAGGGGATCTGTTCGGGCTTTACGTCTTTGCCACAGATATATTTGGCGCCGAGGCTCTTAGCAAGCTGAATACGAGGATGATCTTCGGGTAAGATATCCTGCACCCAGATCTTGCAGCCGTGAAGAGCGAGCACGTAGGCGGCTAAAAGTCCTACAGGGCCTGCGCCGGCTACGAAAACATTCTTGTCGAATCCCCAGCCGGGCTGATCCCATCCGTGCTCGGGATGCGCGCAGGGCCACGGGATCCGATGCTGCATCTCGACCGCCATAGCGATTCCCTTTTCCACCACAGACATTGGCTCCGCCAGCACCGCGATAGACTCCAATGCCGAGGGAACGGGGCAGGCGTTCCGTTCGGAATCAACCACGTATTTGGTGGCGTTGCCGTGCAGCCGGATAACGCCGCGCTCGGTGTATTTGCCGGTCTCGCATAGATCGGGAAGACCGTGCAGGCAGGGGGGGCATTCGCCGCAGCTATGGCGAACGGTCATCACTGCCAGATCGCCCGGCTTGAACTCCTTTACGTCCGGCCCGGCGCCCACCACCCGTCCCAGGTTTTCGTGGCCGATTACGAGGAAATCGCAGCCGGGCGGCGGCTCACCGATATGCCCGTGACTGATCTCCTGATCGGTCCCGCAAACACCGACCCTGATGACTTCAACCTTAATCTCATCCGGCTGTCGAATTTCCGGATCGGGCAGGTCCACAACCTCGTGGCGCCCCTGCTTCGGGCAATAGGCGTACGCTTTCACGTCGGGCTCTCCTTGATAGTTGGTACGGCGCCCGCGTGAAAAAGGACGGTTTCTCGCGAGCGGCGTGGATGGGAATACTCTCAGGCGTTACCCACCGGCGGCGCGGCTGAAACGAGGGGTTCGGGTCGATTGCCCGCTGCGGTGCTGGCCGGGTGAATCGCATGGATGTCCGGATAGCGATGGAAGTCGGCGTCGTTGAAAGTAAGGATCCGGGTTACGCCGTAAGTAAGCATCGTGGCTGCCAGGTGGGCGTCATGCACCTGCCGTCCAGCCACTCCCGCCTCGCGTACCAGCCGCCGCTATGACGCATACACAGCCGGCGTTTCCGGGATGGCTCAAAGGCCTGCTCCACGTCGTCAAGCTCCAGCCCGGCTTCCTCTAACGTAAGGCCCAGACCATTTACGCCAGCCGGTCCGGTGGCGACCGCCCAGAATTCCATCAGGTTCTGCGCGGCGACATATAGCATTTCCCCGTGGTCCATGAGCAGTTCCAGGGCCGCAGTGGCCGCCTGATGCATGGGGTGGGCGCGCTGCGCTCGTCGTCCAAGCACGTTAGTGTCGATTAGTATTGCCATTACAATCCACGCTCGTCATAGAGGTTCTCTCGGGAGAACGCTTCGTCAGAAAGCAGCGGAGCATCAATGGGGACTCGCTCCGCGAAGCGTCGTAAGATGGCTTTGCGTTCTTGTATGCTCAAATTTGATTTCGGTACGGACGTCACTGGGCAATTGGGAGGTTACCAGTTCAACCAGGTAGTCCTCTGCTTCCATCTTTCGAGCGGCGGCCACCTCTCGGATTCGGCGCTCGACTTCGGGCGCTTTGATTTCGAGAGTCATTATATGTCTCCTGTTGTAAAGGTAGTCACCAGATTGTAAAGGTAGTCACCAGAGAGACCGGGTTGTCTCGATCCATAGATTAGCTCCCGCTCTCTTCTATGTTAAGCTCGGCCCTCTCTCGACTGGAAATTCAGCACGACCGCCGATTCTGAAGTTCCGGAGCTTCCTTGGCGATTGGAAGGGATGGCCGATGAAGTCGGCGTTACGACATCCGCCCCGGAACCACCGCGCTCTGCCAACGGAGTAGAGCGGCTGGGTGTGGCGGCCAGTTTATCCTCTGCGCAATAAGATGCTGCGGAAACATAATACTCGGGTTCCTGGCTAACGCCGCCGCCAGCGTTCAAGACCTGGATGGAGAAACTGGAGGGGAAGAAGGCGAAACAGTCTCCGCAAGAATCTCTTTGAGCGCTCCGCGCAGATCCGGGCGCTGAAAAGTGTATCCGGCGTCGGCAGCGGCCCTGGGGATGACATGCTGACTTTCGACCATGCTGTTGGCGAACTCTCCAAGCATCACGCGCAGCAGCGCCACCGGGGTCGGGATGATCGCCGGCCGGTGAAGGACGCTTCCGAGGGTGTGCGCGAACTCAGCTCCGCGGACGATTCCAGGCGCCACGGCGTTGACCGGGCCGCGCAGCGTATCGCGATCCAGGGCGAAGAGGAACAGCCCGGCGACGTCCCGGTGATGCACCCACGGGAACCACTGGCGCCCGCTCCCGAGCGGTCCGCCCGCGCCCATCTTGAACGGCGGAAGGAGCTTGGCGAGCGCGCCGCCTTCTTTTCCGAGCACGACACCGATGCGTACGGACACCACCCGCGCACCCAGGTCTTCCGCCCGCCGGGCTTCGGCCTCCCACACCTTGCAGACTTCCGAAAGAAATCCGTTACCGGGAGGCGATTCCTCGGTGAGCAGTTCCTCACCTCGTTCGCCGTAATAGCCAACGGCGGAGGCGCTGACCAGTGTTTTCGGTCGATCTTCGGGCTTCATGGCGCCGATGGCGTCCACCAGCCGCCGGGTACCGGCCCGCCGGCTCTCCATAATCTCCTGCTTGACGCGATCGGTCCATCGCTGCCCCACCGATTCCCCGGCCAGGTGGAATACCGCGTCGTGGGGCGGCAGCGCGGCCGGCGCAGAATCGCTCCAGGCCACGGTCTCGGTATCAGCCGGAGCCGGCCTGCCGGGATGGCGTGTCAGCAGCAGAAACCGGTCGCCCCTCGACCGCGCCTGCGCCATAATCGAGCTTCCCAGAAATCCGGTCCCGCCAGTGATCGCGATTCGCATAATGCCAAGCCTCCTTCCGTCTGGCCGCCGATACCCTCACTCAAGCTTCTCCATGCTCCATTGTAGCGCGAGGCCCGAGGCGCGAAGTACCGGGCGCTTCTTGACTCATCCTTCATCCTTCGTCCATCATCCTTTATGCCCGCCCTCCGTCCTCCGTCCTCCGTCCGCGATCCTCTATACTGTTATGGGCGCGACGCGCCGATGCATCCGTTCTTTGAGGAGATTCTGCTAAATGCGCTTTACCTGTACGCGTGCCAATCTTTTATATGGCCTGCAGCTCGCTGTTCGGGCGGCGCCCAGCCGCACGCCGCTTCCGATTCTTTCGAATGTGCTGCTTCACGCGGCTGAGAATCAGTTGACGCTCACCTGCTATGACCAGGAAGTTGGCGTGCAGGTTAAGCTTCCCGCCACGGTTGAGAACGCCGGCGAGGCGACGGCGCCGGCTCGCCTCATGGCGGAAGTGGTGGGCGATTTGCCGGAGGCCGACGTTCAGGTTTCGGAGGATGATCGGTCCAATCTCGTTCTTTCGTGCCAGACGGCGGAGTTCTCCCTGGCCGGCCTCCCGGCCCATGATTATCCCCGCTTTCCGGACGTCGGGGAGGAGAATCGCATGGTCCTCCCGGCGCCGATGATGCGGGAAATCATCAAGCAAACCATTTTCGCCGTCTCATCTGACGACAGCCGGCCCGCGCTCACCGGTATTTACTTTGCCATGGGCGAAGGGAAGCTCGTCGCGGTTTCCACCGATACGCACCGGCTCTGCATTAAGGACGCCGCACCTGCCGAGATGGCCGGGGATGCGCAGGTGATTGTGCCGGAGCGAGCGCTCGATCAACTGGCGCGTTCTGTGCCGGCGGACTCGAAGGAGAACATCGAGTTCCGGATTTCACGCACCCAGGCGCTCTTTCAGTGGAAAGACATTACGATCGTTTCTCGTCTCATCGAAGGGCCGTTCCCTCATTACGAACGCGTGCTCCCCAAGGAGTACGAAAAGCTGCTCGTAGCCGAACGGGAAGCGCTGCAGCGAGCTGTCCGCCGGACGGCTATCGTAGCCCGCGGTGAAAGAACGAACCGGCTGGTGCTGCGGGCAGCGGGCGGAACGCTGCAGTTGAACGCGGAGAGCAGCGGTCTTGGCAAGGCTCATGAAGAGGTGGTCGTGGAGCAGGAGGGCGAGGAAGTTGAACTGGCGTTTAACTGCGATTACCTGCTCGAGGTGCTGGGAGTCATCGAGGCCGAGAAGGTGCGGCTTGAGATTTCCGGCGCGCTGACGCCCTGCTTGATCCGCGCCGACGCTAACGCGGATTTTCGCTATATCCTGATGCCCATGCAGATCGCGTGAGGAAAGTTACTCGGCTGTCGAACGCGGCAGCGCGGACCCTTTCGGAATCAAAGATTCTGAACGAGCTCTCACACCCATGCGCCTGCAGCGACTCCAGCTTACTGATTACCGGAACTATCACGAGCTCGACCTGGCGCCCTCCGAAGGGCTGAATGTTCTGATCGGACCGAACGGGCAGGGGAAGAGTAATGTGCTGGAGGCGATTTACCTTCTCGCCACCACCCGATCGCTGCGTGCGCACCGTGATTGCGAGCTTGTCCGATTCAAAACGGACCTCGCCCGGGTGATTGCTCGTATAAGCCGGGAAGTCCGGTCCGATGTCATGGTAGAGATCGACGTGACGGCGTCACATAAAACCGGAAAAGTGAATGGTGTTCGTCATGCGCGGCTGGTGGATCTGCTCGGTGAGTTCAACGCCGTGCAGTTCACTCCCACCGACGTGGAGTTGATTTCGGGGCCGCCATCGACCCGGCGGAGTTTTCTCAATCTGCAGATCGCGCAGTCGAGTGGTTCGTACGCCTACTCCCTCATTTACTATAAGCGTGTGCTCGATCAGCGGAACCGGCTGCTCAAAGATAGCGCCCGGACCGGCGGAATGAGCGCGGCTGCCCGTCAGACGTTAGACACTTTAACCGAGCAGTTGATCAGCTACGGGAGTCAGATTTTGGAGCGTCGAGGCCAGTTTGTTGATTCGCTTGCCCGGTATGGCAATCAGATTCACCGGGAACTTGCGGGCGCCGGCGCTGTTCTGGAGGTTATCTACCGCCCCGGATGGAGTGAATCGACGCCGCCGGCATTGCCGGCGGATTGGCGGGAACAGGGCCTGCCGCCGGCGGATGCGTTCCGGTTGGCGCTGGAAGCGGTTCGGTCGCACGAGCTGCGCCGTGGAACGACACTCGCCGGTCCGCACCGCGACGATCTTCAGTTTTTACTTGATGAGATGGATGTCAGAGTTTACGGGAGCCGCGGAGAGCAGCGGACGGTGGCGCTCGCCATGAAGTTAGCTGAGTTTCTTCTGCTGCGGGAGCTGGCGGGTGAACCGCCGGTGATGCTGCTCGATGACGCGCTCTCGGAGCTGGACGATGAACGCAGCCTGCGGGTCATTCATACCAGTGTCGGCCCCTGCCAGACTTTTATGACCGGCGCCAGCGCCCGGGCATTTCCACCGGAGATTCTGGCCGGCGCACGGGTATTTGAATTGAAGGCCGGCCGCATGGTTTAATCGGGTCTGTGCGGGCGTCAGTTCACCGACGGCCCCCCGGCCCCCGATAACGGGGGAGTCCTCGTCCCGCAGCCCGCCGGCCCCAATAATGGGGGCGGCGACTGCCGGCTTATTTGTGCCGGAGTGTGCTATTCTGTGGGCGCGTTCGCAGGCGCGGAGGCCTCCGCCGCTATGACGCCGGCAACTGCACAGGCGCGGAGTCGTGCGCCGCTATGCCGCCGGCAACTGGGCAGGCGCGGAGGCCTGCGCCACTGAATCAGAGATCTCAACAAATCAATCGGCGCTAAAAATCTGGAGATTGCGATGCGACGCTCGTTCGAGACGCTGGGTTATGTGCTGGAGTCGGTACTCACCGGCCTGGAGATGGGCTCGCGCACCCGGGAATACCTCGCGCTCATCCTCTGGGCCGATATTGTGGGTGAACAGGTCGCTCGCATTACGGCCGTCCGGTCCGTCCGGAACGGCGTTCTTCAGGTCGACGTTGAATCTTCCGCGTGGGCGCAGGAGCTTCAGTTTTACAAGCCGGACATGATTGGCAAAATTAATAAGTACGTCGGAGCGAACGCGATCTCGGATATCCATTTTCGAGTGGGATCCATCGTGAAGGCCAAACCCAAAAAGGGGTTGGAGCGCCAGATCGTACGCCGCCGGCGGGGACGAACCCCCGATATTCAGCTCACGCTCGACGAATGCAGGGAGATTGAAGAGACCGCGAGCAAAGTCTCGGAGCCTGATCTGCGCGAAGCCCTGTCGTCCACGATGGCGAATTACCGCCGCCTCGAGCGGTGGATGGAGCAGGAAGGATGGAAGCGGTGCGCCCAATGTCACGCACTCTTCCGCCGGCGTCGCGGCTGTCCCTTCTGCGCGTTTTAGCGGGTATCGCAGCCGGCCGCTTCTCGGAGCGTTAGCTAACGCTCCGAAACGGGCATATTTGACGCCTTTGGCGGAAGCTCTTTCTCCATCGCGATGGCGCGAGGGAAAAGGATGTTGTTCTCTTCATGCACGTGCAAATGGGTGTCGCGGTTCAGTTGGGAGAGCCGGCTCACCATTTCCATGTAGGTATCGCAGGAGTCTGCCGCCGGCGAAAACTGGTGAGTAAGACTGCACATTCGCGCCAGAGCGTACGCGGCGGCTTTATGCTGTTCGGCCGTGTGCCGAATTGGAGTCTCGATGGTCTCGGAGAAGAAATCAGGACGTTCTCGCGCTCCTTCCAGCCGGAGGCACATCGGAAACAGCACCAGCTCTTCTTTACGCATGAGCATCTCCATATCGGAGCGAAACCACTCGAAGGCGTCGTCGAGCTCACGCAATTCTGAACTTACGTCGCCGTGAAGTATGGATACTCTGGCAACGATCATCGATAACTCGGGAAGCTCCCGCTTCAAATAGAGGTGATGCGCGTTCTGGAGATGGTCGATAAGCGCCTGCATGGTGGTGTTGGACCAGTTCTCCTCGGAGGTTTCTCCGTCGTCAGCGCCGGCGGCGGAGAGCTCCCGTATCACCATTTCAGGGTCAAGCCCCTTCTCCGCCAGAACGTCGCCCAGCAGCCTATCTCCCTCGCACCAGTAGTTGATGTTGTGACTCTCAAGCACCTGCGCTCGCCTGGAGCTTCCGGCGGCGATATACCCGAGCGGCGCCGCCAATACTGATCCTGTCGTTCCGTCCACACTCACCCTCAATTCCCGGCTCGAAGAGTAACCGCCGTCCCGATGAGATCTCCTACTGCCAGTTCCATTTTAACATCGTCGCGGCTGACTTCAAACGCTCCGGATCGGGAGCGTATCAGCGCAATGGCCTCGCGAGACGCCTGCCCCTCCGCTCCTCCGTGAAAGTGGGAAGCGCCCCACGGGTTCTGGGCTGAATCCCTCCGAGTTACGTTCCTATCCCGCCCGCGCGCCGGTCTCGCCGACTTCGAAGAGCCGGTGACAGGAGTCCAGGTCCAAACCCTGGCTTGCGAGCGCCTCGAAGGCAGCCCCTTTTCCCGACGCCAGCACCCCCAGAAGCAGATCTTCAAGGCCCACCGGCGAATGTCCCCGGCGATGGGCTTCGCCATCGGCCAATTCAAGGGGGCCCATGCTCTCATCGCCCAGTTTAATGTCGGCCCAACGCGTGTCAACGGCCTTCCCTTTCCGCGCGATGGTCCGTAGGGCCAAGGCGTGGTGGCGTGGTGTTTGCACTGGCCGCTCGACATCCTATGGCTGGTTCACGTACCCCGGAGTGTCACCCCAAAGCATGAGACAGCACCGAGCGAGATGATCGGTTGGGTTTGGGTAATTGGGGGCGTCGTCTTGCCCTGTTCCTGCCTTGTGATCAGAAGTTCCGCAGGCCTTATGCAGCATCTCATGCAGGATGGTCTCCGCGATTCCCCACGTTCCGCCGGGAAGATCGAACGCCCCTTTGCATCTCGTGGGGTCAAGTGATCCAGTGCAGATGACGATAATCCCGCCGGGGGTAGTATACCCTCTCGTGCAACTGTCCGGGGTGTTTTCAGTTATGCATCTGGTGCTGCCGCAACTGATCTGAAACGATGAATTGCACAATTGAGTCAGATTCTTTCGGCAATGTCGCTCAGGCAGCCCATAATATCGACCGACGCGTAGTCACACGCCACATCGATCGCACGTTGGATGGCGGCGGCTTCCTTGCAGCCAGGTTGCGGATAGGGTTTCAGACCGGTTGGATCCGCAGCCGTCACGGGGTTGCCGTCACCGTAACAGTAAACGTTGATGCCTCCCTCGGCGCCGCCGGGATCGCGGGTGAGGAAGCGTCCCTGCCCGGCATCGTAGTAGCGAAACGTCAGCAATTGAAGGCTGGTCTCAGCGTCGGTGTGATAGCCGTCCTGGGCGTCATAACCCCACAGCTCCCCGGTGTCTGCGGTGAGCCGGTTCCCGTACGGGTCGAAAACGCTGGTCGAGAGCACATTTTGGCCGGAATCAAGCCGCTGACAAACGCTGCCATTCCCGCCAAACGTATTGACGGCGGTGACGTTCCCGCTCGAATCCATTTCTATGATGGGCAGCGAACCATCGTACAGAAAATAGGTCCGGACACCCGCCCCGTTCTGCTTCCACGCACGCAGACTTTCCCCTGTGTAACCAGCCGTGAGTACGCTGCCGTATGTGGTCAGTCGGTTCTCAGGGTCGAATTGGGGAGCGCTCCCTCCATTGGTGGATGGATTGCCATTGCCATCATAAACGAAAGCGGCATTCTGGTTGTCGGAGTTGAACGTGTTGGCCGCGCCCTTATAGGTCGTCGGGTTGTAGGCAGCGTCGTAGCCGAATGAATCGGTATAGGCACCGTTTCGAGCGGACTGTTCCTGCGTGAGCTGGTCCTGGGAATTAGAGGTGTAGGTGGTAGTTCCGGTCGCGGCGGCGCCCGGCACGTTCGCTGGCAAGGCGATCAGGTTACCCACGCCATCATATTGCATCCCGCCCACGCCCCCAAAGTCGCTGAGCAGCGTGCCTCCGCTCGTCTTACTCTGAAGATCTGTGACGAGGCCCCGGGCATTATAGCTCCAGTAGGTGGTGGTTCCGTTGGCACCGCCGGTCCCGTTGCCCAGCGTCTGCTGCCAGAGCCAATCATTATCGAGGTAGGCCCATGAAGACGTTTCGCCAAACGGATTCGCCAGGCTAGTGAGCCGACCGCCGCCATCAAAGCCATAGTTGAATGCTCCCGCCGGCGTTGTCATCGTCTGACGGCTGCCATTCGGGTAGAAGCCATAGCCAATCGTCTGGGCCGGAAGGCCGGTGTAGGTTGTTTGGTCGGTGAACGCAGCGTCGCGATCATTGTAGGTCCAGTTCCGGACGCCCGTCGAGTCCGTCATCTGGGTACGCCGGCCGTAACTGTCATAAACGAAATGAACGTTGAGCGCCGGGGTCGCGGGATATTCGATATCCGT
>DASRZA010000085.1:0-25538 GCA_035686845.1 Armatimonadota bacterium | reverse complement strand
CGAGAGTGGCGTAGTCGCTGATGACGTTTAGCGCTGCATGCTCGCCCAAGAACGCTAATAGCTGCCATCTCAATGGTGGATTACCCTCCAGATCCACCATCTTTCCGGCGAGATCCGGCTGCAGGTTCACGGCCGGCTGAGGATTCCCGTCCTTATCAATAGCTGCGTCTAAGAGAGCCTGGAGCGGGAAAGGGCGCTTCGCTAACGCGGCATTCATGGCCTCGGTAACCTCCGCAGCGAGCACGCTCGACGGCGAGTGAAAGAACGAGAACGCCTTCGAAAATGGCGCGTGCGCCTGCCCCGGAATCACCCACGCAATTCCGAGATCCGAGCTGCTGTCGGATGTCAAACCCAGGCTCACGCCTGCAGGGTTGGCGGCAATGCCTGACAGTGCGGCGTCCTGGGATTGGTTCGCCAGGAACTGCCGCGCCAGCGAGGATTCCGCCGGAGTGAGCCCGCCCTGCGGCAGAATTACCGGAGGGGCGTGAAGGACGGCGCTGTGGGAATCCCCATCTATCACGTCCTCCACCGGAATCGCATCGGCAAGCGCGTGGGCGAACCGCTGCACGTCGTCCGTCGGCAGCGCTTTGAGCAGCCTCGCCAGCGACATGTCCTGCACCGACGTGATGAGCGGCAGACCGTCCGCGCCGATGACGTGCGAGACGCCTGGATCTTTCGGATCATCCAGGTGGGCAAAGACATAATTAATCTGGTTCATGATCGACCGGTACTGCCGCTGGCGGGCGTCTTCCCGGGCCTTCTGCCGGGCCTGATCTCGGAACGCGAGATAGTCCGCGACGACTTTCAGATACCGGAGTTGATAGACATCCTTGCCATTTCGCTTGAGCGTAACCCACTGCCCTCCAAAAACCGCTGCCAGGCCTTTCATGACCTCGGCCAGGGAACGGCCGTGGACGATGACCATCGCCTTGCACTCCTGCAGCGGCTTGTCCGCCTCTAACGGTGTTCCAGCCGAATGCGACAGGTTTTTCAAGATCACCCGGAGAGGCAAATCCTCAACCTGAAGGGTCACCGGCTGCGCCCAATCCGGCTTTGCGGCGGCCGAGTCGAACTGCGGTTCTGATTGGGATGCCGGCGCGGGCGCCGTTGGATGTTGAGCAGCCTGCGCAGCGGGAGCGTCGACCGGGGCTGCAGCCGCTTCGATCGCCGCGGGCGGTTGGCCGGCGGCCGCCTTGCTAAAGAGTAACGCGGAGAGGATCGCGGTCGCGATGACCGAGCGGTTGACCCGGCGGATTATACCTGGGCGTGGATTCATGACAAGTGTCCTCCCACGGCGCTTGTTTGTCCAGCGTGGACGCAAATACCATAGCGCTGGGATGGCCGACGGACCATCATCTTGTGCGCGGCTCGGTTCGCTAAATCTTTGACCTCTGGAAGGGCCGTGACCTTCATCGGATTGCCCGATCAGGTAGATGTTCGATCTCAGGTGTTGGATGTTGGGTCTCGTGGCGGGTGCGGCGCGCCGGCAGGGATTAGCAGTGGGGTTGGAGCAAGGAACGCCCGCCGCGGGCGGCCGCGCGCCGAGGCCCCGCGGGAGTCCGGGCACCGCATCGCGGCCCGAAAACCTGGGACCTAGGATTCACGCCCTTCGTGTTCGTTTTAGCGGGTTCCGCCTGTTATTTCCGGCGCAGCGCCGGGAGCAGGAAAAGCCTACTCCGGAATGACAACTTCGCGGAACAGGAACCCGCGCCCGCCGGTGAGGCCCTTCAAACCCTGCAGCGGGACAAGGGATATGGAGGTTGAAACGGGTCCTGGTATTCTATAATGACGAATGAATGGCCCGGATGAAGCGGCTTGGGATCTCGCCGACACTGGGCGGTGATTCCATTTTCCGCCAGGCCGTCAGGGCGTGCAATCCACCGCTGCGACGGACCGGCGCCAACTTTCAAAGGAGATTACTCATGCCTGAACCGGGCCGCGAACCTTCCCCGGCTCTTATATTTGAAGCGCTTTCAGCTTACCAGCAAACGGGAGCGCTCAAAGCCGCGATTGAGTTGGACCTGTTCACTGCGATTGGCGAAGGCGCCGATACCGTGGACGCGCTGGCGAAACGATGTCAGGCGTCGGAACGAGGTATCCGTATCCTTGCGGATTATATGGTTATCCTTGGATTCCTGACCAAGCAATCCTCTCATTACACCCTGACGCCGGACTCAGCGCTTTTCCTGGACCGGCGATCGCCTGCTTACCTGGGTGGTATTACCGGATTCCTTGGGCAGCCTGAGATGACCGCCCTCTTCCAGGACCCAGTGGAACTGTTTCGGCAGGGGCGGACAACGCTGCCCGGCGCCGGAACGGTTGAGCCTGAGAACCCGATCTGGGTGAAATTCGCGCGCAGCATGGCGCCGATGATGGCAGGCCCGGCCCGGTGGATTGCAGAGAAGATCGATGGCGATACCGGCCGGCCGCTCAAGGTGCTGGACCTTGCGGCGGGTCACGGTTTATTCGGTATCGCAGTCGCTCAGCGATTCCCACACGCCGAAATCTATCCGGTGGATTGGGCGACGGTGCTTGAGGTGGCCCGGGAGAATGCCGGGGCCGCCGGCGTATGGGATCGACTCCATCCGCTGCCGGGAAGCGCGTTCGACGTGGAGCTGGGGACCGGTTTCGATCTCTGCCTGATCACTAACTTCCTGCACCATTTTACGCCTGAAACCAATGTGAAGTTATTAAAGCGTGTCCACGCCGCTCTCAAAGATGGCGGAAAGGCGCTGGCGCTGGAGTTCGTACCCAACGAAGATCGGGTCTCGCCGCCCGGCGCCGCGTCTTTTAGCGTCGTCATGCTGGCGGGCACGCCGGATGGTGACGCATACACGTTCTCCGAGCTGAGCCGGATGTTCCAGGACGCCGGGTTTTCAAATTGCGAGCTGCAATCCGTGCCCGGCGGCGTCCAAAGTATGGTGACGGCCAGAAAAGAGATGAAAGGTGTGTGAATGTGTGAGTGTCTGAGAGGGTGGGAGGTTGAGTGAGTGTGTGTGTGAGTGTGTGAGAGGGTGAGATGGGGGACGGAGGAAAGGATGAAGGATGAGTCAAAAAGGGCGGGACCTCACGCCTCGGGCCTCGTGCCTCGGGCCCTCTTTCCGGAGACGCCATGGAAATAGATGACGTAGAGTTTGAGAAACTGGTGGCCGAGGCGCTGGATGCGCTGCCGGAGGAGTTCCAGCGCCATCTTCAGAACGTTGACGTAGCGATTGCGCCGGCGCCGACGATGGAGCAGCTCCGTTCGGTCGGGGTCCGCGGGCCGCACACCCTGTTTGGCCTTTATGAGGGTGTTCCACTCACTGAACGGGGGACCTATACGCCGGCGACTCCCGACATGATCACTATTTTTCGGGAGCCGTTGATTCGTGACTGCGCCAGCCCGGCCGCTCTCCGGGAACAGGTCCGCCGCACCGTCCTCCACGAAATCGCCCATTTCTTCGGTATCAGCGACGACCGCCTGCATGAGCTGGGAGCGTACTGAGGACGGAGAGTGTTGAGTGTGTGAGAGGGTGAGTGTGTGGGAGGATGAGATGGGGAGGACGGAGGATGAAGGATGAGTCAAAATCGCTGAAGCGCAAGTTAGCCTCGCGCGCCGGACCTAACCCCCGACCCCTTCCCGAAACGGGAAGGGGAGCTATACCTCGCGCCCTCGCGCTTCTGGCGATTGGATCGGTATCTATCTCCCTTGCCGGCGCGGCGCCAACGACGGCGCCGATCACGACCATTCACCTGCCGGCGCTCTCCGCTGCCCAGCAAGCGCTGGCGAACACAAGCCATTCGCCGGCTGTCCGCGCGGCGTATCCCTTCGATTACGCACGCGGACATCGCCTCTTCGTGCCGTGCCCGATTCGCGGATCAATGGTCGAAATCAACACGCGGAAGAATAAGATCGTGGCGGTCGTATCGGGTCTTCCCCAGATCCACGGCATCGCGCTGGCACGCGGCCTCGGATGGGCAAGCTGCGGCGCCGCCGACGGCATCGGGGAGATCGATCTCATCCATCCGCATCTCATTCGGATGATCCCCGCAGGATCGGGACCCTCCACTGCTCTCTGGGACGAGGCGGCGAGGCTCGTTTACGTGGGTGACCACGCCGGAAAAATGGCGCGCCTCCTGAATCCTGAAACGAGGAAGGTGGTAGCGACCATTCCGCTGGGAGGTGAAGCGGCGCAGGCTCAAGTCGATACCCGGTCCGGCCTCGTCTACCAGAACCTCGAAGACACCAGTGAAGTCGTTGTGGTGGACCCTAAGAAAAGACGTGTCGTGAAACGGTTCTCTACCGGACCCGGCCAGCATCCAACCGGGCTGGCGCTGGACGCCTACGGGCGGAGCCTCTTCTGCGCGTGCGCCAATCAAAAACTGGTGGCTATCGACAGGCGGAGCGGTCACGTGATCGCGACGCTGCCCATCGGGACGGGCGCGCATTCTGTTGCTTACGACCCCGGGAACCGGCGCGTCTACGCTGCCAGCAGCGGTTCAAACGAAATCGTCGTCATCCGGCAGCAAAGGGGCGAGCGGTTTACGGTCGTGGGGAATATCCCGGTCCATCAACCGGTGTACGCCATTGGAGTCGACCCGAACACCGATTCGATCTATGCGATTGGAAGCGGCGAGATTGATGTTCTCAATCCCAGGTAGAGTCGTTGACCGGCGTCCCCAAGGCCGGGCGAGGGACGTGAGCCAGGGGAACATAGTCAGAGCTATCAACGTCGATTGACTATCTGACGCCTCCCCAGGGACCGGCGCCGGCGCCGGCGCATTGCCGGCGAGGGCGCCGTACGAATCCGTTGAAGGAGCTCTACCATGATGGAGCGGTTCGGCGACGTTTTCAGGTCCATTTCGGCGCAAGATCGACAGCGAGTCGATCCGCGCACATCACGCCGAGCGGTTGCTTCGGGCAAATTGTTACCCTGCCGCGCTTCCGCCCGGAAGCGGCCTGCGTCATGAGCAGCTATCTCGCAACGGCTCCGCGGGATTCCTCCGGCCATTTTGCGGAGGAAAAGCCCATGAGTTCGCCCGGCGTCGCTCATGAACGTTCCGCGCCCCGCGAAATAGCCGGATCCATCTTCGTCGTTGATGATGATGCTGCGCTCGGTGAGTCGGTGGTGGACACGCTGTCGCTGGCCGGTTATCGCGGCCGCTCCTTCACCAGCGCCGACACCGCTCTTGCCGCCACGTCCAGTACTCTTGTGGATCTTCTCCTGGTGGATGTCAGGATGCCGGAACACGATGGCTTCTGGCTCCTCGAGCAAATGCAGGCGCGCGCGCCCGAAGTGGGAGTGGTCATGATGACCGGCTTCGGCGATCCCAAAATGGCCGTCCGGAGTATGAAGCAGGGCGCGCTTGATTATCTGAGCAAGCCATTCGATGGCGACGAGCTAACAATGGCCGTAGAATCGGCGATCCAGAAACGGCGCCTGCTGCGTGAGAACAGCCGTTATCGCGTGCTTCTTGAGAAGCGCACGTCGCAGCTTCAGGCGGCGCTCGGTAGCGTGACCCAGATGTTTCACTGCTCCATGAAAATGCTCGTTCGGGCGCTCGACTGGCGCGAGCGCGAGACCAAGAATCACTCTTGCCGGGTCGCTCTCTCAGCCGCAGCCATTGCGCGCGAAATGGGACTCGATGGCGATACGCTTCAAGCAATCCTGATTGGCGGGTTTCTGCATGATATTGGTAAGATTGGCGTGCCAGACTCGGTGCTCTTAAAGGCCGGGCCTCTCGACCGCGAGGAGATGGAATGGATTCGCAGGCATCCGGAGATGGGCTGCGATATTCTCGCCTCGACAGCTTTCTTGAGTACGGCGCGTGACATTGTGCTTTATCATCACGAGCGGTACGATGGACAGGGCTATCCGTATGGCCTCAGCGGCAGCGATATCCCACTACCGGCCCGAATCTTTGCCGTAGTCGATACCATTGACGCTATCACGAATAATCGGCCCTACCGCGCCGCACAGCCATTCTCGGTGGCGCGCGAGGAGATCATCCGGTGCTCCGGTTCCCAGTTCGACCCCGATATCGCCGCCGTGTGCGCAAAGATTCGAGAAGACGAATGGGATCGGATCCGCGAGCACGACGATGACGATCTATGGCATGATCTGGACTCGACCTTCTCGCCCGAAGCCATCGGCGACCTGATGCTCGTAACTTACGCGATCTGAGAATGAGTGAGAGTCTCCGCCCGGCTATCTCATTTCATATCGAGCGGTTCGACGAACTCGAATCGACGAATAGCACGGCCCGCGAATGGCTTCGAGCCGGCGCGGACGAAGGGGCCGTGATCGTCGCCGAGCGGCAGACGGTCGGCCGCGGTCGTCAGGGGCGATCGTGGACTTCGCTGCCCGGCGCCCTCCTTTTTTCGCTTATCCTCCGGCCCCGCCTGCCGCCCCAGGATATTCCGCGCCTCGGGTTCTATTGCGCTGCTGCAGCGGCGCTTGCAGCGGAAGACGAAGGGCTGGATCAGGCGTGGCTGAAATGGCCCAATGATCTGGTCCTTCCACGCAGCGGCGGACGTTGGGCAAAATGGGGCGGGATCCTCGTCGAGGCCGGATTCGATCCAAATCCGTGGGCTATCGCCGGGGTTGGACTGAATATTGGAACCCTCACCTGTCCATTACCGGCGTTCGGCGCCGATTCTCTCGGCGGCGTGGAAAACCAGCCTTCGAGACCTCTCTCCCAACCTCTCCCCGAAACGGGAAGAGGAGCCTCGAAACCTCTCTCCCAACCTCTCCCCGAAACGGGAAGAGGAGCCTCGAAACCTCTCTCCCAGCCTCTCCCCGAAACGGGAAGAGGAGTCCGTCCTTCGTCGTCGCCGGCCGCCCCTCTGACGGGGATCGAGCATCTCAATGGCGTAGAACCGGGCTCTCTATCTGACGCCGTTGGCCGCGCGATCGCGCCGGAGAGTGTGCTGCGCCGGCTCCTCAGCCACTTTGCTCGCTATTACGGGGACGGCGCGGGCGGCGACTGGAAGGGAGCGCTGGAAGTATGGCGAAAGAGAGATCTGCTGCAGGGGCGCATCGTCACCTGTACCGCCGGCGGTAAGAGATTGGAGGGTACGGCGATGGGTGTGGATGACCGCGGGGCTCTCATTTTGCGCACTGCGTCGGGCGTCATTCTCGTAGACGCCGGCGCGGCCCATCTTCACACGGTTTGAGGGGATCAAGTGTCTGAAAAACTGGCGATTCATGGCGGCGCCCCCGTCTTCGAGGGCAGTTTCCCGCACTGGCCCATCGTCGACGACGCCGATCGCGCCGCGCTCATCGACGCAATGGACGGGGGAGTCTGGGGCCTCGGCGGCGTGCGCAGCAAACAGTTTCGAGACGCCTGGGCCAAATTCACCGGGGCCCACTACGCCATCACCACCTCATCGGGAACCACCGCCCTGATCTGCGCGATGCGCGGACTTGGCATTGGCGCGGGCGCCGAGGTGATTATCCCCGCATACACCTTTCAGGCCACCGCAACCGCGATCTTACAGTTGAACGCGATACCTGTGTTCGCCGATATCGAACCGGGCAATTTTTGCCTGGATGCGAGCGCCGTGGAAAGCGCCATCACGGACCGCACACGAGCTATTATGCCGGTTCACGTCGCCGGTTGTCCGGCCGACATGGATGCGCTGATCGCGATCGCTGAAAAGCAACATCTTCCCATCATTGAGGACGCCTGCCAGGCGCACGGGGCGGCCTGGCGCGGCCGCGGTGTCGGGAGTATTGGCGCGGCGGGCGCGTTCAGCTTTCAATCCAGCAAGAACCTCGCGGCCGGCGAAGGAGGCGCGGTGACCACGTCGGACGCCGCCATTGCCGGCGTCGCGAGCGCCAGCCGCAACTGCGGGACGCCCGATGCGGGCCTTGAAAGCGCTCCCCTTGCCGGCGCCAATTATCGGATGACCGAGTTTCAGGCTGCCCTCCTCCTTTCGCAGATGCGCCGGCTTCCCGAACAGATAGCCCGCAGAGAGGAGAACGCAGCGGTCCTCGACCGCGAATTGGGAGACGTTCCCGGCATCCGGCCGCTCATTCGCGATGAGCGCGTCACCGTCCACGCGCATCACCTGTACATCTTCAGGTATTCAACGGATGTGTTCGCCGGCGCCTCGCGCGCCGCGTTTATTCGGGCGCTCCAGGCGGAGGGAATCCCGTGTCACGGCGGCTATCAACCGCTCTACCGGGCGTCATTCTTAGCCGACGCGCTGCGCGGAACCAACGAAGGATGGCGGCATTTTTCTGATCGGATGTACGAGCATCTTCGGCTTCCGGTGACGGAATCAGCCTGCAGCGACGCCATCTGGCTCACGCAGCGACTGCTGCTCTCAGACCGGGCTCAGATTCAGGCCATCGTCGACGCCGTCGCAAAGATCCATCAACACCGATCAGAGCTGGCGAAAGAAGGACAAAGGACGGAGGACGGAGGGTGTTGAGTGTGTGGGAGGGTGAGAGGGGGTGAGTGTGTGAACGCGTGAGTGTGTGAGAGGGGGGACCGAGGGCGGAGGGACGGCCGAGCTTCTAACGTCGTGGGTGGGGATCTTACCAACCGGATCGCACGCCTACTTTTCCGCCACGTGAATCGCCACCGCTCCCCCGCAGATCTGATAGTACGTGGCGGTTGAGAAACCCGCGGATCTCATGCGCCGGCACATTTCATGCTTCTGTGGGAAGCTCGCCACCGATTCGGGCAGGTACGTGTACGCCGATCGAGACTGGTTTACCAGGGCGCCAATAATAGGCACGATCCGGTTGAAGTAGAAAGCGAACAGAGGAGCGAAGATAGGAAGGTCGGGTGTGGAGCAGTCCAAGGAAACCAGCCGTCCAGCCGGCTTTAGTACGCGCCAGACCTCGGCGAGCGCGGCGTCAATATCGCTCACGTTGCGAAGCCCGAAGGCAACGGTACACCCATCGAAACGGCCGCTCTCCAATGGGATTTCCTCGGCTCGCGCCTGCAAGAGTCGAATTGGGGCCTGATCCGCGGCCGCGATGCGCCTGCGATTCCGCGCAATCTCCAGCATAGGCGCGCAAAAATCGACTCCCACCACCCGACCACCGCTGCCCGCGCGCTGCGCTAAGAGAATGGCGAGATCCCCGGTCCCGGTGCAGAGATCCAGCGCGTGTCCACCCGCGGGGATCCGGCTCAGATCGGCGGCGCGCCGTTTCCAGGCGCGGTGCTGCCCAAAGCTGATCAAGTCATTCGCAAGGTCGTAGCGGCGGGCGATTCCGGCGAACATCGCCTGCACTCGCGCAGCCTTCTCATCGGTTTTCATGCTTCAATCCAGTATACTCGCGATAGGCGCCGGCGCGGCGCCAGCGGGTAGAACTGAAATGGACGCGCCGCGCCGGCGGCGATCATACTGAGAGCAGACGCTTTAGATTTCCTGCAAGATCCCAACGATCTTATAAAACTCCAACGAGGTCCAAAGATGGATGCCAGACAAGATACTGGCGGCCTGCGAAACGTACGGCTGCTGATCAATGGTTCGGAGCTGGTGGAGGCGCCGGAGGCGATTGCCAGGGTTTTCGCCGACGGGGATCGCTTGATTGCGCTGCCGGGTCCGGAGTTTCTCCACATTCCTCGCGCGCATTCGGTCCTCGCGGCCAGCGCCGTAGACCAGGCCGCCCATGCGTTCACTGAGCTCGCTCGAATTTCCCAGGACGCCGTTACCCGGTTCTATGGTCGGTTTGCAGACGCGCTGTCGTCCCCGAAGGTATGGGACCCGATAGAAGCCGCCAACGAGGAAGACGCCCGGGCGACCGAGGAAGCAGGTCGATCCACCACGCGCCTGGTGCTCTCAGAAAAAATGCGTGCCGGGATGATCGCCGGGCTGAACGAATGGCGCGATCGGCCATCGCCAGTCAACCGGGTGATGGAAACGACCGATCATGAGGGCTGGAGCGTGGATCACGTTTTGAGCCCCCTTGGTGTTGTGGCCTTCGTCTTTGAGGGCCGGCCCAATGTCTTTGCCGACGCCACCGGCGTCCTCAGAAGCGGGAATACGGCGGTCATGCGCATCGGACGGGACGCGCTCGGGACCGCACGAGCGATCATGCGGCACGCCCTCGTTCCCTCCCTCGAAGCGGCCGGGCTGCCCCGCGGCGCCGTCACGCTGATTGACAGCCGTGAACATTCCGCTGGCTGGGCATTATTCTCGGATACCCGGCTTGCCCTCGCTATCGCGCGCGGATCTGGAGCGGCTACCCGGCAGCTTGGCGCCGTGGCGCGGCAGGCCGGCATCCCCGTGAGTCTTCATGGAACGGGAGGCGCCTGGATGGTGGCCGCGGCGGACGCCGATCCCAACCGGTTTCACGACACCGTGTTCCATTCGCTGGACCGCAAAGTCTGCAACACACTGAACACCGTCTGCCTGATCGAGTCCGCCGCCGGCCGCCTGGCGCCCGCGCTTCTGAAAGCGCTGCAGGCGCGTCAAGAACAGAATGGGGTCGGCTATCGTTTGCACGTGACGGCGAAGACCGCATTCTACCTGCCTGAAGAGCTTTTCTCGACGCCGATGCAGGTGTTTCGAGCTGATGGTATCAGCGCCGAAATGGCGGCGACACCGCTCGCTGAAGACGATCTCGGCCGGGAATGGGAGTGGGAGAAGACACCGGAAATATCCGTTACTACTGCCGCAGATCTGAACGAATCAATCGATCTCTTCAACCGGTTCAGTCCGCAGTTTATCGCCAGTCTGATCAGCGAGGATCAGGCGGCGCAAGACGCGTTCTTCGCCGGTGTCAACGCGCCATTCGTGGGCGATGGCTTTACCCGCTGGGTAGACGGCCAGTATGCCCTCAACCGCCCTGAACTGGGACTTTCCAACTGGCAGAACGGTCGTCTCCTCGGCCGCGGTGGAATCCTCTCCGGCGACGGCATCTACACCATCCGGCTGCGCGTTCGGCAGACAGACGCAGCGGCGCAGCGGTGAGGAGAAAACAAGAACCCCGGTCGGAATTTGCTTCCGAACCGGGGTCTCGTAATCCAATATCCTTCAAAGGATTAACACTCGTCCTCAGAAGGAGGCTACGCTGTCCATTGGAGTACCCTCCATCCATGCAATCCCTGACCTCGGGATTGACACTGTTATTATACCCCGGGAATTCCGGTACTAAGCCGCGAGCATAGCAGAGCAAATTATCGGCTTTTGAAAAGCCGCGGGGAGACGCTATGAGTGATGAGTTTATCAATGACCGCCGACCCTGGCCGCTGCCAGCCGATACTTGGGTGATGTTCCAGCGCTGGGATCGCCTGCTCTTCGCTCACTGGCCTGTCCCCTATGAGGCCCTGCGTCCCCTCGTTCCCGAATCACTGAAGCTGGACCAATTCGATGGGAGCGCGTGGATTGGAATTGTTCCATTCGAAGTCACGGGCGCATACATACGCGGTCTCCGCGGACTCCCGCTGGCCTCTGACTTTCCCGAGATCAATGTCCGTACCTACGTGACGGTTCAGGATAAGCCGGGCGTCTACTTCTTCAGCCTGGACGCCGGAAGCGCCCTGGCAGTCGCCGGCGCCCGACTGCTCTTCCGACTGCCGTACTTTTACTCGAAGCTGCGGATCGGCGCTGAGGGCGCCACGGTGAAGTATGAGAGCGAACGCGACCACCCCGATGCGCCCAACGCAAGCTTTACCGCGAGCTACCGGCCGGTTGGCGACGTTTTTGAGGCGGCGCCCGGATCTATTGAGTACTTTTTTGTTGAGCGCTACTGCCTCTATACGGTGGACAGGCTGAAGCGAATCTACCGGGCCGAAATCCAGCACCGACCCTGGCCGCTCCAGCCCGCGGAAGCCGTCATCGAGCGTAATACAATGGCCGCCGCAGCGGGCGTCACCCTTCCCGACGCGGCGCCGCTTCTGTCCTACGCCCAATCACAGCCGACTCGCATCTGGCCGCTGCGGCGGGCGTGAGAGGGTGAGTGTGTGAGTGAGATGGTGGGATGTTAGGATTGTAGGAGAGTGGGACGGTGGGAGAGTGGGTGAGTGAGTGGGTGGTGGGTGAGTGAGAGCGGGGGCGATAGGCGTAAAACGATGAAGGATGAGCTAAAAGTGGAAAAAAGCCCGCGCCTCGCGCACCGCCCCTCCCGCCCGGATCCCTCGTCCTCCGTCCTTCGTCCTCCGTCCGCGCCCCGTGCCGCCTATCTGTTCATCATCCTACTCATCGCTGCGACCGCGGCCGCGGCCGCGCCGGCGCCGGCCCCAACGCTGCGCTACACAACCACGTGGATCGGGAATAGCTTTGGCGGCCGCGATGGAAAATGGACGCAAGACAACATCGAAGGGATGTTTGTGGCCGCCGACGGCACGGTGTATACGAATACTCTCTGGGATGAGGGCGGACGCGAAGTCGGGGTGTACCGGGATGGTCGGGTCATTGGCGAAGCCGGTCACACCCACGGCTGGGGCTATCTGGGCGGCTCTGAGATCACGGCAACCTCCCACTACGTCTATTTCTCGGAGACCATGGGGAACGAAGGCGGTCATCTCGTCGATCCGCAAACCTGGCCAGCGAAGGGAAAACTCTGGTTCGGGATTTCGCGCCGGCTCCGCGCTGATATCACGAAGCCGGCGCCGTTTTCGGGCGGCAAAGGCGGCGCCGGCGATACGCTCAAAAGCGATCTCCTCGTGGTGGATGAGGCGCCGGATTCCGCCACCGACAGCATTGCCGGCCTTGCCGCGAGCGAGTCTCGCCTCTACGTGAGCGATACGACACGGAACGAGGTCCTGATCTATGACGCCAACACGATGGCTCCAGCGGGATCATGGCGCCTGGATCGACCCGGCCGGATCGCCGCGGCCCACGATGGCACGGTCTGGGTGATTCAATCCGCCGCGCCCGGGAACGCGGCGCGGATTCTCCATTTTTCGCCAGACGGACATCCGCTGCCCCAGATCATTCTCCTTAAGCGCTCTGAATCGCCCACGGCGCTCTGTCTCGCGGGCGGCCGGATGCTCGTGGCTGATAATGGGCCCGCGCAGAATATCCGGATTTACCAGGTACTCCCAACCCATCCGGCGATGGTCAAAACCTTCGGGGCGCCGGGCGGAATCTTCGCCGGCGTTCGGGGCCAGATAGGTCCGAGGCGGTTTCACGACCTGGTGGGCGTAGGATTGGACTCGGCGGGCAATATCTACGTCGCTGAGAGCGGCGGCGGGACCGATCTGGAGAGCTGCACGCCCGATGGCGCACAGCGATGGCGATTGCTGGGGCTCTTGTTTGTAGACGAGGCCGGTTTCGATCCGGCGTCGCCATCCGACCTGTTCACCAAATACGATCATTTTGTGGAAGACTACGCCAATCTCAACCCTGGCGCCGGGTGGAGTTACCGCGATTTTATCCTGGATCGATTTCGATACCCGGAAGACCCTCGTCTGCACACTTCACCCAACACCGTCTGGGTGCGCCGGATCCACGGCAAACGGTTCCTTTACATGGTGGACATGTATTCGAGCTTCCTCCAGATCTATCGTTTCGGCGCCGGAAGAGACGCCGACATCGCTGTGCCGTGTGGGTATTTTGCGAAGGGGCCAAACCGGGAGAAGAACAAACTCGCCCCATGGCCGCCGCATCAGCCAGAGAAAGGCGAATGGATCTGGCGCGATGCCAACAATAATGGCGCGTTTGACGCCGGCGAGTTTGACACCCGTCCGAAGAACGCGCCCGATTTATGGGGATGGTGTGTCGATTCCCGTGGAGATGTCTGGCAGGCGACGACGGACAAAGGCATCCGCCACTTCCCGCTGCAGGGTCTCGACGCGCACGGGATCCCGATCTACTCGTATGCGACGATGCAGACTATCCCGACGCCGGCGCCATTCATAAATCTCCAGCGGGCCGATTATCATCCTGCAACCGATACGATGTACCTGTCCGGTTACACCGCCGCGGAACCCAATGATCATGGCTACTGGAAGGTCATCGGCCGGGTGATTGCCTGCTATGACCACTGGAGCCGGGGTAATCGGACACCGCGGTGGCAGCTTGTGGTGTCGACACCGGCGCCGGCAACCAAAAGCGCCTCGGAGGGCACGGTTCTGATTCCCGCCTCGTTCTGCGTGGACGGCCAGTATCTCTTCACCGTTTCCGTGACCGATGCGAAAGTTCGGGTCTACAACCGGCTCACCGGCGCCTCAGTTGGATCGATGCAGCCCGGTCCCGAAGTGGGTGGGAAGAGCGGCTGGGTGGATATACCGTACGGCATCAGCGCGTATCATCGTAAGAAGGGCGAATACTTCGTCATTGTCGAGGAAGACTGGCTCGGGAAGGAGATTATGTATCGTTTGGAGCTCGGCGCGAAGTGAGTGGAACCGTCCCTCGAGCATCGAATTCGGTCATTCTCTCCCGCCTGCTGCGACTGTATGACCGCGAGCTCCAGGTGAGGTTGACGGGTGAGGAAGCCGAGCGCGCTGCCAGGGAACGAGCATGGGCGAAGCTCCGTGAGCTTGGCATCGATCCCGAGAGTCTCTGACACCGACATGGATGGATGCAAGAGGTGCGGCTGAACCCACACTCCAACGATCCGGTGCAGATGTGGCTGTGCAGCAAGTCGTAAGGAGACCAATGAGGCAGTGGATGCGTGCAGGTCAAGCGGCGGTGATGGCGGTGATGGCTGCTGCTCTGCTCTCCCCGGGGGTTTACGCCGCCGGCGCCGAAATACTCCCCCGGCCGTCCTACGCCAATTCGTTCTGCCTCTTTCCGATCGATGAGTCGTGGCACGTGCGCACGCCGGCCGACGCTGCGAAGCTCACCCGGGTTATCCAGCAGATGCGCTCGACCCTCGGGCCGGACCGGTTGTATGCGCATCTCGGTATCGCCATTATCAGTGATGGCAATGAGCCGGCCACGTATGCGCTCGCCCGGCGGCTCGGAATCGGGCTGGTGCTGCAGGGCGGCGCGATCGAACATCACAGCGCGGCCTGGGGTTTTCCAGATCTTCTCCATGATCCCGTCAAAGGCGACCGCCGTTTTGCCCAGTGGTTTCAAGATGGCAAGATTGCCGATCCGGGCAAGGCGAATGATTTCGCATTTGGAGTTCGCGCTTGCTCCTCTTGTTATGCCCGGCCAGTGTACGAACTGCGGCGAGAGAGAGAAAAGGCGCGGGATCAGCAGATCGCGCAGGCGTTCAAAGCGTTCCCTGATACGGTCTTAGCTTGCAGTGGTCCGATCGAGTGCGAGATGAGCCAGGGTGATAACCGGTGGGGGGATTACAGTCCCTTCACCATTGCCGAGTTTCGTGACTACCTGACTCACCGCGGAATCTATGCGCCCGGTCGCGAGCGTCACGGATTGGGCTATCCGGGTGGGCAGCGGTTCGCGCGGGATCCGTCGCCGGCCGTCGCTCTGCCGGGCCATCCAAGCTTCAATAGGACATTCGGAACCGATTTTACGACCTGGACGCTGCGCTATTGGGACCCGTCACGCTTTCCCGCACGCGTTCCACTCGATGCAAATGGAATGCCCGGCGTTGGACAGACCGGCTTCGTGGCCGGTGGGTTTGATGCGCCGCGGGATTGGCCGGGCGAACCCCATCCGGCGTCGATTCGCCCCGAGGCGAACGCCCTTTTCTGGGACGCGTGGTCCGGTGTTTCAGTCAGTCATCCGGGATTCCGGTCGATGCTGCTCAACTTCTGGGTTAGCGACCATACGCGCTGGCTGGCCGAGGCGGGCGTGCCGCGCGACCGCGTGTTTAGCCACCAGATCCCCGGCGAGAGCTATGGCATGGGTCGGCTGAGCCGGGGCGCGAGCGCTGTCTGGACCGCCAGCACGCCGCACGGCAGCATCGGGATCACCACGTATTTCGGCGCGGCGAGTGATGCCGCCGAGTTCGAAAAGATCGTCTCTCTCAATCCCAACTGGGGCATCTTCGAGTATCATCCGCATCCTATAGACGCACTCAAGGCGCCGGTAAGCGAATACCTTCACTCGCTCAATACGTGCATCCGGTTTCGCGCCCATATTCTGACGCCGATCGCGTGGCCCGAGCATGGGAAAGACTTTGTGGTGAGCGTCGGCCCGTTCGCCACCGCGATGAAACAGGTGATGGCGTCTCTCCCTGATCAACCTTATTACAATCGCTCTTACGTCGATTACACCCCGCCCCCCATCACGGGGCTGCGATTCCGGCGAGAGGGCGCCGGAACGTTGGTGACGTGGTCGCCCCGGATCTGGTCCGATCTGCGATTCCGGTGGACAGACTGGCATGAGTTCAACCACTTCATCGTGCGAGGACCGGCCGGCAGAGTACTCGCTTCCACCCGAGATTACCAGGCGGAGGTCAACGCGCCCCCGTCCGGTATAACCGTAACGGCGGTGAAGCGCGCCGCGCCCCCTCACCTGCCGCGTATAACGGGACTCGCCGGTCACGGCGGCCGCCTGCGTTGGAACGAGTGCAGCGATTTCTTCTGCGACCATTACCGGATAGATCTCTTCTCCTCGGCTGCCGCTATCACGCCCATCCGGACCGCCACTACCCGCGAAGCGGCCTTCGACTCCGGCCCCATGGGAGATCGCCAGGAAGTCTGGGCCCGCGTGTCGGCATGCGAGGCGTCGGGAGCCCATGGCCCTTACACCGCACGATTTCAACTGAGCCTGCCCCGCGCGGGACGGCGCCTGGTAGACTTTGCATCGCTGCGGCCGGTAGTCACAAACTCGCCCGACACCAGTTGGCGTGATACCGCGGTGGGTGGTATTCCGCAGCCCGGGCTGTTTGAACATCCCCCGCTCACCGGCGGAGGATGGGCGAAGGCGGAGTTCCGGTTTCGGCTGCCGAAGGTCGCTCGAGGTCAAAGAATCCTGTTTCTCGCGGAGAATGGAATCGGTGACAGCAGCGGTAAGAGTGATGGGGTGTTCTTCCGATTGGAAGTAAATGGCGTTCAACAATTCAAGCGGCTAATTCTCCAGGATCGGCGCTGGCGGCCCATGCAAGTTGACCTGACCGCCGACGCCGGCAAAAACATCCGGTTGACGCTTATGACGAACCCCAATCAAAACTCGGCGTCCGATTGGGCTGTGTGGGGCGGCCCCGAAGTTCTCCTGGTTGGCGCGGGAGTAACCGAGCGTCCCGTGGTCACCGGAATCGTGGCGCTTGGCAAAGAGGTGAGAGGACAGGTGACACTCCAATGGCAGAACCGGGCCTCCAATGGAAAGTCATGGAAGCAGATCCCCGCCTTTGTCGCGTTCCGCGTCTACCGGGGCGCCGATCGGTCGTCCAGGGATTCCGGTGATCGAGCGGGATGGCGCCGGTTGGGCGAAACCCGGACAGACCAGTTTGTGGACAGGACGTTCGATGGCCGGGAGACCTACTATTGGATCACCGCTCTCTTCAAGGACGGTACCGAGTCCCCGCCATCGGAGGCCGTACAGTACGCGCCATGAGACGATCCCCGACGGTCCGGCATCCCGCCTTTGCGCTGCTCTGGGCTGGTTTCGTAATAGCCGGCGCCGGCGTGACCCCGGGTCGCTCTCTGTCACCGTACTCTTGATCCTCACGACGCTCCAGCAAAATGGTCGCACCCCGAAACACGATTTTCCGGTCCTCGCCGCGCTGACGGCTCACGCTGCGCCGGCCGGTGAGATTGTCACATCGAGGAATTGAAGTTGGGAGAGAAGTCGGCGATAACCGGGACGCCGTCCTGAATACACCCCGGCGCCAGGTCGTACAACATGAACCGGACATGGACTTCCAGGATAACCGGGGGAGTTTTCATCTCTGCCAACCGGTATTGGTTCGACAGCGTCGAGAGGCGACCGGGATCCGGCCGAGAGCTCGTCCCATTAAGAGAGATGGCATAGCCGGTCAGCCCTTTGTGATTTTCGGACCGATGTAAACGACGAAAACCGGATCGCTCGCTGTGATCGGCCATGAAAAGTGGATTCGAAAGAACTGAGTGCTGATTTTGCCGTGAAATGGGCAGAAAATCCCCTCGTGCGGTGACGCGGGGTTTTTGAAAGTCAGCTCGCGCTTGAACTGGCTCTTGTTACTGTCTGACTCATCGGAAAAGAGCGCACGACTGCCGGTGAAGTACTGGTCGTACATTTTGTTGCCCCTGGCGGTGCGAACACCCGTCCCGTCGAACTCATTCTTGAATACGTTGAGGATACCGAGCAGTCGCTGAGACTGCCTCGCGACTGGATCGGAGAATGGGATGCCTTTCAACGGCTCGAGTAGATAATCCGCAAGGGTCAGAGACTCACAGTAAGTTTTGGCCCATTCGATGAGGCCCGCCCACGAAGCGACCGGCCTGGATTGCTCGCTCCGGACCCATTCTTCGAGGCGCCGCTGCAAAGTGGCGAGCGACCAATAGTTGTCGACACTTATCCAGCGCCGTCCACCGTTCAACGGCGTCCATTCCACCCGCAGGGGCGTCTCAAGACATTCCGAGGGGTCAAAGCATAAGGCCGCAGACGGGAAACCGGATTCAACGGCACATGCGGCCTCCGCCAATGAGCTTTCGGTAATCACATCTTCGTGCCACGAATAAAAGTCATCGCCACTGTGAAGCCGATGGCTCGACCAATTCGAGCGGTCGATCCAGAGGTAGATATCTCGTTGCTGATCCCGGCTGAGCTTCCCAACGGCGCTGCTAAAGATCAAGCCATTGAAGACGGCACGGCCGAATAAATCCTTCGAGACGAAGAGTTGTGCGCCGGCTGGTTCGATAGCTCGTCGGCACTGAATGACGCCCTTCAGCGCCGGGAGAAAGTCGCCGACCGAAGTAAATTGACCGTGCAGGGACAGTTCGTTGAGGTAGAAGCGCACCTATTCGCCCCAGCCCGCGAGAAAAGAGCTGTCCTTGTCAATCTGATCGAAGAAGCCTGCCGGCCAGGAATCGAGTCCCCCACCCGAATCAACGGCAACCGAAGCAACTTGAGCGTGGGTGGCCACGCTCGAATTACCTTCTTCATTGCGGGGAGTGAAGAAGTAAATCGCAACCTCGTCCGGCGAGAGAATACCCTCTTTCACAGATCGACGCACTCCGTTCAATACATGGTCGCTATGGGTCTCCGCGATGATTTGTACCCCTGCTGCGGCCGCTCGACTGAGAAATCTTCCCATGTCCGCCTGGCCAACCGGATGAAGGTGTGCTTCAGGATTCTCGATAAGGATGAGGCTATCGCGACGGGCTGCGAGACACGCGGCAAGAATAGGCATAATATGGGTAAGGCCATATCCCACGTTCTGCGGCCGCTTGTAGCCCGACGATTCACTCGTCCGGATACCAAGAGTGACAAGATTGGCTCCGGCAACCGGAAGGATCTCGATGCTTGATCCAGGGAAAAACCTGTCCATCCATCCCTCGACCTGGCGCTTGAGGGTGGGCGCCACTCCTGCGAGGATGAGCGCATCCTCGGGTCTGAGATCTCCGCACTGGTGCAAAACGCCAGGCGTACGCTCTCCCCTGCATCCAACATCGGTAAGATGGCTGCTTGCCGTGAGAGCGTAGACTTCACGAGGACCTGAACGTTCCGCCGATATGTAGACGGTTTCGTGCAGCGCCTCAATGAGAGCGTTCAGGCCGGGGTTGGCCTTCAACGAAGAGGGGAGCAGCCTCAGAAGCGGTTGGTCGCTCGAGGCCGAAATGGCGACGACGCGGTCCATTGTCCGGATCTCGCGTATGGGTATGGAGAGCGCGAGCCGGTCTGAGGCCCTGGCGGTCCAATAGCAGTCGCTGCCATTCCCCCGCACGCCAATCTGGAATTGATCGCGTCCGGTTACCTCGTCGATAACATCTGCAACGGCGCCGAGGGAGATTTTTGAACCACTCAGGAGGAGTTCATTACTCCACTCATGGTCGATCATCGTCTGATGCAGGAGCGCGAGTGACTGCAGCACCGTCGATTTACCAGACGCATTGAGACCGGTAAGCAGAGTCAATCGCGCGAGTGGCAGATTGAGCGTCTCAAAGCATTTGAAATGGCGCAGTTCGACATTCTCAATCATCTTCGATGGCCTCCGCAAGCATTTCCTCTACCATCTGGAAACGGTCTCGCACCTTGTTGCGCTGGCTGGTTCCCAGCGAAATCGCCTCGAAGAACGGCCGATTCCCAAGGAGCGCGCGGAAGCCATCCCGAATTCGGACGGCCGCGGCACGAATCGCATCAGGCAAATGGAGCGCAAACGAGGTGGAGAAAACGTCGAAGAGCGACGCGTTGATAGGATTCCGAGACTCTCCTGCTTCGGTCGGCTTACGGAATGCCTGGTCGCCGAAGATTTCCGCGCTGAGAATCATGCTTTGCTTGAAAACTGCCGCGAGTTCTTCGAGCTCGCGGGGGCTCATCTTGTTCATTGCCTTCAACGCGTTGGCAAGAAAATCATCCATCCCATCGTACTTTTCAGGACCAAAAAGATAAAAGGCGCAGAAACGATTGATCATTTCGCGGTCGAGCATCGTCTTCGAATTGAGCTTACCGTCAGTGGCGATGAGGAATTCTTCACCGCTCGCCTGTTCCTTGAGCCATCGTGTGGCCGACCCCGTGTAAATGCAGTTTCTCATCTGCTGTCGCGTGAGTCGTTCCCCACTATTGACTCTGTCAAAGATGTCCAATTTAACTTGCTCGGGAACTTTCGTGTCTATAAGGAACAGGATCAGGTTTGTGTCTTCGATCCGATTCTGATATTTTGGACTCAGTTCGGAATACCTCTTCTTACCGTACTCTATGTGCTCCAGCTTGAGCGAGAATTCGTTATCCAGATATCGCCTGAACGTGGTGAGCCTTTGAAGGCCATCGACTACGACGATGCGCCCGTCATCTTGCTCGGCGAGGTAGAGCACGGGCAGCGGAATCCGCATCAGGGCTGACTCGATCAGTCGGCTCTGCCTCGTAATATCCCATATAAAATCGCGTTGAAAGTCGGGGTCCATAATGTACCGATTATCCCGGATCCGCCGAACGACGTCGGCTACCGTGCGCTGTTCATGCCGTATCAGAATGGAATCTATCGGATAGGAGTCCGGCGGACTCTCTTCTTCGATTCCGAGACCCTCAATTTCTTCGTCTGGCGGCAAACCATAATTCGTCGGAAGATCGGGTTGGTACATATTGCTCTGATCGATAATAGTCATACGTCACGCTCTCCCACATCGAGCGGCCAGTCGCACGGACTTAATGCTTCGTATCGGCGATGGTTAAAGCCGTTGTTTCCGCCCTCTCCGCCTTCTTTCTGCGATGGCTTGTAGGTCTCCTTCATATTGCCGGGTACAACACTCCATTCGTGACGGAGGATTATAGCGATATTTTGCCGAAGCAGGTATCTGGCTCATTATCGCGACGCACGGCGGCGGTAGTGTATGACGAATTGACTCCGGCGCAAGCAAGAGCGCCAACAGATTACGAGGGTCATCATGGCAATGAAGAGCACCGAACCCGAAGCATCATCGAAGAGCGTATGGCCGGCCCTTCCGCTCGACGAGTGGAAGGATACCTGCGAAACGCTTCAGTTATGGACGCAGATTGTGGGGAAGATCCGGCTCGTAACGACACCGCCGATCAACCATAGTTGGAACGTGACGCTCTATGTTACCTCGCGGGGACTGACCACCGGTCCGATGCCCCATGATCTCCGGACGTTTGAAATTGAGTTCGACTTTGTGGATCATCGACTCGCCATTCAAACGAGCGATGGGGATGTCCGTTCCATCCCGCTGCGTCCAATTTCCGTCGCCGACTTTTATCAAGAGCTCATGGAAGCGCTCCGGTCAATGGACCTGGAAGTTCGCATCAACACGAAGCCAAACGAGATTGTCGAGGTGATCCCGTTCGAGGATGACCACACGCACCGGTCGTATGATCCGGTTTACGCCAACCGGTTCTGGCAGGTCCTGGCGCAATCGAACCGGGTTTTGACGCAATTCCGGTCGCGGTTTATCGGCAAGTGCAGCCCCGTGCATTTCTTTTGGGGAAGCTTTGACCTGGCGGTGAGCCGTTTCTCGGGACGCCGGGCGCCGGAGCATCCGGGAGGCGTTCCCAATCTGCCCGACCGGGTGGCGCGTGAAGCGTACTCGCACGAGGTAAGCAGCGTCGGGTTCTGGCCGGGAGGCGGCGCCTTGCTGGAACCCGCCTTCTACTCTTACGCTTATCCCGAACCCGCCGGATTCAAAGAGGCGCCGATCCAGCCCGCTGGCGCCTATTATCACCCCACACTGCACGAGTTCGTTCTTCCCTATGAGCTCGTACGCCAGGCGCAAAATCCCGATGAGGCTCTCCTACAGTTTGCGCAGAGCGCCTACGACGCCGCCGCAAACCTGGGTAAGTGGGATCGAGCGGCGCTGGAGCGGTCGCCCACCGCTTAATGGCTCCGGGCCCGGAATGCCTCTACTCCCGCGTCTCAGCGCGCCACCAGGCGGTCAACACCGACGAGCGACGTCTCGCTCTCGCGGCTCAGAACCTGTCGGATCCCCCACGAAGGAGTCGGCGGGCGAGTCGTGTGTGCTCCCGATCACCTGACCGGTCTCGGTGGTGTCGTAACCACCGAGCGCCTGCAGTTGGGACCGTACCCATCGATGATGCAAGGTCCCGAGAAGCTGCCGAACCGGCTCGGACTGCAGATAGTCTTCGAGGATTGCGAGATCGTACCGGACCCGGCGCAGCCCGACGAATGAAAGCCCGTAGAGCATCGCCACAGCTGCCGTGCTGATCGCCGCGTCGGCATGGCCCGCGGCGACGGCGTGAGCGACCTCCTGGTGGCCTGGCATCTCGATTCCATATCCCTTCACACTTTCGCGTTCGATACCGTCAGCCGTCAGAAAAGTGTCCAGCAGCAGACGCGAGCCGGCGCCCGTTTCGCGGTTCACGATACGAACTCGTCCACCGGCAAGATCCTTGACTCCACGGACTCCCCTTGGATTGCCTTCGGCCACGATCAGGCCCTCATCCCAGACGCCCAGGTTCAGCAGAACCACTGCTCGGCCCGGAATTACCGTCCGAACAAATGGCAGGTTCTGCTCTCCGGTGATGGGATCGCAGAGGTGGACGCCGGCGGCGTGAACCTCTCCACGAGCTAAGCTCCGCAGCGCCTCTGTGCTGTTCGCATGAGTCCACTGCACCCTTAATCCCGGATGCCATCGCTCGGCGGATCGCGCCCAGATCGAAAGGGATGGTGTGCATCCAGCCAGCACGACCGTCCGGCCCAACGCCTCGGGATCATCTAAGAGCTTTACCCGCACCGCGCTGCCGGCGCTGCCAACCACCAATCCATCGGCTGGGACTATTTCAGATCGAAACGCGCGTTCCCGCTGAAGTTCCTGGGCCACCCAATGCCCGCCAATTTGGGCCAGGGAAACGCGTCCACCCACCGAAGCCGGCGCGCCTACCGGCGCCGCTTCTACAATCGGTAGGTTATCCTCAAACCAGAAAAGATCCTCCACCCGACATCCCAGGGCACGAGCGATCCGCAGCGCTACGGCCGCTGATGGCGCGTAGAGAGACCCCTCGATTCCCGAGATGGTCTGTCTCTTCACACCGGCCAGGTCCGCCAACTGCTGTTGGCTCATTCCGAGCCTGTTTCGCACCGCCCGCACGCTGTTGGAAAGTTCGCTCCCTGTCTTCACCGGCGCGCCTCGCGACTTCGTGACCATTCGACGATCTTCCTATCGCTTCTCTGGAACCGGCGCCTCCGCTGTCCGTCGATCTCGCCCACTCTTCTTCATCCTTCCTCATGTCATATATCACAGGATAATAGCATGTATTTATAACTATTAGACTAAAATACTTGCTAAAGTATAGGCTGAACGCAGCGCGTCGGGCGATGTCGGCGGACTCGGGCACATGCTGCGGCAGGCGGCAGTGTGATTCCAGGTGAGGGCAGAACTATGAAACGATCGGCTTTTACACTCATCGAGCTTTTGGTAGTTATAGCAATTATCGCGATATTAGCCGCGATCTTGCTCCCGGTTTTTTCGGTGGCGCGTGAAGCCGCGCGCGCCGCCTCGTGCGAGAACAATCTGAGGCAGATCGGAGAGGCCCTCATGATGTATCGCCAGGATTATGACGAGATGAACTGCCGATATCGTTTGTGTCCGGACCTCCCTGGCGACTTGCTCTGCGAGACAGTCTCTAACCCCACCGTCAACACCGGGCCCCACGAAATCTGGTGGGCGCCGGAGGACACACAAGGCGTTCCGCCGGGCGGGATTGTCAACTGGGATATCCCCCCGCAGCACATCGATCGGCCGGGGCTGCTCGCTCTCTACGCCCGCAATGACGGGATTTTTCGCTGCCCCAGCTACGACGGACAGGTTGGTTACGCGATGTCATACATCAGCGGGGGACCAATGGGCCAGTCCGACGGGCAGGTCTCCTCGCAATTCCCCGACGTTGGACGCTGCATGGTGGTCTGGGATCATTCGAAGACGCCCGGCTGCGCCGACACAACCCACTTCAAGCAGGCGCCTCGGCCGGAGTTCAGCCCGGTGACTGGCCCTCCGGGCTCCGCGCAGCTCGCCAGCGCTCTTCCCCATTATCCGACGCGCCACAATGGTGGGATGAACATCCTTTACTACGACGGTCACGTCAAGTTCAAAATCCCGTCAACGCTTCGGGATAGCGATTTCCGGGTACCCAACTCCCTCCCGCTGCCATTTGATCCGACTATTCTTCCTTGATAGTCCGCCTGCAGCCCTCCGCCCCTCTAAAATGGGGGAGTTCTTGCCATCAGCGCCATCCATTTGATCCTACTATCATTCCTTGATAGTATACAGTTCAGGATCTCCGACGCGTCTCAGCGGCGGCTGATCGCCTGACGCAGCCGCTATGCCCCTGCGAGTAAGTCCGGAAGCCTCGATTCTGAGGCGCCCTTACGGCGCCGGCGCGGGGCGTCTCGTCGGACCCAGGATGCATTATGACCAGGATCTGATATGAATCGAAGAATGTGGTTAGGCTTGCAGGCACGCGGCGCGGTGGCGGCGCTGCTCAACCGGCTGCTTATTCCCACAACGGACGCCGCGCGCTATCCGCAGGACAATATGCCGGATTACGCCCTCGTGGATCGGCTGCATGAAATGACGCAGAACAAAGTGTTTAAGGAGCGGTTGAGTCCGCACTGGTTCGCCGGCGGCGACCGGTTCTGGTATTGCAACGATCTGAGCGGCGGACGGCGGGAATTCATCGTGGTCGACGCCCTCGCGGGAAAACGTCTGAAAGCGTTCGATCACTCCCGGATGGCAAAGGCTCTCACGGCGCTTACCGGCAAGAAAACACAGGCCGATCGACTCCCCATAGAAGCGCTGGAGTTTCAAGATGGCGACACGAAGGTTCTGATCTATAATACGACTCAGGCATGGGAAGCCGATCTCCGCACGTACACGCTGCGTCCGTTTGAGGGTCCGATTCCTGGCCTCGGAACGCTCAGCCCGGAGGCCAGACCGCACCGATCGGGGAGAACCGGACCAGAAACGATGGTCACGTTTTTGAACGAGACGGACGAAGAGGCGCTTCTCTACTGGATTGACACGGACGGAAATCGCAAAGCATACGGCGTCGTTCCACCGCACGGAAGGAGGACACAGCATACGTTTTCGGGCCATGTCTGGCTGCTCACCGACCGCGCGGGTAAAAC
>DASRZA010000084.1:0-6434 GCA_035686845.1 Armatimonadota bacterium | reverse complement strand
GATCCGGAGAAGCCGGACGAATGCGCCGGCGCCCGTGAAACGATCCAGGCCCTCAAACGGCAGGGCTTCGTCTTCTTTCTCACCGATGGCCGCCCCGCCGATGAGGTCACCGCCGGCGATGGCATGGTCCTGGTGCGTCGTCTCTCCCCCGTTGAAATCGAAAGCGTGGTAACAGAGCGCGAGAACCCCGGTGAGCCAGATAAACCCGGACGCGGCCGGCCCCACAAAGCCACCGGCGCCCCTTCACCATCCATTGAAACCTCTTCCGAAGCCGCGCCGGAAGTCGTCGCCATTCGCCAGCAGAGGGGTGGATGATGCCAGGAACCGTTGACGAACAAATCCACCTTGCTCACATGATCGCCGGTGACGAGGTCGCCCCTGATGCCGTTCACGACGTTGTCTGGTCCGATGGCTCCCGCATCACACTCCGGGAAGGCGATCGGGTCATCCATATCGCTATCTACCTCGTTCGCTTCCTCGCGCAGGAGGAACGAAAGCGTAAGCGCAGCCCTGCGCAGCGCCGCGCTACGCGCCTCCTGCGCTCGTATCTGTCCGCAGATCAACGCCGGCAGTTGGGCGCCGCCGGCGAGTTTATCGTCATCGGATCCGCCGGCGGCGCCTATCGCCTCTCCGCCCGGCGCGGCGATGTCTACGAGGTGGAGAAGCACGGCACGCGGTTCTTCCAGGTCCGGTATTGGTGCTTCCACGATCTCGAGGAGCAGATGCCGCCCGCCGATGAAACCATCGGTCAGTTATTCCACATTCTCACCGACGAGCCGGCGTTCCGGGAAGAAGCCAACTCCCAAGAAATGCGCCGCCTTCTCTGGGACGGTCAATGGCTGCGGCAGCTCAATGCCGCCCGGCGAACTCGCGCTAACACTCGCGTCGATCTCGATCAACTCGCGTCCGGACTGGAGACACTTGATTGCGAGCCGGAAAGGCGGGCCGCATGAGACACCCACCAGATCCCGAACGAGTGAAGACCATTGACGCCGCTCTCCTCGCCGCCGATGCGCGCCTCGAAAGCGGTGATCACGATCCCAAACTCGGCCCGGTCTATCTCTATCTCGCCGGCTTCCCGCGGCCCGGCCGTGATACCTACGTCGTTCCCGCGCTGTGCGGCCAGGGAGAAATCCGTATCCGCATCCCCGGCGACTACGGCTGGGAGCAGTCATACATGTACCGGACCTTGCTTATAGCGTGCCTGTCGGCCGCTCACTGGTACGTCGATAACGATCCCGAGCCACTCGGCTGGTCCCGACGCGTCGCCGCCGGCGAACCAACCCGCCGCAATGGCTCCCCCTTTCCAGCGGAGAATCAATAATGGGAATCGGTCCGAATTGGTCGCCACCAGAAGAGGCGCTCCTGCGCTCCGTTTATGGTCTCATCCTTCCATCCGAGATCGCCGGCCGGGTCCGCGCCCTCAGCGGCGTCAAACGATCTCCCGTGGCGGTGCGCGTTCACGCTGCACGGATGGGCCTCGACAGCCGCAGGGCGCCCCTCGAGTCGCTCATCACCATCCAGGAGGTCGCGAAGCGCCTGCAAATAAGCCAGAGGATCATCTATCACCACCGGCGGAGCGGACGCATCCAGCTCCTCGGGCGCGGCAAGAACTTCTTCGTCGACGCCGCGGCATACGAATTGCTCAAGGCGGAATACCCACGCCCCCCAGCGCGCTCGGTCTCCCGCGGCGAGCTCATGCGCCGTCTCGGATACGGCGAGGCCCACTCCTGCCGCCTGCTGATGTCTGGGGCCATCCGCGGCGTCAAGCGGGGCGGCCGCTGGTTTGTTGACGCCGATCATCTCGACCAGGTCGAAGAGCGAATGCGCCGTTACGGTCTCATACGCCTCGATCTGCGCGGTGTTCGCGGCATGGACGCCAACAGAAAGGAAAACTGTGATTATCAGAAGCGCCGGCGGCGCCGGGAAAAGAAAGGACTTGCCGCATAATGCCACTCCCATACTGGGGCATCGTACAAATAATGGGTCATTCGGTCACCGCCGGCTATATCACTGAAGCCAATCTCGCCGGCGTCGGTTATATCCAGGTCGAAATCCCGGATGCACCTGGCTCCGAGGAGCTGCTATCGCACGGCTGCATCTTCCGAATGCGCCGGACATCCGAAGAGGAAGCACGCGCCTTCGCCGGCTCCCTCCGAAATCGTGCCCCTGCGCTTCTAGAACCCCGGTTCGCCGAGGCCGCGCATTACATGATCGAGGACGACGATAGGGATGCGGACTGGGATCCAGAGCGTATGGGAGATGACCTATGTTCCGATCCCTTTGAGGAGGGCGATTTTTGACAATCGCCCATCCATCTCAAGCATCCACGATCCCGCTCGCCCCTGTGCCAATATCCCGCCCGGTTTTGCGCTGGTTCGGAGGGAAGTGGCGCCTTGGGACCTGGATTATATCGTGCATGCCTTCCCATACTTGCTTTGTGGATGTTTTTGGAGGTGCGGCGTCGATCCTCCTGCAGAAGCCGCCCTCGAGGTTAGAGTATTACAACGACATCGACCGGGATCTGCTCAATTTCTTCGACGTGCTGCGGGAGCGTCCGGAGGAGTTGATCCGGGCGATCAGCCTCACGCCCTACCACCGTGGAGAACTGATCCGGGCGCTTCAGCCGTGCGAGGACCCGCTGGAGCGGGCGCGGAGAACCTACGTTGTCTGCTGGCAAAACCGGAACGGGCAAAGGTCGCAGCATACGAATTCCTGGCGCTACGAACGCACTGACACTGGGCCGAACGCGCTCCGAGGATGGAATGATACTGGGCGCTTGTGGGACGTGGTGGAACGGCTGAAGCAGGTGCGGTTCGAGTGCGATGACTGGCGCTGTATTCTGGAGCGCTACGATACCCCCGAAACGCTCTTCATGTGCGACCCGCCATATCTTCCAGAGAGCAGGAGTAGCCGGTGGGCGCGGACTGCATACCGGCACGAATTGACGACCGACGATCACATTGACCTGGCGCAGAGGCTGCGGCGGGTCTCCGGCATGGTGATACTCTGCGGCTATCCCTCCGCTCTCTATGATGATCTCTACGCTGGTTGGTCAAAGAGGATGCGGAAGTCGCAGACTGATGGGGCCCAAAAAATCGAGTGCCTCTGGCTTAACCCCCAGGCCGCAGGTGAAGCAAAAGAATGAAACACACAGGTTGGCCGGGCCATCATGTTAGCACGCGTCGCGCCAATGCGATGTCCCGGCCCTATTTTAGAAAGGCAGCAAATGAGCACCGATGATGGAACACCAAACGAAAAATATCTACTCGGCCTCGTTGAAATATACGGGGCGATTCTTCGGGATACGCTGGACATCTTCGATTATTGCCTTTCCGGACGCGTCCCAATAGCACAGATCCGTGGGCTGAAGGAAAGGATCTCGGTCTACGTTCCCACATTCCTCGCCACGCCTGGCCGCCTGGAAAGCCGATCCGACGCTCCCGGTAACGCTGAGTTCGACGCGCTGGACCTCCTGTGTGAAATGGCGAAGTACGACCCGCGCCTCCGCGCCGCTCTCACCAGTATTGTGATGAAGGCCGCACAGGATGTATCCGCGGCGGTGAAGGATTTTGAATCCGCGGGAGACGGTGAGTAGATGAAACCCTCTGAACTGCAGGTCGGCGACGTAGTGCAAATCTCCCCCGATAGAGAGAATGACTTCTTTTCAGGCTGCTTTATGCTGGTGACCGAGCCGAAACCATGGGGAGCGATGGGATTTGTTGCTGTGCCCGCTTCCCGCATCAGCCCGCCCGGACGAGCCTTCGCCCGTGTCAAATGGGAAGATATGGAACTCGTCGGGCGTGCGGCATGGATTCCCCAAGACGATTCTGATCTCGTGGAGAAAGAAGTAGAAGAATAGAGATGGCTTTAGCAAAAGAAGAACGTGCGATGGAGGCCCGCGGCGAAGGATGCCTTGGTAAAGCCGCCGATGATGAGGCTCCAAAGCCACTCACGCCCGACAACCCGGATACCTGGACGCCGGCGCTTTGCAGGTTCGTCTGGAACTTCATTGATCGGCTCGCCCCTCTTGATCTGGGCTATCGGTTTACTCACGGCCTCCCGGACATCTCCGAGGCGGACCTGACCGTCCTGTGCCAGATACACCGCCGCGAGGGATCAGAGGAAGCTATCAGAAATATCCAGGATGTGGTTTCTCTGCCAACTTTCGAGCGTGGCGACAACTGGGAACTATTAGGCGTCGAAGATGCCAGCATCAAGGAGCACATCCCCAAGAGCGATGAAACGCGCCGCCCCGGAGCCGCCTGGCTCAGAAATGAGGTCGCGAAGGGGGCGCCTCTCGACGAGCTGATGAACGCCGCCGGCGAGGTGCTGCAGTCCGGCGTCGACTTGCTTAATTCTGGCAGCTTCTACCGCGCGGAACGTAAGGAGACATTCTCCAAATCCCTGGAAAGGCTCCGCCGCGCGCGGCAGGATGTGGATTCAGCGACACAGGTCCTGTCGAAGAGAGAGGAGGAGCACAAATAATGACGCTCAAGCTAATGACCGTCTATCCGCAGGTCGCCGAGGGGTCCTACTACGTCCGCAGTATCACCGCCGAGACCGCTGCTCAGCTCGTCAAGGAGGCGAGCGACCTTGAGAGCCACCTCGACGCCCGGGCCGCCCAGCACCTCAGCGCTCTCACCGGATTGAATATTCAGCCTGGATCCTCGCGAGCGTGGAAAGAAGACCGGGAGCGGGTCCTCATTGTGCGCCAGATCTTTTTCCCCGAGCTGATCTGGGAGTATTACATTACCCGCTACTTTTCCTCCGAGCCGCACGCAAGCCTCTTCATTTAGGATTGTCAAGATGAACACTGAACACATCCTTTCGAAGATCCGCCATTACGGCATCTATACCGTGAGCGAGCTGGTCATACACGAATTCTTTCCCGATCCGCTCCCCGATAACAGTTACCAACGCGCCATCGAAATCTTCGCCCATACGCTCGAACGGCGGGAACCACCCGAGCGCCCGTCCACCGGCGAGCAGATCAAGCGCTTCTGCGAAAAGCACGACCTGACCGCCATCTATGACATCTACAGGACAAACGTCACCTTCGTGCCGCGAACGCGCGGAAAGGCAGTATCGTGATGGATAACGTCCAGGCTAACGCCGAGGCCGCTGGACGGCACATGGCCGCAGCCCAAATGATCCGAGAGACCGGGGCCACATGCCTCCGGGATATAGCCGGCCCTACCAAGGACCTGAAAGCCTAACATGATCCATTCCGCCCCCCATTACCTCGCCGCAGCCCTCGCTCTGCCACCGCTTCCCGAGCCGGCTGTCCCCCTCCCTCCCGGCTCAGTCTGCGCGATGACGGGCGTCCCCATCACCGCCGGCTATCCTATCTCTGCAATCACTACCGAGGCCACAAACGAATTCATGGATACGTTCCGGGGCCATCCTACCGGTTACGTCTCTGAGGCGGTCGCCCGCTGCATGAAGGGCAGCAATCCTCGCGCTGGCATGAAGATCAATGGCTCTCACGCCATCTTCGAGAGGCCGGGCGGGAACCTCGAGTCATTCAAGCCGCTCATATCATCCGCCGCCGCCGCCGAGCAAGGCCGCCCGTGCTGGCGCGATCTCTTCGTCAACGAATTCCATTCCCGCGTGGGCCGGCGCTGCTTGCTCCTCCTCAGCACCGATACCAAGAAGCGCCTCTGGCCGCGTGCGTCCGTTGGCGCTCTGGGCGATCATACGCCCGTCTACATCTACGACTCTGGCTATTCCCTCGCCGGCGTCTCCTATCTCTCCTACACAACCATCCTATCCGCGCTCACCATCATCGAGAACGCCTATACTGCCGGTTTCTCCAAGCGCGGAATTTTATCCCTGCTCTTCAACGAAACAAAGACCGTCAACGCCATCGGCCTCAAGGCCACCCTGGAATTCGAGCGTGCGCTTATGTCTATCCGCGCTCTTCCCGAATTCCTCTTCGCGCTCCTCATAGCGCAGAAAGAAGAATGATGACCACCCTATCCAAAATCACCGCTCCCGTCTCCATAGCGCCCCACGCGCTCACCCTCGATCTCTTGCTGACTGCCCGCACGCCTATCAGTCACCACGATCCTGATAATCACGACAAATCCAATATCTCGCTCTTCAATCGGGCGAAGCACCTGCTCTTCGAGGCGCCCATCGATATGACGCCGCATCCATCCATCGACCATTTCCTCTACCGAAATCCTGTGCCAGAAGACATGGCTGACCTGTTCGCCAATCTCGACATCCCCGCCTTCGTGGCCACCGCGGCGCTGAAGCTCTTCGCCGATATTTACAATCACGGCGATGGAGAGGGAATCTTCGAGGGCATGGAACGCTGGGACCGGCTCTTCTCTCGCTCCAAGACCGCCGCCGTCCGGGCGCACTCCCTCCGCAGCTTCTGGGACGTCCTCACCGGCGATCTCCAGGTTGGCATGCACGATATCCGG
>DASRZA010000083.1:0-15139 GCA_035686845.1 Armatimonadota bacterium | reverse complement strand
GGATCCGGTAGTTGGGAGGTTTGTGAGTGAGGATCCGGCCCGGAGCGGTAGCAATTGGCTCTTGTATTGCAACAATAATCCCGTAAACTATACTGATATGTCGGGAAAGGATCCCACTGCATCCCAGTTATTTTTCGCAATTCTTGCGGGGATTTTCGGGGTCTTGGCTGGAGCCTTCGCCGCCTTGGGGACGACTATGGAGGCCGCGGCCCTCGGGGAGGCCATAGTGGCTCCATTGCTCGGCCTTATATCGCTGGTGGACATCGGGGCCGCGATTGCGGTTGGGGCGGCTCTGGTGGCCTCGTTTGCAGCGATCGCTGTTTGGCTCCCTGTTGTGCTGCTCGCCTTGGCGGCGATATGCGCGGTCCTTGTACTTTACGATGACATAGGCCATATCAATGAGACGGGCGAAGGTACCGGGTCCTCCATGACCAACTTGGACGTCAACGGAGACGATCAGGAATGAGCTGGCACGCGATCACCCTTTTTGATGGCGCGATGGCGGCTCTCGCTGCTCTCACCTTGGTCCTTGCCTCAATCAAGGATCGCTCGCGGGGCGAGGCACACTGGTTGGCGCGCGGCACAGCCGCCGCAATGGCAGCTGGGCTCGCGACGGTATGGTTCCTGCTTGGATCGGGGCGCATAGCGCGGGGTGCCGCGCTGCACATTCTTCTCCTCATCCTTATTGCACCGCTCATCGCCGTACTGGCTGAGTGCTATCGCTCCCGCAAACGACACCGCGAGACGGATTGACGGCGAGACGATCAACTGGGGTATGAAGGGAACCGCCGCGCCAACAGCGTGACCGATAACCGCGGGACGACCACGATGGACTATGAACCGGATAATGACCCGGTGACCGGGACGATCAGTTATACGTATGGGCTGGCGGGCGAGCGACAGAGCATGACGCTGCCCGTCACCGCGGGAAAATAATAGCCTCCAGAAACGGGCCCGGGGCGCGAGGCGCCCGTACCTTCAAGGTTTGTGACTCATTGGGGGTCCTCGGTCCTCCGTTCCCCGTCTCACACACTCACCCTCTCACTCACTCACTCACTCACACACTCACCCTCTCACTCACCCTCTCACTCACTCACTCACTCACACACTCACCCACTCACTCACACACTCACCCTCTCACTCACTCACACACTCACCGTCCTCCGTCCTCCGTCCGCGCCCCGCGCCGTGTTTGACCTCCCCCGCGCCGGATGGTATAATTCGGCGGGGACGCGAGGTCTCGATCGATACTTTCCCGCGGCTGTTGGGGAGGAGATAGCGGAGCATGTCTGGGCATTCGAAGTGGCACAATATTCGCCTGCGTAAGGGCAAGCAGGACTCGGAGCGGGGAAAACTCTTCACCCGTCTCGCGCGTGAAGTGATTGTCGCCGCTAAGGATGGAGGTGGATCTCCGGAAACGAACGCGCGCCTGCGCCTCGCCATCGAAAAGGCTCGTGAGGCGAGCATGCCGATGGATAATATCAAGCGCGCCATCGATCGGGGGACAGGCGCCGTTCAGGGTATTAGCTACGAAGAAGTGACCTATGAGGGATATGCGCCCGGCGGCGTGGCTGTTATGGTTTCGGCAATGACCGATAACAAGAATAGGACGGTCGCTGAAATTCGGAACGCGTTTAACCGGGGCGGCGGCGCCCTGGGCGAAGCCGGCTGTGTTGGCTGGATGTTCGAGCAGCGTGGAGTCATTTTTGCGCCCCGTGACGGTGTTGAAGAAGAGGCGCTGATGATGACCGCGCTCGATGCGGGCGCAGAAGATGTGGTTACCGACGACGAATCCTTTGAGGTCCTCACCGATCCGAGCGATTTGCATACCGTCGCCGACGCTCTCAAGGCCGCCGGGTTCAATCTCTCCTCGACCGAAGTGACGATGGCGCCGAAGAACACGGTTCAGATTGAGGGAAAGCAGGCGGATCAGGTCCTTCGTCTGATGGATGCGCTCGAAGAATTAGACGACGTGCAGCAGGTATACGCGAACTTCGAGATGCCCGAGGGCGCGTTCGAGGCGGTAGGGGCTGAATAGCGCCGTCGGATTGGATCGAAGGCGCTGATCGATCATGATTGATGATCACAAGCGATGAAGCGTTTTCTCGCGTTCACAGCGGCCGTATTCATGCTCGGGGCGCTGATTGGCGTTGTGCGTTATCACGCCCGCCAATCAGCCGCTGACGGCCCAGCGGCGCTCCCCACGGCATCCTCTGTACTTGGCGCGCAATATCGCTTTTTAATGAAGCGGGAGCTTGCGTCCTATTCCTCTGTCTGGCACAACCATCCCTACGAATGCGGGTACTTAGGTGGTGGAGGGAGCGACAATCGCGACATCCGCCTGAACTCCGCCGCCGCACTGGCCTACGCCGTGCTGGTTGCGCGTCACCCTTCAGACGCGGCGTCCTCTTCCATTCGGACATCAAACACCGGTCGGGGTTCAAACACCGGGAGCGGCCGGCCGGATCGAGGGAATCTGAATGGGCGCCTGAGTCCAGGCGCCGCGATTGCCGGGCCGGCCGATTCACCCCGTGTTCAAAACGAGGAGGTGATCCGGGGAGCGCGTCGGCGGGCGGTTATGATTATACGGTTCCTGGCGAGCGCGCACCGGGTAGGCGGCGGGACGGCAGTCGATGGGAAGAAGTGGGGTGGAACCGATGCCGCGGCCGTGGACGCCGCCAACATTGGGATCGCCGCGTACCTGATCCGGTCGTCACTGGACCAGAACACCCAGCGAGCGGCGGCCGACGTGGTGCGATTTGAAGCGGAGCGCTACCTGTTTGCCAGCCCGGCGACCGTGGTCTCGGGCGGCAGCGCGGCCGTTTCCAACGCGGCCGCCAGCGAAATTCTTTGCGTTGCAGCCGCTCTCTACTCATCTGGTGAGGCGAGATCGGCGTATTACCGGCGGGCAGTCACCTATTTATCACGCGTGTTCACAACTTATTCTGACGTGATCGGCGCCGCGCCTCCCACGCTCTTTCCCGACCTCACACTCCAGTACGGCGGTGGGTTCTCGACTTCGGCCGAGCTTCAGGTCATTCAGGCGCTTGCCACCTGCGCGCTCTGCTACCATCTCGCAGGGCAGACTCCCCCACCCGAGTTGGATCAACACGTCACCGACTGCTGGCGACGGGTGCTATTGCGTCTCTCGCTTACAAACGGATGGTTCCTCACCGAGAGCGGGGATGTCACGTCCGGGGGCGCTGGAGTCTCATGGCTGGCTGCGGGGCTGGGGGATCCCGCGGCGCGAGCCATCGACGCCGATACCGCAGCCCGGATCTTGCGTTCCCCAACATTGAAAGGCGCCGTCGCGATCACGCCGCTGACCCAGCCGCGCGTTGGCGAGGTGGCCTATCAGGAGTTGATTTACGATTATCTCTCCCTCTCGCCGCATCCTCCGCTCTCGCTCACCGATCAGAATCTGGACGTTAGCCTGCGCGGCGTAACATGGCTGCGTTCAGCGTCTCTGGCTCTAAATCGCACCAATAGCAGCATCGTCACTTACTCCTGGCCAGCGGGCGCCGGTCGCGAATGGTTGATCTCGGGCGGACCCTATCTCCGGTGGCGGTTTGGTCCGGAAGTGGACTCGGCGCTCCCCCTCGTCCCCCTGACCGACGCGCCCGTCTGGTCTCAGGACCCTACGGGCTTCACAACCACTGGCACTCTGCGGCTTGCGAGCGGAGCAGCGGTTCAGGCAGCGGTCTGTTCACTTCCCGATGGTCTCGTGATTCTCATGGAGCGATCCAGTCCTGGCGCCACGCATGCCAGGATCGCTTTCTCCGATGGCCCCACTCTTATTGAGCCGGACCTGTATCGTGATGACGAGAATGGCGCCTCGCTGCCATCCCCTCAGCCTGGGATTGTCCGTTGGGCGAACGTCGGGAACACGGCCATTCTAATCCTTGATGGCGCCATCGCCGCCGAAGCTCCTCCCGGAGTTTCGTCCGGAGATCCCCCGCGAGACCCGTGGCCACTGCTCACGGTTGTTCCGGGCGAGAACCGCCTGATCATGGCGGCGATTTACCCCGGACCGGGACAGGCGCAGACTCAGGGGCTGGCCAGCGCGAGCCGGCTGATCCCGTTCCTGGATTCAGGATGGCAGGGCGCGCTGATTCCGGCGCCTGATGGGAGCGACTACTTCGTGCTGAACCGGTTTGGCGGATCCACGTCAACCTCGGCGTCCCTTACCGCAGCCCGCGGCGCCCCCGTCACTGTGGAAGAGGCCGTGATCACGGGTCAGACTTCGTCGGTGGCCCTCTCCAGCCCGCGGGGCGCGGCGCGGTGGGAATCCATCACCTGCTGGCTTACGATCCCCGGCCGGGACGCCGTGAACGCGCGGCAGAGTGAGGAGCCAAATGCAGTGATGGTAACAAATCCGGGTGATAGAACGGAATTGGTCACCGCGCGTTATCTATCATCCGGGCGGCCCTGCGTGGTTGCCGCTGAGGACCAGCGCCCGATTGTTCGGCTTGCTCCTCGCCGCAAATTTGGTGAGGTCCGTTTTTACCTCTCTCCAGGCCGTACCGTTACTGTTCGCTATTAGAATTCTTTTACGACCCGCGCCCGGCCTCGGAATCCTCGCCGGGCTCCAGATAGCTGCCGAGGCGGGTTACGATCTCATCCAGGTCTGTGAGCGCCGTTCTGAGCCGATGAGAGGTTTGCTCATCCAGCGGCCCGTAACCGCGGAGCCGATGCGGCCCGAGGTCTGCAATGATGTCCTTGCAGTAGAGGATGATGGCCCGAACAGTCCAGCTAAGTGGCGATTCGGCGTTCGCGGGCGCGATTTCAAACTCACGTTGAAGGTCTGCCAGGCGTCCATGAATCCGGTCCACGTACTCTCGTACGGCTCGCCTGTCGGAGGGGGTTAGATCATCCACGCTTTGGGAAGAGTTCCAACTCTCGTATCTCGCCTCGGAGCTCGCAAGGAGGGCCTCGACACGAGCGAGCTGTTCATCGAGATGACTGCAAGAGACACGGAGCCGGCGTTTCTGGTTTTCGTTCAGCCCGGGCATTTATGGTAGAGGTTCCGATGGGACTGCTTCGGCGCGTCTCGCCGTACCGTTAATGATTATACCGTGTTGCGCGCCTTTCGCAACCGTGCGTACTCACGAGCGATGGGCGCTGCCAGTGCCTGGATCAGATATAATAACCGCGTCGAGGCGAAGGGAAAACCCATGCGGATGTTTAATGATCTTCTTAGCAAGACAAGAAACCAGCGGGGCGACCCGGACGGGCGGCCGCCGGCCTCCGAGCTGGATCTGCGTCATTGGATGCCCGCTATATTCGAGGAGACGCTAATAAGCACGATTGGGCGAGAATCGCCGCTCGCCGTGCTGTTCGTTCCATCCGAGCAGATTCTGGGATCTGTCCCGGCGCGCGCCTTGATTCTGATCGAGACAGGCGTGCTCTTCATGGAGGAGGGGGAGAGCGTGGCGCTGGACCAGAAGTGGGGTGTGCGCACCCGGTTCTATCCATACTCCCAGATTGCCGGGGTTGACCTGGGATACGCGCTTCTCCGGGGCCGTTTCGCGCTCTACAGCGCCGGTGGCGCGCCTTCTTTTGAGATCGGATTCCACTGGTACGACCTCAATAATTTTCGAGCCGCTGCCTGTTTGATCCGGGAGCGGATCGCCGGCGCCGATGGGCGGGATCGGCACGCGCCGGGGCGGCCGGCTGGTACGCCACTCGCGCGGGCGCGGAATCGACCCTCCCTTTCACCGGGCCGCCGGGCCGCCCGGAGAACTCCGTAGGCACCGGGCCGCCGGGCTGACGCTGCAAAGATTTCGACTCGGCCGCGTGAATCGCGATAGAGTTGGTGTTACACTATGCGTACCAACCCGAATGATTATCATTTCGGATGTGCGCTATTCTGAAAATCTGGCGATGGAGGCCGCCGGGACGGGTCGCCCGTCCAAACCGCTCTTGATGAGCTGATGACTCCTGGTTCGTGCGCTTTTTCGCGCCGAAGATCAGGAGCCTTTTTTGTTTGCGAAGCGTCCGCGGCAGGGCCGGTCGATGGTCCGCTCGAAGTTCGAGCATACTCTAACTACCGGCGAACAACCAGGTCATAAACCGCGTCCAAACTTATTCCAACGGCCTTCAGGCTGGAACTCCTCGTTCAGCCCCGGCGCTCTGCGTCGCGCCGGTTTTCAGCATCCCTTCGCGGAGAAGCCTTTCCGGGCCCACCCGGTAATGGAGTGGCTGATCGCTGATGCCTGCCGAATCTGTCATACGACCGCAGCCGCGGTTGATCGGCGGATTCGCGCCCTTTTTTACGAGTCAATGACCGATTCTGAGGTCCGCGCTGAGATTTGGGCGGTTGCAGACCCCCCTCAATCCCCCCGCAAGCGGTGGGAGGCCAAACCCCTCTGTAGCCGTCGATCCCCCGCGGGCGGTGGGAGGCCAAACCCCGTCAATCCCGCCGCAGACGGTGGGAAGATCGCTCACTCTCCGCCTGCGGGGGGGCCGGGGAGGGCTGCGTTTGTCTCATAGTCTGACGGAGGGAGGCTAACACCCATGGCCATTATCACTATCTCACGACAGATCGGAGCGGGGGAGACCTCGGTCGCTCCCGCGCTGGCGGAACGTCTCGGGTGGGAGTGCGTCGACAACAAGATCCTGGATCGCGAAGTCGAGGAAACCGGCATAAAAATGCCCTATGTCGTGCATTATGACGAGCACGCGCCCGGGCTGTTGGAGTCCTGGTCCCACCCGCTGGAGGCGCAGCGATACTTCGAGGCGCTTAAGAGGATCATGAAGGAGTATGCGAAGGGAAGTGGGCTCGTCATCGTCGGGCGCGGCGGGAACTTCATTCTTCGAGACGCGGACGCCTTGCACGTTCGCCTCGTTGCGGATATCTGGTTCCGTATTCAGCGCGTCATGGCGGTCCGCTGGGTCAACGAAGGGCCCGCCCGGGAGATTATTGTCCAGAATGACCACGACCGGGCAGCCTTCCACCGGCACTACTTTAAGGCCGATTGGAACGATCCCCTGAACTATCACGTGGTCCTGAACACGAGCCGTCTCGGCATCGAGCAGACGATCGAGACCCTGGCGAGAATGGCTCGGGAACGCTGGAACGATATACAGGAATCTGAGGGCGAGGATACAGGCAAACGATGAAGCTCCTGCTTCAGATCGCGGCGGTTCTCTACGTATTGCTGGTGGCGCCGTTCATTGCGGGCTGCATCGCGCGGTGGGAAGCGCGACTTCAATCCAAAAGGGGGCCCAGCATCTGGCAGCCGTACTACGATCTCATGAAGCTGTTCCGTAAGGAGCAGGTGATTACGCCGGACGCCTCCTGGATCTTCCGCTTTTGCCCGTATCTCGGATTTGTCGCGCCGATCGCAGTCGCCACGTTGATCCCTGTTTACACTGGTTACCCGCTCTATATGGCCTTTGCAGGCGACATGCTGGCAGGGGGTTTTATTCTTGGACTTGGAGGATTCTTCTTTTCGCTGGCTGCGCTGGACACCGGATCACCCTATGCGGCACTCTCGAGCAGCCGTGCCCGGGTCGTCTCGCTGATGGTGGAACCCACGCTTTTCCTGATCATCTTTGGCGTTTCGCTGGTGGCAGGTTCTACGATCCCGTTCATCGTGAACCAAGCGCTGACCGGGCCGACCGAGCTCTTTACCCCCACCCACTTCCTGCTGGCGATAGCTCTTTTTATGGTGATCTTAGCTGAGACGGGCCGGATTCCCATCGATACGCATTCGGGGCGGGAAGAGCTGCTGATGGTTGAGGGCGGACGCAGTTTCGAGTACAGCGGGGCGGCTCTCGCGCTGCTCCACTGGGGCGGTTGGATGAAGCAGATGGTCTTGATGCTGATCCTGATGAACGTTATTGTGGGTCCGTGGGGACTTGCCGCCGATACCGGGCCGTGGCATCTCCTCTGCGCACTCTTCTGGGTGCTCGTCAAGTTGCTTCTTGTAGCGCTGATTGTGGCGCTCGTGGAGCAATCTTATGCGAAGATGCGGTTCTTTCGAATTCCCGAATACATGGGAGCGGCGTTTGTGCTGACGCTCCTGGCGGTGATTTTTCAACTGCTGCGTTAGGCGGAGAGGACGCTGGATTAACGAAATGGCTATCTCCCAGGGCGCAACGTTCTGCGCTGTAACCTTTCTCATCACCGTCTTTGGTGTGCTGGGCAGCGCGCGGTTTGAGCCGTGCATCGCCGCGTACGCCGCAGGATCGCTCATGCTCGGGGGCTATGCCATTTTAATCTCTCTGGCGACCGGTTACGGTCACCTGGGTGTGGTCGCGGCGCTCACGATCCTGGTGAAGGCCGCGGCTATCCCATTCATTCTGATTCGAGTAGTTCGGCGGCTTGGTACTGCCACAGAAGGACACCTGCAGATCGGCGCGGCCGTCTCGCTCATCATCGGCGCCATTCTGACGGTGATTGGATACGCCGTTAGCGGTCGGTTCGCTCCCGGATTGGGGAGCTTTTACCATTCAGGATTGGCCGCCGGTATCTCTGCGACGCTCATCGGTATGGCGTTTGTGGCGATGCGGCGGCAGGCGTTGATGCAGCTCCTCGGTCTCCTGATATGTGAGAACGGTACGCTGATGATCGGCCTTGCGATCGCGCCGGATCTTCCTCTGATTGTGGAGTTTGGCGTGATCCTGGACGTGATCGTCGCGGTGGTGATATTTGCGGGGCTGGCTCTCTCTATTCACGAAGTTTACGACACGACCGACACGGCGCGTCTGAGCAATCTGCGCGGATAAAAGATGATTTTAACGCTTATCGCGATACCGATATTAATGGCGCTTTTGAATCTTGGTCGATGGAACCTCGGCCTGCGGCGGATCATTTTGACCATCGGCGCGCTGCTGATGTTAGCGCTCAGCGCCGCCCTGGCGGTCCGAGTGGATCATCAAGGCGCCGTGACTGCGATGAATGGATCGCTCCGGGTGGATGCTCTCAGCGCCATTCTGCTGCTCACCGTGAACGGTGCGGCGGCGGCGGCGTTCCCGTATAGCGGGGGATATCTTGAGGAGCTCAGCGTCCGGCAGGCCATTGCGCCGCGCGAGATCCGACGCTTCTCTATCCTGCTGCCGCTCTTTGCGCTGATGACGACGCTGGTACCGCTGCTGAATAATCTCGGTCTTGTCTGGGGAGCGATGGAGGCGGCGACACTGGCAGCGGTGTTCCTGGTAGCCTTTTACCGCACCGAAGAGGCGCTAGAAGCGGCCTGGAAATTCCTTATCATCACGAGCATCGGGAGCCTCATTGGCCTGGTTGGAACGCTCGTTTTTTTCAGCGCGGCCGCAACTATCGCCGGGCCCGAAACCTACGCCGGTTGGACCGCCCTTCTGAGCCTGGCGCCCCGATTATCCCCCGGCGCCATCACGTTTGGTTTCACGCTGGTGGCTATCGGCTACGGGACGAAAGCCGGGGTCACGCCGATGCACACCTGGATGCCGGACGCCTACAGCCGCGCTCCGTCGCCGGTCTGCGCGCTCCTCTCGGGATCGGAGCTGTCGTGCGCCATGTACATTATCTTCCGGTATGTGCCCATCGCCGAGCGCTGCGTGGGGCACGTGTTCCTATTCCACCTTCTCGGCGGGATTGGCCTTGCCACGCTTCTCGTCGCGGCGCTTTTTGTCGTGGCGCAGCGCGAATATAAGCGGCTCCTGGCTTACTCCAGCATGGAACATACTGCGCTAATGCTGCTGGGAGTGGCATTTGGTGGTCCGCTGGGCCTCTTTGGAGCCATCTGGCAGCTCATGACCCATGCGTTCATCAAGAGCGCGATGTTTTTCGGCGCAGGCAATATCCTCCTCCGGTACGGGACCACGGACATGGAGGCGGTGAAGGGAGTTCTCTCGCGGATGCCGGTGACGGGCACACTCTGGCTGATATGTACGGCCGCAATCGTCGGAGCGCCGCCGTTCGCGCTCTTTGGCAGCGACCTGAGCATCTTCGGATCGGCGTTCACGCACGGTCATCGGGTAATCGGGGCTCTCACGGTCTTACTGCTGGCTGTTATCTATATTGCGCTCTTCTACTGGGTCGTGCGGATGGTTTATGGCGAGCCGGCGCCTATGCCCGAAGATGGGGTGGCGTCCCGCGACGCCGGTGTGTGGAGCGTCGCGCCAATGCTTTGCCTGGCTGTCCTTGCCCTCGCGCTGGGGCTCGTTCTGCCCGGAGGTCTGCGCCACCTGCTTGAGGCGAGCGCTTCGCTTATGCGCTAACACGATCTGGATATTCTAATGCGGTTCGTATCGCCGGAAGGCGCCAATCCAACGAAATCCATCAAAACTAATGGCATCTGAAAGGACGACAGAAGGAAGGATAGACCAGGAGGCCCGGCTGGTTCCCGGGGCTGTTTTCGTGAGTCTGTCAGCCGCCAAACTCGCGGCGGACGTAACAAATCGCCTGGCCGGCGGCGCCCGCTTCGTCGCCCTGCTCGTTGACTCAGACGGGCAAGAGCCTGTGCTGCGTACGATTCTCGCCCGTCCCGTGGCCCCTATCGTTGAAGCGGCCGCCGGCGATTCTGCGCCGCCATACTCGGTGCTCTCCTGTCCTCTGGAGGGTGACCCTCCGGGGTTCCCGACTTTGATCAATGTCACGCCAGCCGCCGCGGTTTTCGAGCGGGAAATCCGGGATCTATTGGGTCAGGAGATAGAGACGCCAGGGCCGATTGTAGACGCGCCGGGCGCATTCCAGTTTTCCGTGGGTCCGGTTCGATCGGGGGTTACCGAGGCGCAGCAGTTCCTCTTCGAAGCGGTGGGCGAGGAGATGCTGCACCTGGCTGTCCGGTTGTACTTCAAGCATCGCGGCGTGGAAAAGGCGTGCGAAGGACGGACTCCGGCGGCGGCGCTGCCCCTGGTAGAACGGATCTCAGGCCGTTCGTCGTTTGCGCACAGTCTGGCTTTTTGCCAGGCTGTCGAGTACGCAACCGGCAGTGTCGTGCCGGCTCGTGCGCAGTACCTTCGCTCAGTTTTCGCCGAGCTTGAGCGGCTCTACAATCACTTCTCAGACCTGAGCGACCTTTGTGAGAGCACGTCACTGGGTATTATGAACGCGCAGTGGGCGTGGCTTAAGGAACAGACGCTCAGGCTTCACACAACGCTTGGGGTCTCCCGGTATCTGCGTAACATCAACCAGATCGGCGGTGTCCGGACGGATCTCGATGCGAGCGCCTGTAAAGTGCTCGAAGCCGCCATGAACACCCTCGAGCCGCAGTCTGCCGCGGGCGCCAGGTTGCTGGAGCGGACCTACTCCCATGTCCAGCGGCTGGAGGCCACAGGCGCCTTACCAGAGCAAACGGCGCGCGAGTATGGGTGTGTTGGTCCGGTGGCCCGTGCGTCGGGCATTGAAGTCGATGCGCGTCGCGCCAGTCCGTACGCCGCATATGGCGGCCTGAATTGGCGCGTGGCCGGATACGTGGGCGGCGACGCTCTGGCGCGTATGTATGTTCGTCTCCAGGAGATCGAGGAGAGTTTCTCACTGGTACGTCAGTGTTCGCATTGGCTTGCCGGAAACCCTTCCGAACGATCGCAATCCGGCGTTTCTATCCCGGAAACCGGCGGAATGGGACTTGGTTGGGCAGAAACTCCACGCGGCGAAGCCGTTCATCTGGTACGTCTCTCGGATGAGGGCCTCATCCTCCGGGCGAAGTTCCGCACGCCCTCGGTCATCAACTGGCAGCCTTTCCCTCTAACGATCGAGGGAATTATGATGCCGGATTTTGCTGTCAATAAGGCGAGTTGGAATCTCTCGGTGGCAGGCAATGATTTATAGGCCGGAACTTGAAGCTCGACGTTTCCCCGCGCCGGAAATCGTTGCGACTGACAGGCCGGCGGGAACGATGGAGGCTGATGGAAAATGATGAATCTGGTTCGTCAAGGGATCAGAACAGGGGTTGTGACCACTCGTTACCCGGCCGAGCTTGAATCAGCGCCACCGGGCTACGTCGGTCAGATTGAGCTGATCCGAGAGCGGATGGATCCGGCCCGGGCACGGGAGTGCGCGGCGATCTGTCCCACGGGAGCTATTGAAGCCTTCGAAGAGGGCCGGATTCGCCTCGATCGGGGGCGCTGTATCTACTGCGGTCTTTGCGTCGAGCACTCACCCGAAATGTTCGCCGCCAGCCAGGACTTCGAGACGGCTGTAACCCGGCGAGAGGATCTGATCGTAATTTCTGGCGCCAGCGTGAAGCCGCCGCCAGGCCGCAGCGCCGGCCGTTCTCCTTTCCGGCGCTCGCTTCATATTCGGCACATCGACACGGGCGATGACGGCGCCACTATCTCCGAAGCGAAACTGCTCGACAGCCCCGCGTTCGACATGAACCGGATCGGCTTCTTCTTCACGACATCGCCCCGCCACGCCGACGCGCTGCTGGTGACGGGGGTTGTGGCGCGTGCGATGGAGCGTCCGCTGCAGGAGACTTATGAGGCAATGCCGGAACCTCGCCTTATCATTGCCGGGGGAGCCGAAGCCATCAGCGGCGCTCCATTCGACGCCAGCAGCGCTGTCGCCGGCGGCGCCGGGTCCATACTCCCGATCGATATATTCATACCCGGTTCTCCCCCGGCGCCCCTGGCCCTGCTGTATGGTCTGCTTCTGGCCGTCGGACGGCCCGGCCAGAAGCGCCCGGAGGAAAGCGAGCGCACGCAATGAGTTACCCGGCTCTTCAGATAATCCTGTTGCTTTTTGGCCTGGGAGCGATCTCTGGCGCCCTGGGACGATGGGGCGCTCGCATCGGCTTCTTTTTGATCGCGGCCGCCAGTGGGGCGCTGGCGGTGTCCGCCGCGCTGGTTCTGCTGACGGGCGCGGGATGGCGGGTGGAGATCCGGGAATTGATCCCCTTTTATGGACCGCTATCGCTTCGAATTGACAGCCTGAGCGCGTTCTTTGAGCTTGTGACGGGCGTTGTGGGGCTGCCCATAGCGATCTACTCTATCCGATACGCCGAGACCTATGAGCCGCGTTACTCCAGCCGAACGCTCTGTGTGTTGTACGGGCTGGTCATGGCTGCGCTTGCCCTGATACCAGCCGCTAACGATCTGCTGTCGTTTATGACGGTCTGGGAGGCCATGGTGCTCCTCGCGTGCGCGCTGGTAGCCTTTGAACACCGCGATGCGAAGCGGGCGCATGCGGCGCTGGTCATGCTGGCTATGAGCGAGGGAGGCGTCGCCCTCTTCCTGACGGGTTTCCTGATACTATGGCGGCTCTCAGGATCACCGCTTTTCGATGTCATGGCAGCGCACCGGGCGCATGTGGCGCCGGTTGCGGCCATTATCTGTTTTTTTCTGGCGTTCTTTGGGTTTGGCGTCAAGGCGGGGATCGTTCCGCTGCACATCTGGCTTCCCGCCGCGCATCCGGCTGCGCCCAGCAATCTGTCGGCGCTGCTCTCCACCGTGATCGTGGATATGGGGGTCTACGGCGTCTTTCGCGTCCTGATCGGGATGCTTCCGTTGACTCCCTGGTGGTCGGGGGCTGTCGTTGTGGCGATCGGCGCGCTGACGGCGCTGACAGGGATACTTTACGCGCTCGTGGACACCAACCTCAAGAGTCTGCTGGCCTACAGCACCGTCGAGAATATCGGTATTATCTTCACCGGATTTGGCGCCGCGCTTGTTTTCAGGGCGGCGCGACTCGACGCGCTCGCCGGTCTCGCTCTGATCGCCTCTCTTTTGCACATTCTGAGTCACGCGGTCTGTAAGGGGCTGCTGTTCGCAGGAGCGGGCGCCGTGCGGGACGCGGTTGGTCACGATCGGGACATGGACGACCTCGGCGGCCTGATCCGGCGGATGCCGTGGACCGCCGCCACGTTTCTCATCGGCGCGTTGGGGATAGCCGCCATTCCACCATTCAGCGGCTATATCAGTGAATGGATGACGCTGGAAACCTTGCTGCAAGGAGTTCACGCGCCGATTGCCGGCGCTCGCGTCACGCTCGGGCTGGCCGGGGCAGCGCTCGCTCTTACCGCAGGGCTGGCGATTACCTGTTTTGTAAGAACTTTTGGAACCTGTTTCCTCGCCCACCCCCGCACCCAGGCCGCCGCCGGGGCACGCGAGGCGCCGGTTGCGATGGGCATAGGATCGGGATTACTGGCAATCGCGGTGATACTTCTGGGGCTTCTGCCGGCCTACGTGGTACCGGTGCTTCGATCCCTGCCCGCGCAGTTCATTGGCGCGGACGCGACGGACCAGATTGTAATTCCAATATTCACTCATCCAGGGAAGTTTGCAGCCCTGCTGCCGCTCGGGGGCCGATTAGGGCACGCCCTGTTCCGCGGTCCGGGACAGGTGATAGTACCCGTAACTCCCGACTCGGCGAGCACTTCTCCGCTTTATCTGGCTGGAATGATCGGACTTTTCCTGCTGATCGCCTGGCTGATTCTTCGCGTGCTGAACCGGCCCCGTCGGATCACTCCGCTCTGGACCGGCGCGATGTCCCACTTTACCGCTCGGAATGAGTACACAGCGACGGGTTACGTGCATGCGCTGCAGTTGATGTTCAAGGGAATCTACCAGGCGCGCCGGGAGATGAACGTGGAACACCGGGCGACTCCCTACGCGGTGGATCGAATCCGATTCCGCAACCAGGCAGTTTCACCCTTTGAGGAACGCCTCTACTTGCCGCTGCTGCGCGGCCTCCAGCGCCTCGCCGTCTGGGCGCAGCGGTTCCAATCCGGCAATGTCAGCCTGTATATTCTCTATATACTAATATTGTTCTTGATCATTCTTCTCATTCACGGGGCCGGATGACATTCGAGGAAGAACGGGAGAGGACTGCCCGCCATCCTCCGATGTCGCGTGTTCGGACCGTGGCCGGCCTGCGGCGCAGCGCATCAGTTGGAGAACAGGCAGGGTTTTGAGATAGGAGAGCGGCACGATGACTGGCAGTAAGCCGGATTTCCCCGATCCGACAGCGCACGGGACATCGTCGCCAGCGGGACGAGCGTCCGCCCGGTGGCTCACGCGTAACGTTTTTGCGATTGGAATGCTCAGTCTCTATTCGGACATGGGACATGAGCTAGTCACCGCAGTTCTTCCGCTTTTCCTGGCGACATTCGGCGCCGGCGCCCTGGCTCTGGGAACGATTGAGGGAATTTCGGACGCGTCCGCAAGTCTCCTGAAGCTCTGGATGTCCTTTTACTCCGACCGCATCGGTAAGCGT
>DASRZA010000082.1:0-7976 GCA_035686845.1 Armatimonadota bacterium | reverse complement strand
CCCCCATTATTGGGGGTCAGGGGGCCGGCGCGGCGTGACCGGACACTATCGGTGGCGCGGGCATCTCTGCCTATGCTGCGGCCCGTGATCACAGCCCCGCCCCTTCGGGAACTTCTAACGAGCGCTCACACTGTAGCCAGGGGGACCTCGTCGGCGCCGGCTTCGGGCTTTAGATCTGCGGGCGATCCTGAAGAGGATGGGCGGTGGCGCCGGCGGATGCCGGCGGGCATGGCGAGAACCGCGTTTGGCGTTCCCGCGGTTTCCGCTCTGGGAAACGGCTCAGTCGATAATAGGGGCGCCTGCCGGGAGGTAACAGCGATGGCCACGTATATCGTACACTGCAGATTGTCCGACTTGGGAACGCTCTCGGGTCCTGGAGATTATCCGATCAGAGGGCTGACGGGCCACCTCCAAATCACACAATCTGACTATGACCAGATCTCAAAGTGCAAGGGGACGTCCTGCTTGAGCTGAAGGGGATCGACATCCCACCGTCTGGACGACTGCACCGGATATCGAAAATAAATAGGCGAAGGGCCGAGCAGGGTCACCGGAGGGCGGTCCGCTACATGGAGCGGTGACTCCCTGCCGGACCCGTCGAGCTCGTTCTCCGGCGGACCACCCACAAACGACTGTGGGTGGTCCGTCCTCGCTCAGCTCGTTACGCGAGCGCTACGTCCAGCGCTCTCGCCAGCCCGTGGAGGATAATCCGTGCGAGCTGTGGATGTTGCGAAGAAAGGGCAGTCAGCGCCACCACGATGATCACCGCGACGAGCAGCCGTCCAGGCGGAATATCGCCTCCGCTGCGTGACGAGACAACGGTATTCGTCTGTCGCTGCGTTATCGTGACGCTAATCTCTCTGTGTTTTATCATACTCTTTCCTTTATGTTTTTTATACTCCTTCCTTACATTTTTTTTCATATTTTTCCTTTTCCGGCTAATACCGGGTGTGTCAATTGGGGCGTCCGCTAAAACGCAGCGATGGCTGATTCGCCGCCCTTGCATTCGCGGCTACACGATCATACGTTGGATCGTTCATCGTATCCGCCGACGAAGCCAACTCAGCATCCCACGATCTGCCTACATTCATATAGGAATCAAAGCGGATCCCGGCCTATCTATAATTTCTTATACAGTTTTATCTCTTGTGCCGACCGCCGGCTTTAATTCTTTTTCTTATCCTCCGCGCCCTCTGTACCTCTGCGTCCTCTGCGTTGAAATCACTCGTTCGCTTTTCTCTCTTTCGTTTTCCTCTGTGTCCTCGGCGACTCGGTGGTGAAATGATCGCCTGACCACGCGGAAGGAATGACGCCAGGCTGCGGCGAACTTTTGATACCATGAGAGCTCCCGCCCAATCACCGAAAGCGCCCTCGGCCGCGCCCCGAAAATCGGCGAAGCGCCCTTCAGCCGGATCGCCGGCGAGAAACGGGGCGCCTCGAGCAAAGCGTTCGCGGGAGAGCCTGCGGGCAAAGCGAGCGAGACTTCAGACCATTGTGGAACGGCTTCGGCAGGAGTATCCGGAGGCGGAGTGCGCACTGATTCATGAAAACCCGGTGCAGCTGCTTGTGGCGACGATTCTTTCGGCGCAGTGTACCGATGAGCGGGTGAACAGGGTGACGCCGGGCCTCTTCCAGAAGTACCCCGATGCCGCCGCGCTGGCGGCTGTGGACCCGGCTGAACTGGAACGGGAGATTCACTCCACCGGCTTCTTCCGCAACAAAGCAAAGAACATCCGGAGCTGCTGCCAGGCGCTGGTGGAAGATCATGACGGTGTCGTGCCGCGTGAAATGAAAGATCTGGTCAAACTTCCCGGCGTGGGCCGCAAAACAGCCAACGTGGTTCTGGGCGCGTGTTTTGATCTGCCGGCCATCACGGTGGATACCCACTGCGGAAGGCTGTCCCGGCGATTGGGGCTGACCGCGAACACCGATCCGGAGAAAGTGGAAAAAGATCTCCAGCAGATCTTGCCCCAGGCCCATTGGTGGTTCTTCTCCACGGCGATCATCTGGCATGGAAGGCGCGTCTGCCACTCCCGACGTCCCGCCTGCGACCGCTGTGTTCTCACCGATCTCTGCCCCTCGTCTACGGCGCCCGCTCTCGCGGCGGATAGAACCCCTATTCCGTTCGATGGCGCTCAGGCGCAATCTTCAGGTGAAGCGCTGCTCTCCTGACTTTCCGGTTTCGAAAGTTGATTCGCTCAAGATTGATCGTTCTTTTTCAAGACTGATTCGCGAATCTTCTTTATAATTAGGGAATCGAGATTCGCAGGTTCTTCGAATCACACGCAGCCGAAGCGGTTTTTCGGCGTTGGCCCCAACCCATGGACTCAACTCGTTTGAAGGGACGCCGCATTGTTCTGGGCGTGAGCGGCAGCATCGCCGCCTATAAGGCGTGCGAGCTCGCGAGCCTGCTCGTCAAGGAAGAGGCCGAGGTTTATCCGGTCCTCACCCGGGGTGGCGCGCGGTTCGTTACGCCCGAGACCTTCTCAGCTCTCTGCGGCCGTCCCACCGTTATCGATGAATTTGACCAGCCTGATCCGCACGAAATGACCCATATCGCACTGGCGGAAAGGGCCGAAATCGTGGTGCTGGCGCCGGCGTCCGCCAATCTGATCGCACGCGCCGCCGCCGGCATGGCGAACGACATGCTCACCCTTCTGCTCACCGTGACCCGCGCCCCCGTGCTGCTGGCGCCGGCCATGAACACTCTGATGTGGACGCACCCGATCGTAGCGGCTAACCTGCGGCGGCTTCAGGAGACTGGCTGCGAGATTGTGGAACCGGGTTCTGGCCGGCTCGCCTGCGGGACGGTCGGCCCCGGTAAGCTCGCCGAGCCTGTGGAGATTTTAGAGGCGATTCGTGAACGTCTGGGCCGGAACGATCGGCGCCGGCGCGACCTGGAGGGGCGGCGAATCCTGATCACCGCCGGACCCACGAGGGAACCGGTCGACGCAGTGCGTTACCTGAGCAACCGGTCGTCGGGAAAGATGGGCTACGCCATCGCCGAAGCCGCTCTGGAGCGCGGGGCCGCGGTGACCCTCGTCAGCGGGCCGACCCGGCTGACGCCCCCGCCCGGCGCGGATTTCATAGCTGTGCAAACGGCCGCTGAGATGTTAGCCGCGGTCCAATCCGCCGCTGAAAACGCGGAGATTGTGATTGGGGCGGCGGCCGTCGCCGATTTCACGGTGGAGGGCGGCGCCGGGAGCACGACAAAGATTCGAAGGGGCGCCGGCCCGGTCACACTCAATCTCCAGCCGACCGTGGATATTTTGGAAGCGATTGGACGGCAAAAGGGACGGCGGTTCCACGTCGGGTTCGCCGCGGAGGCCGGCGACCCTGTGGAGAGCGGTCGGTCCAAGCTCGAACGAAAACATCTCGACCTCGTGGTTGCGAACGATATCCTGGCGCCCGACGCCGGCTTCGACGTGGATACCAACCGGGTGGTTTTCATTGCCCCGCACAAAGAACCGGAACGGCTTCCGCTGCTCTCCAAGCGCGAAGTGGCGGATCGATTGCTGGACCGGATAGTTCGAGAGGAGGCGCATCCCCGGGCGCGCCCCGACGCTGCCGGCGCTTAGGGTGGCGTATCCGCGGTTGGCAGCGATGGCGCCTCGGGCAAGAAATCGCGAGTTGAAACGCGCCCTTCGGGAACGAAGGTTCAGGCGAGCGACTCTAATCTATATGTCGATCACAGTCCAAAATAAGACAAACCTCTCTGACGTCGAGTTACAGGCTTCCCGTAAGAAGGCGCGAGGCGAGGGGTACGGCTCCCCTTCCCGCTTCGGGAAGGGGTCGGGGGATAGGTCCGAGGCGCGAGGTGGGTTTTAGGGCTGCAGCAGTCCGAAAGGGCTGCTGAGGATTGAAACTAATGCGAGACTAAAGTTACGTTTTAGTGAATGTTCGACTCAGGGTAATACCCGTATAGAGCGCCGCGCCCCGCGCCTCGTCAACCCTGAAGAGAGCGGAAGTCCGCCTGAAGCAGGATGCGCCGCCAACCCCGAGGCGGAGCTTCCCCCGGCGGTCGCGATGACTCCAGAGATCGACGTCGGTTGGTATTCGCAATTAATTCGTTTGTAATCAGACCTCAGTATAATTACCAGACGAGTAACAGCGGTTGGAAGTGGATTGATCATGAACAGGCCGTAGGATGAGCCCTCCTCGCCACAACGCGAGGCGGCAGTGATACGGCAAGGAGCAGTCGGCATGGACCTGGTCCAAAAACTTAAAGAGTTTCGTGAGCAAGAGCGCGAATTGGCGTGGGAGGGCACGTTCGAGCAGTATTACGAGATGGTGCGGAGCAATCCCTCGCTCGTGCGCCTCTCCCATGCCCGCATTTATGACATGATCACAGACGCCGGCACGGAGACGAATGCGCTCGGGGAAATATCCTACAACTTCTTCTCCGATGAGCTCTTCGGCCTCGAGGGACCGCTGCGACACGTGGTGGATTATTTCAATTCGTCCGCGCAGCGGCTTGAGGTGCGCAAACGGATCCTGCTGTTGATGGGGCCGGTTGGCGGCGGGAAGTCTACCATCGTCTCGAAGCTGAAGAAGGGGCTTGAGGAGTACACGCGCATGCCGCAGGGCGCGCTCTACTCCATCAAAGGCTGCCCGATGCACGAAGAGCCGATGCACCTCATCCCGGAATCGCTCAGGGCGGATATATCGAAGGATCTCGGCATTCACCTGGAAGGGGATCTCTGTCCCCGGTGCCGGTACATGGTGGAGCACGAGTACGACAACCGGTTCGAGTCTGTTCCGGTGAAGCGGATCGCCTTTAGCGAGAAGCACCGGATGGGCATCGGCACGTTTACCCCTTCGGACCCCAAGTCTCAGGATATCTCCGAGCTGGTGGGAGGTATCGATCTATCCACCATCGGCGACGTGGGGGTTGAATCGGACCCGCGGGCATACCGGTTCGATGGCGAGCTGAACATAGCGAACCGCGGGATGATGGAATTCATCGAGATGCTCAAGTGCGATGAGAAGTTTCTCTATGTGCTTCTTACGCTGTCGCAGGAGCAGAACATCAAGACCGGCCGCTTTAGCATGATTTATGCGGATGAGGTAATCGTCTCCCACACGAACGAGAACGAATACACTTCATTCGTGGGCAACAGGAAATCGGAGGCGCTGCAGGACCGGATCATCCTGGTGAAGGTCCCGTATAATCTGAAGGTCTCACAGGAGATCAAGATTTACGAGAAGCTCCTTAAGCAGAGCGAGCTCCACGGCCGGATCCATATCGCGCCGCACACGCTCCGGGTGGTGAGCACGTTCGCTGTGCTCTCTCGCCTGGAAGTGTCTCAGAAGGCGGGTATGAGCCTGATGAAGAAGCTGAAGCTGTATGACGGGCAGGACGTGGAGGGATTCAAGCAAAAGGACCTGCGGGAGTTGCGCGAAGAGGAACAGCGTGAGGGCATGGATGGCATCAGCCCCCGGTACGTCATCAACCGGCTCTCGAATGCGATGATCAAGCCCGAGATCTCCTGCATTACCCCGGTGGCGGCGCTGCGGGCGCTGCGGGATGGGTTCGACCAGCACACGAGCATCTCCAAAGCGGAGAAAGAGCGGCTGAGCAACCTCATTGATGAGACCCGTCGAGAATACGACGAGCTCGCGAAGACCGAGGTGCAGAAGGCGTTTGTCTACTCCTTTGAAGAGGCGGCGCGCACGATGCTGAATAACTATCTCGACAATGTAGAGGCCTACTGCAACAATCAGAAGGTTCACGATCCGGTGACCGATGAGGAAGTGCCGCCTGACGAAAAGCTGATGCGTTCCATTGAAGAGCAGATTGCCGTTACCGAGAACGCGAAGAAGGCGTTTCGTGAGGAGATCCTCATCCGGCTCTCGGCGATGGCTCGAAAAGGGCAGTCGTTCGACTATATGTCACACGAACGGCTCAAAGAGGCGATTGAGAGGAAACTGTTCATCGATCTCAAAGACGTGGTGAAGATTACGACCTCAACGAAGACGCCGGACGCGCAGCAGCTTCAGCGCATCAATGAGGTTGTGGATCGCCTGGTGGCCGAGCATGGCTATTGCGCCGTCTGCGCCAACGATCTGCTTCGCTACGTAGGAACATTGCTCAACCGCTAAGGCGCTCAGCGCGCCGCCGCCGATTCCTGACGGCGGCGATCGCTGCGCCGGGCGCAAAGGATGCGCCAGGAGCGAAGGTATGGCACTCGCAATCACGCGACACGACTGGACCCTTCATCGGAAGGGTCCGGTCGATCAGGAGCGGCACAAGCAGCGTATTAAGGACGCGATCCGGGAAAACCTGGCCGACATCGTCAGCGAAGAGAACATCATTCTCTCGGATGGAAAAAAGACGATCAAGGTCCCGATCCGGTCGCTCGAGGAGTATCGCTTCCGGTTCGACCCGCACAAAGACAAGGGCGTGGGCCAGGGAAACGGTCAATCGAAGGTGGGCGATTCCCTGGGACCGGCTTCGGGTCCCGGCCAGGGCGAAGCAGGCACCGAGCCGGGCGTGGACTATTATGAAGCCGACGTCAGCGTCGATGAGCTCGCCGAGTTGATCTTCGAAGACCTGGGTCTCCCTAATCTGGAAGAGAAGCGCGACCGTCAGCTCGAAGCGGAGACGGTTCGGTTTGTAGACATCCGGAAATCCGGTATCTTCTCCAATCTGGATAAGAAGCGGACGATCAGGGAGAATATGAAGCGGAACGCCATGCACGGCAAGGCGGCGTTCGGTGATCTCAAGAACGAGGACCTCCGGTTCAAAACGTGGGATCGGGACATCCGGTTCGAGTCCAATGCCGTCGTCATCGCCATGATGGACGTGAGCGGATCGTTGGGTTATTTTGAGAAGTACATCGCCCGGAGCTTCTATTTCTGGATGGTGCGATTCTTGCGCACTAAGTACCAGAATGTTCAGATTGTCTTCATCTCGCATCATACCGAAGCGCGTGAGGTGACGGAACAGGAGTTCTTCACCAAGGGGGAAAGTGGCGGCACCCGCGTGAGCTCCGCTTACCGGCTCGCGCTCGATATCATTGCTGAACGGTTCCCTTCCGCCGATTGGAACATCTATCCGTTCCACTTTTCGGATGGCGATAATCACTCCTCCGACAACGACACGTGCGTACAACTCGCCATGGAGCTGATCGACCGCTGCAACCTCTTTGGCTACGGCGAAATCCACGAGACTCAGCGCTACTTCTACAGCACGCTGATGTCCGCGTTCAACGCCATCGAAAACGAGAAGTTTATTGGCGTCTCCATCGCCGAGAAAACCGACGTATATGCCGCGCTTCGCCGTTTCTTCGCAGGATCGGACGAGATCGAGGCATGAGCAAACTCTCGGAGAAGAAAAATGGATGATCACGAGATTCACCAACTGGAAGCGGCGTACGAGAAGATCTGGGATATTTCGGAAAAGCTGGGCCTGGACTGCTTCCCAACTCACTTTGAGGTGGTCCCACCCCAAATCATGTATGAGTTTGGCTCATACGGACTGCCCGGCCGATTCTCCCACTGGACCCACGGCAAAGCTTATCATCAGATGAAGACGATGTATGATTACGGCTTAAGCAAGATCTACGAGCTTGTGATCAACACGAATCCGTGCCAGGCCTTCCTGATGGATAATAACGCCGTCATCCAGAACACGATGGTGATGGCCCACGTGCTCGGTCACTGTGACTTCTTCAAGAACAACCGGTGGTTCCACAACACAAATCGTCAGATGACGGACGCGGCCGCTACGAACGCCGAGCGAATCCGGAACTACGAATTCAAGCATGGCGCGATGACGGTGGAGAAGTTCTTAGACGCGGTGCTGGCGATTCAGGAGCACGTGGATCCAAATCTGGATCTTCGCCTGCCTGAAAACGATCACAGAAAGCATGAGAAGGACGAGCGCCCGGCAACCCCTTACGACGACCTATGGGAGAGCGATGAGCCGGACGCCGCGCCGGACCCGGGGAAGCGCTTCCCCGAGAAGCCTGAGA
>DASRZA010000081.1:0-15015 GCA_035686845.1 Armatimonadota bacterium | reverse complement strand
CGGTGCTGCCTACATCCAGAACTCTTAAAGAGGCGAAGCCCTCCAAAGTCAAACTCGCATAATAGCCTTTCGAGGCCCTGCTAATGGTTCCGATGACTCACCCTCGACGTGACGACTGATTTTGTTGGTACAAATGGGCGCCCCGGTAGACCCGCAGCTCAATCGGGTCCGCGGGCTTTTCCGAGGCGTATTGCAGGAACGGCCCCATTGGCACGATGCTCCCGGCCCGAACATAGCTCGGCATCGTCTGGATCGGCGAAGGCGCTGTGATGGTCCGGCCACCCGCGTATGTCCTGCCCGTCCAGAAATCAGTCCAGGAGCTGCCAGACGGCAAATACACCGGACGCGAGGTCGCCCTCTGCTGCGTGACGGGACAGACGAGGAAGGCCGGGCCGAAGAGGAACTCATCCCGGCTTTCCCTGGCCGCCACGTCGTGCGGGAAGTCCATGACAAGAGCGCGCATGATGGTCCGGGCGTGGGACGTCACCTGCCAGGCCTGCGAGTAGATGTAGGGCATCAGCCGGTAGCGCAGGCTGTCGTACCGGACCAGGATCGGTTCAATTTGTGGACCAAAGCGCCAGAGCTCTTTGGGTGTATCCATACCGTGGACTCGAAAAATCGGGCAAAATGCCCCCCACTCAAACCAGCGAGTGAACAACTCCCTGTACTCCGGGTTTTCTGAGCCGCCAGGGTAGTTCTCAAAGAAACCGCCGATGTCGGTGGTCCAGTAGGGGATGCCGGACAGGCAGAAGTCCAGTCCTGCCGGGATCTGACGCTCAAAGGTATCCCAATCCCCGGTAATGTCGCCGGACCAGGTCGCGGCTGCGTTGCGCTGCTGTCCTGCATAGGCGGATCGGGTGAGGATGAAGACACGCTTATGCGGGTCTGTGGCGCGTTGACCCTGGTAAACTCCGGTGGTGTGCATGAGCGGCCAGGCGTTGAGGACGAGGGCGCCGCGGCCCGCGGCCGTTTGGGCCTTCCGGAATGCCCACATGTCCACCTCCGGCTCGGACGCATCCAGCCACCATGCGTCGACTCCCTTCGAGAAGAGCTGATCGCGCAAAAAGCTCCAGTAGAGCGCACGGGCGCACGGGTTGAAGGCGTCGTAATAGCGGGCACTATCCGACTCTGGCGGATACAGGTAGCCATGCTCCATCATCACATCATAGTTCCGGTCCGGATTGTCCGGGGTTCCGGGATAGAACTTGCCCCAGACGGAGATCATGAAGTGCAGGTGGTACTGGTTGTGCAACTGAGCGATTGCCGCAGCCGGGTCGGGGTACCGCTTCGGGTCGAACAGATTTGATCCCCACGGATAAGGCTCCCAGTAGAGGAAATCCTGCACGAGATTATCGATCGGGTCGTGGCGCGCGCGGTAGGTCTGGGCAATGTCCAACCACTCCTGCTGCGACTCATAACGCTCTTTGGACTGCCAGTACCCGAGCGCCCATTTGGGCGGCAAAGGCGCCTGTCCAGTCAAGCCCCGATACTCGGCCATGACGGTGTCAAGCGCCGGACCGTCGATGAAAAAGTAGTCTATGCAGTTGGCGGCTTCCGAGGTCCAGACGGTGGTGGGGCGCGGGTTGCGCCGCCAGGCCAGGCGCGCGATCGCGTCGCGCGTGTCCTGAAAGTACTCCATCCGCAGCTTGTGCCGGCTGTGCGCGGCGAAATGCAGGGTCGCTGAGTCGTCCCGCGCGGCGTGGTTGCTCCAATCGTCAATGAGCTTTTTGCCGTCCACCCAGAGCCGGACACCGTCGTCACTGGTCGTGACGAACGTGTAGTCGCCAGCTTCTTGAGCCAGGACGGAACCGGTCCAGCGTACGCTGAAATAATTGAGTCCCAACCCCGCCGCGGGCGCGTCCATCCAACTGAAATCCACCTTTGGGTCGGTCCGCGTCGTCACCAGGGTCCCAAAATCGTGGCCCTGGTAATAGCGGCCCGTAAGGCCGCCGGGCTGTCCATCTTCCGTGAACAACTGGGCGGACGGAATCGGCTCGGCGACGCCGGCTCCAACCGAGACTTCCGTGTGCGCCGGATTATCCCAGAGCAGGCCGTAGCCCCGGCTGGAGGTCAGGAATGGGATGGCCACTTCGCGGTTGGCCTGCTCCAGCGTCACGGAGGCGCCGCGATAGCTCATGTTCCCCTGGCTTGTCGGCAGCCGGTGCTGCCCCAAACCGTAGATATCCTCGTCCGCCGGCAAAGCGAAGCTCTGCTGGGAGCGGTACGCAGCCTCCGGAGGCGCTCCCGCCAGCGTCACCGGAGTTAGACTCCTGCTGCCGGGGGTTTCGCTCAGGATAGGCGTCCCGTGCTCGTCCAGGAAACGGACGGCGCTTGTGCTTCGATCCACCTGCGCCTGCACCGGTCCCGTCGAGATCACCACATACCGGGACGTTGTCACGAGGCGCCAGGGAACGCGCTGGGGCGCCTCAATGACACTCAGGCTCCTATGCATCGGCACGTCCGGCCCCGGCCCATACACAACGCGGATAACGCGTGAAGTCCGGACCTGGACTTTTAGCACGCCCGACTGCAGCCGGAACGTCACGCCATCCACCTGCTTCTGCCAGGAGACAACGGGATTGGGCGCTGCAGCCGCCTGTCCCACGTCCAAAATGGCCGTCCCGAATAGCACGGCGGCGGCGGCGAACAGGCATGGGAAGACCCGGGTTCGGGCAGAACAACCCGGATTGTTGACGGTGCGGCTTTTGTTCATTCGTGTCACTCTCCTCATACCCGCGTGGGCCGGGATTTCGCGTACTCTGGGGCGGGCGGTGGCTGCCGCTCTGCTTGCCCTATCAGGCGGTATCCCCGTGGATAAGCTCCACCGGCAGTATCATCTCGGTCGGCACTTCTCTGCCTTCAAGAAGGTCTACAAGATAGGCAATGGCGGTCGAGGCGACCTGCGCCCAGGGTGCGCGAGCGGTTGTCAGGCGCACGTCCAGCTCAATCGGCGACTCGATGCCGTCGAAGCCTGTAATCGCTATCTCCTGCGGGACTGCGATATGAGAGCGGCGGCAATAGGAGAGCGCCTGATAGGCCGCCATATCGTTCCAGCAGGCAATCGCTGTGGGTCGCAATCCGGGCGGGCGTGAAAGCGCCTCCTGCCCCCCCGCGCCCGGGAGGTCAACCGTCACCTGCAGCTCCATACCCATCTGCGCTGCTGCCTGCTGGATGCCCTCCAGACGCAGTCTGCGTGATTTGGACGGTGCGCTTTGCGTGAGGTAGAGGATGGAGCGATGACCGCGCTCAAACAGGTATTGCCCGATCTCAAAGGCGCCCCTGTACTCAGCAACGCCCACAGACGGAAAGGGATGAAGCGTCTCCACAATACTCACCACCGGCAGACGGCTATCGCGCAAAAGCGCCACCAGCGGGTCGTCGTCAGTAGCCCAGATGACCAGCCCATCAACCTTCCCGCTCAACAACTCATCATAAAGGCCGCTGATAACCTGGCCCCGAAAGACGGTATGGAGCAGCAGATCGCGCTTGTGGCGCGCGCATTCCTCCAATAGCCCGGCTGTCATCTCCGCAATAAAGGGATTGCGGGCGTCGAAATAGTCGAAGCCGCTATAAAAGCCGAAAATATGCGTTGAGCGTCGGGCCAACGACCTCGCCACGAAGTTGGGCCGGTAGTCGAGCTCCCTGGCGATATCGAGTATCTGCTGCCGCGTCGCCTGGGAGACTCTGGTTCCTGACCGTGAGCCGTTCAAGACGACGGAAACTGCCATTCGGGACACCCCCGCGCGTGTGGCGATATCGTCGAGTGTCGCTGATTTTTGTGCGTTATGTTTCTGTTTATGCATGGCCACTCGGAAGATGAGTAGAGCCGGCCTCACATCATGGGTTAAACTATCGGTAGTTCAACGCAGAATTAGATTATCACCATTTTGCGATTCAGTCAAGGTTAGCTGCTGACGAAAGCGGACTCCGGCAGGCCAGGCGCTAAGATGGAGTGAGGGTTTGTGGACGCGTTAGCCCTGTTCAACGCCCGCGGTGCGGCATGTACGGGCTTGCGGTCCTTCCAGCAGGCACGCAAACAGCGTCCTGGCGGAACTGTTAGGGCCATGATTGTCTATCGGAGAGATGATTGTTTAAGGGAAAGATGAATCCGCTCGCAGCAGGCAGATCCATCTGTCTGCAAATCTTATGGTATGTGACCGTTCTCTTGACAGGATGGATGCTGGTGAGCGACGAGCCCCCTGTTATTGCTGCTCCCGCGGCGCAGATGCTGACGCCGCAGATCGCCGAGGTCGGTCCCGGAGTCTTCCGGGTTCGCGCCGGTGTTCCGGAGCCCATCGTACCGTCCATGGTGCGCCAGCCCGCCCGGCTGGAGGCGCTGGGAAGAATGCCGAAAGTCACCACGCCGCCAGTCAAAGGAATCAAAGTCTGGCGGATGGCGCGCGGCTGCCGGATTGAGCTGCCGCTCGGGGCCGGTGAGGTGATCTATGGCCTTGGCCTCCAGTGCAAACATCTGGAGCAGAACGGCTGGCGTCGAACGCTCTACGCAGCGTCGGGCGACGATAATGGCGCCGGAATGGGCCACGCCCCGGTTCCACTCTACGTCAGCACCGCGGGTTACGCCGTGCTGGTGGACACCGCCCGGTCCGCGACCTTCTCGGTGGGTGAGGAGCGGCGGTTGGCGAATGTAAGCTCGCTGGAATCCAGCGGCGGCAAGCAACAGATCGTGACCGATATTGCCAAATTGTACGGTCCCGAGCGGCAGAACGGCGCGTCAGTCTACGTGGATGTGCCAGCCGCGCATGGGGTGGACATCTACCTCTTTGCCGGGCCACAGATGGGCGACGCGATCGCTCGCTACAATCTTTATTCCGGGGGAGGCTGCCTGCCGAGCCTATCGGGGCTGGGACCGCATTATATCTTTGGCGCCATGCTGGATGCCTCGTCCGTGCTCCCCATGAGCGATCACTTCAAGCGGGAGCAGATCCCCTTTACTACGGTTGCGCTGGAGCCTGGCTGGGAGACCCACGCCTACTCCAGTTCCTATCTCTGGAACACCAGCAAGTTTCCGCCCGACTTTGGCGCCGAGATGCGCCAGCGGGGATACGATCTCTACCTCTGGTGCCAGATGTATCTGGATGGCTCGTCTCCGCTGATACCGCTGCTCGGCGCCCGCTTTGGCGACTTTGGCGTCTGGCACGGACTGGTTCCCGATTTGGCCGATCCCAGAGCGCGGGAGATCTACGGCGACTTTCTGGCGAATCAGTTCATTCGCAAGGGCGTAGCCGGTTTTAAGTTGGACGAAGTCGATGGCTCACCCAAGACCTCTTCAGCTTACCAGAACTGGATGTTTCCCGATTTCACGTCGTTTCCCAGCGGAGCGGACGGCGATCAAATGCGCAATCTGTTGGGCCGACTCGGCGCACAGGCCAGCGCCGACGCCTTCCATAAGGAGAACCGGCGGACCTTTGGCATGGCGCGCGCCAGCCAGGCGTGGGCTGCCCCGCTCCCGGTGGCGATCTACAGCGATGAGTACGATTTTGGCGACTACTTGCGCTACAATCTGAGCGCGGGAGTGCAAGGACTGCTCTGGGCGCCAGAGGTTCGGAACGCGGCGAACGAACGGGAGTGGGCCCAAAGGGTGGGCGCGGCTGCGTTTTCGGCAAAGATGGTTTACAATGGCTGGCAGTTTCCCCATCTCATCTGGGAGCAGCCTGACCTGGGCGCCAACGAACGAAACCAACTGCTTCCGGACGACAATCCCTACCTCAAACTTACGCGCCACTTCAACGACCTCCGGATGGCGCTGCTCCCTTATCTTTACCAGGCTTACAACGACTACCATCTGAAGGGGATCCCGCCGGTGCGTCCTCTGGCTGCCGACTGGCCGGAGGATACCCGCACGCGGCATCTGGACGACGAATGGATGCTCGGTCCTGACCTGCTCGTGGCGCCGCTCAGCGACGAAAACGCATTCTCGGAACTATACCGGGTTGGACCTTCGGACGCGAACCCGTTCCACGCGGATCCAGGAGTGCAGATGAGCTCTCAAGACGGGGTCCTCTCCCTGGACATCGCGGGAACCGGTGACGGGCTGCCGGGCGCATCGCTCGATTTCGATCTCAAGGCAGGGCCGTGCCGCGCGCGCCTGCTGGCGCGCGGCGATATCGGACACATGGCGCTCAGGCTGCGACGCGTGGAATGCGATCACCAGACGGACGTGGGCGAGCTCTATCAGGATGACATTTCTCTCGACAGCCGCGAGTGGAAAGAACTGACGTATCGATTCAACGTGCCATCTGACGGGCACTACCGGCTCTCTGTCGGGAAAGCGTATTTCCAGCGGCTTCGGAACACAAGGCGCCTGGAGCTGCGTGACGTCTCGTTCGAAGAGCGTACCGGGAATCCACACGAGTCATGGAAACGGATGGTCTATCTTCCTGCCGGCGTCTGGCGTGACTTCTGGACCGGCGCCGCTCTAACGGGCGGGGATCGCCGCGAGGTCACGGCGACACCGGAGCATCCGCCGGTTTTCGTTCGTGACAATACCCTGCTGCCCCTGGCCGATCCGGTGGTCACTCTGAGCGAGAAGACGGTTTTCACCGTCCACCTGGCGGCGTATGGCGATAATCCTCGCGAATGCCAGCTTCTCGAGGACGATGGCGTCAGCTTCGACTATGAACGTGGCAAATGGGCGACCGTCACCATCCACCCTGACGGCACGGTCGATCGCCCTACACATGGCCAGCCGCTGCGCTACCGGGTTGCCGGCCGGGCTGTGCCACCCACCGAAGCGCTCGACACGGTCCTGGGAGAAAATGTCGAATCCGCAGTACGAACCATCAGCCCGGGTGATGTCTGGCCGGACGATCACGGGCAGCACATCCAGGCTCACGGCGGCGGGATTCTCAAGCTGGGTGATACGTACTACTGGTTTGGAGAATAGCGGGCGCGAGATAATGACCCCGAGAAGCGTTATGTTGGCTGTTACGCCTCGCAGGACCTGGTCCGCTGGCGCTCCGTTTGGAAGACCTACGCTGCCGTGCCTGTCGGGAGTTTTGCGCTGGACAAACCAGAACGAGATCGCTGTGTCAAGATTGGACTCCGCGACACCAGGTTCCTGCACTTGAGGCGGGTCCGGATCTATGGGAGATGAACGGCGAATGATGGAGAGCCTTAAACGGCCGCCTACCAAAGGGTCCGGGTCTCCCGCGACCGCGTGAACCGGAAGTAGGTGAGCCTGTCAGTGAGAAGAACCTGGGGATTGACCTGCCAAATCAGTGCGGCGCCACCGCCCGGATCGAAGGTGGCCCGGGCCGAGCGGTCCATCGGCGCGGATGCTCCGGCTGCCAGTGCCCCGGTGAGCGGAACCAGGCGGCGGGATGTTGGACCCCGAACGCCCGGTCGGTCCCCACCCCTACCCGCGCCGAATACGCACCATGCCGGGAGAAATGACGGTAAAATTGTGAGACAACTCGGCAGCGTGCCCCTCTACTGCTTGAGCAACAATCCGAGCCTTGGCCTGCGATCAAAGTCCGGCCAGGCGAATCAACACCACTCCAAGATGAACCAACCCCTGGCGAAACACCAACTCGCCGAAATCCTTGTCTCCGGTTATGAGCATGGACCGCTCGTCGTTCGCCCGTTGGAGCACCAGTTCATCCGGGATACCTGGCTCCATCTCCGCCACATAGAGGACAGCATGGCCGTCTTGCCGGAGTCGCTCGACTACCTGCTGCTCTATGTTCTCGTCAGCCAATAAATTCATACCGCCTGGTCGAGGGTAGGATAGACAACGTCAGCCCTGAGAGCCTGGGCGGCAAATTCAAGCGCCGCATACACAGCCTGTCTGGTCAAACGAGGATGAGCTTCAATAAGCTGTTCTATCGTCTCACCCGCTGCTAGCTTCTCGAGAACGCTCTCCACGGTAATGCGCGTACCGGCGACAACAGGCTTGCCCATCATAATCGTTGGATCGGATTGGATGAGTGGATTATTCATACAGTTACCTCCTCCCTAAGTATAGCTCTCGAGATTATGAGAAAGACGATCCAGACGCGCCCCACTCGCTGCTGGAGCTGGAAGGTCTGGGCGCGGAACTATGGCAGGGACGCGACGCGCAGGAGTACGTAAACGAGCTGCGCGATGAGTGGAACTACCCGCCCTGATGCGGCTGGATGATGCCCTCGCCGGCGTGAATCGTCTCGGCATCGACACAGCGCCGGTTATCTATCTCCTGGAGAGGGACCCGGCGCGGCTTCCAGTACTACAGGAGTTGGCGCGGCAGATTAACTCCGGCCGGCTGACGGCGTTCGCCTCACCTGTTGACAATATTTACAGAATCAGCTATATTTACCGGTATGGTAAATAACGCAGACTTTGTAAATACTCTGCAGCGCATCGAGAAGAGGATCCAGGGGTCTGGCTTCACGTTCGACTCCGATCTACGCGATTACTTTCTCATCAGAGGTGAAACGAGCGTCAAGGCCAGACTCAAGCTGGTTCGCCTTCACAGCCCCTCATCGACCGATGTTTTGAACAAAGCTTCCCCAGACGCGCTGCTCGTCATAAGCGGGGCGAGCCAGAAGGCTGCTAAGGCGGCAGCAGGCGTAAACCACATCCTCGTGCCCGACGGAGGCTTCCGAATTGTCGCCCCCGGGGTGGCTCTGATTCATGGGGCTGACGTGCGTGATGAGACCAGCACCCCCCGGCAAGTCAAGTTTGCAGGTCGAACAGGTGTGGTCGCGGAAACACTGCTCCTGGCAGGCAGAGTGAATTGGTCGGTGCATCGACTTGCCGCTGCCTCGAACGTATCGCCTGGCCTGGTGGTACGGGTCGTACTGTCAATGCCGATTGAAAATTCCCCATTTTGCCGGTTGAAAATTCCCCACCCCTTCGACTGTATTGGTAAGATTCACTCCTTTCTCTATGTCGCTGGGTTCAGCAGTCAGCTCTCGCTGGCGCCTCCGCCCTGCGGGTCGGCCGCAGGCCGAGATCGACCAGCCCTGCAGGCCCCCTGGACGCTGGCGTAGTCGCCTTCCTTGGCAGGGAGCCAGCGTCCAGGTTCCTCTCCCGACGTTTCGTCGGGAGAGGGGCCGGTCGTCAATCCGCCGATCTCCGGGCGGCATCCCTCTTAGCGTCTGTCCACCGTCTCAGTCGAGAAGCTCTCTCACGCTCTGGGCCATCTCCTCCACGGCCGCTGCCGCTTCAGAATGGGCCTCGCCTCGCTCACTCTCCTGCCATTCTTCCGAGCGCTCCTCGAAGTAGTTCTGCATCTCCCGGCTGATCGCCTCGAGCAGAGAGCTGGCATACTCCAGCCCTGCCTTCCAGCGCTTCTGTCCGGGGATGCTGGGGATCGCCGGCGCCGGGGGCAGTCCTCGCTGCGCAAGCTCGGCCAACCGGGCTTGTGCCGCTCTCTTCCGATATGCTGCCTGCCGTGTGGCGTTCGTCTGGTATTGTCTGTGTTGTGGCATCCTTTCGGCTCCCATAGGTCACACATCTCAGGTGTAACGTTACGCGAAGGTGTAACGTTACGCGTCGGTTGGCTTCTCGCCCCTATGGGCCTTGCGGCTGCGCCTCCTCTCTGTGCTGCGTACCTTGTCGATGCTCTGTGCGCTGTCCTGTCTGGTCGCACGCCTTCCCCGCAGTCGCTCGCGCGGGCGGTACGCCCATGGCGGGATTAAGTAACCCGGCCTTCTTCCTCTCTCGCAGCCGATAGCTCTCTCCCCGGATGTTGATCGTGGTGGAGTGGTGCAGCAGCCGGTCCAGGATGGCTGTGGCGATCACCGGGTCGGCGAACACCCCTCCCCAGTCTCCGTAGCTCTTGTTGGAAGTGAGGATGATGCTGCTCCGCTCATACCGGGCGCTCACGAGTTGGAAGAACAATGTCCCTCCCAACTCTCCCATCGGGAGGTATCCCATCTCATCAATGATCAGCACCCTGGGCCTCAGGTAGACCTGCCACCTCTTGCGGAGCCGGCCTTCCCTGGCCGCACTGGAGAGGTCCTCAATGAGGTCGTGGGCGGTGATGAAGTAGGCGCTCATCCCCGCTCGCATCGCTTCCAGCGCCAGCCCTACGCTCAGGTGGGTCTTGCCCACACCCGGTGGTCCCAGGAAGATGACGTTGCTGGCGTCGTGCGCGAACCGCAGCGTCTTTAGCTCTCTGATCTGCCGCTCGTCGATGCTTGGCTGGAACGTGAAGTCGAACTGCTCCAGGGTCTTGCGGTAGGGCAGGTGCGAGAGCTTGATCCGGGTGGAGAGGTTCCGGTCGTGCCGCGCTGTGACTTCGTCTGCCAGCAGTTCGCAGAGCAGATCGGCGTAGCTGCTCTGCTGGGATGCCGCTCGTTCCAGGTGGGCTTCCAGTGTCTGATCGGCCTCGCGCAGTCCCAGTGTCTCCAGCAGGGAGTGCAGGCGGTCCAGCACCGGTGGCTCACTGCTCCGATCCCGCGGCTCACTGCTCCGATCCCGCGGCCCGCTGTTCGTTCTGTCCTCAAGCATAGGACACCTCCGTTCCCTGGGCTTTCCCCGCTTCCGCTGCCGCCGCTTCATACTGGGCGAGGTCCCGGACTTCCACTTCCGGCGCCCCCTCTTGGATGTGAATCTGGTTCTTCTGCTTGCTCCTCCCGCAGGGTCCCAATGGGATCCCCGCCACGTGCTCGGCCACCGTGACTACCTGGCGCTTGCCCTGACACACCGGGTGCTCGGCCAGGCGCTCGCCTAAAAGCATGATCTCCAGCTTGCCGTTCACTTCCTTTACCTCCACGTCTTTGCCCACAGCGGTGAACGGTACCGAGTAGCGGTTGGCGTGGTAGCTGACGTAGGAGTCACGCGCCACCCGCCGCGTTTCGAAGAGTTCTTCGGGCAGAGGATAAGGTGGACGGGTTCCCACCGGCTGCAGATGGGGCTTCTCCTCGGCGTGGGCCTCGGCGACGACACGACCGGTGGTTCCATGCGTCCGCTGGTTGGCCACCTCAGCGGTCCACACTCGCACCTGACTGCGCAGGTCTTCCACGCTGGTGGCGTCTCTGCCGCACAGAAAGTTCCCCTTCAAGTACTTCACACCCGATTCCACCTTCCCCTTGGTCTGTGCCCGGTATCCCTGGCACACCCGCGGGCGAAAGCCCCAGTAGCCGGCGAAGTCCAGGAACGTCTTGTTCCACGAAAGTTCTCCCCGCTCGTCCACTCCGAGCAGCACCGTCTTGGGCCGGTCGTAGAGGATCTCCCTGGGCACACCCCCAAGCTGCCGGAACGCTTCCTCATGCATCCTCAGAAACGTCGGCAGTCGCTCGTTCGTGGCGATATCGGCGAACATCGCCCGGGAGAAGCCCAGCGTCATCACGAACCCCGACAGCGGCTTATCTCCTTCGGTGGTTTCCACGTCGCCAACGCTTCCCCAGTCCACCTGCGCCTGCTGTCCAGGCGCTGTCTCAAACCGACGTACCGCCGCAACGGTCGATTCCTTGCGCCGCGGAGACAGACGGACCCGCAGGATGCTGTAGCCTCCGGAGTATCCCTGCTCCTTTAGCTCTCGCAGCAGCACGGCAGCGTTCCACACCCCTGCCTTGAGCCGCCGCTCAATGTATGCTTCGTACGGGTCCAGCTTACTCGGCCTCTTGGCTCGCGGCCCATACTGCGGGGTCTGCGGCTTGCGCAGGTACTTACGGATCGTCTTGCGATCCAGTCCCGTCAGTCGGCCTATCTGTTTTACTGACAGGCCCTCCTGTCGCATCTCTATAATCTCTTCCAAAGCTCCACCTCCTAGCATTTGGCCACCTCCTCTTATTGGAGGTTAGGTGGCATTGTCCGCTATGGGGTGGGGAATTTTACTTCGCGATTATGGGGATTTTACCACCGGCAGTGACAGTACAGCGGCTGGAACGCGCGGGCCTGATGACCGCCTCTGGGAGTGGTCCCGAAAAGACGCGCACCCTGAGCAACCCAAGGGCACTTGCGGAACTGTGGAGCGAAGAGGAGGGGCCGCCGCAGCGCAGCATCCGGGGGTTCCTCTACAACTCTTCCACAGAGAGGATAGCGCACTCGTTACTCAGGTTCTGCCCCGACGGCGCTGTTGGGGGTGTCCTTGCTGCAAACGTTTATAAGCCCATACTAACGAGGGTGCCACCACCTGTCCGCATCTGGATTCCGGAACTTTATGCCGAGGATAATCTGAAAGGATCCGGTTTCGAACAAACGGATGAAGGTGCGAACATAGAGCTCGTCCGATCTAAAAACGACCCCTGGCTGGTACACATCGCGTCCGATAGCATCCGGCGGATCTCTCCGTGGCGTGCCTGGTTAGAGGTATCTAGCGCCAGGGGGCGGACCAAAGAGCTTGCTGACGGGCTGTTGCTCGACCTTGAGGAGCGATGGCATGGAGATCACTGATATCTGTCGCATGGTCGCACGCTCCCTCTTTGCAGAGATCGGCCCGTGGGGGAACCGTTGTGCGCTCATTGGTGGACTTATCCCTGGTTTGCTCGTGCCGGAGCCCGGCGAGATCCTGGAACCTCACGTCGGTACCAGTGACGTAGACCTCGCCATCCGAGTGGCTGCGGTGGGCGACGACCAGGAGATGTACCGCACGCTCATACAGAACTTCGCAAACCTCAACCTCAAGCAGGACGATGACAGGAGCTTCAAGTGGAAACGTACCGTCGAAGGGGCCGATGTGGTAGTCGAACTCTTCGTCCCTGTGACCGACCCAGAGCAGGGCGGCAAGATCCAGCGGAAGCCCATTGAGAAGAGCGGAAGTGGGCTTACCGCGCTGGGTGTCTATGGACTCGACCTCATCGACCGAGACATCGTGATGCAGGATGATGAGGGTCCACTCCTCGACGGCAGGGGTGTCAAGAGAGTGAGCCTTCGCCTTTGTGGACCCGCAGTTCTCCTCGGGCTGAAGGCATGGGCACTCCTCGAACGGACGAAGGACAAGGACGGCTGTGATATCGTCTGGATGCTCAAAGCGCAGGGCGCGCCGGAGATGGCCGACAAGTTCCTGGCCGCCAGGCTCCATGAGACCGACTTCGGGAATAAGGCTCTCGATTATCTGAGTGACGGCTTCAAGACCCATCAGCACACGGGCCCGCTCGGGTGGGCCAATGAATCCGGATTTGAGGGAGACCAGGCCGTCCTCGAAGCCCGCACCGCAGCCGGCATAGTCCAGGAGTTTGTTTCGCTCGTTCGCAGAGGGTCTACTTCTACCACCGAAAGTACCGGTACGGGTCATCGCTGAGCTTGAAGTCCGTGTAGTTGGTGTCGGTGACGGTGTTGGGGTCATAACCCATGTAGTCGGGATAATAGAGGCCGGCCAGCTTCTGCGGGCTCGAACCGGAGCCGAAGATATCGGGGTCGGCTTTGAAGGTGGCGCCGCAGTTGCTCAGAATCTGCGCGAGGGTGCGGGTTTCTCGCCAGCGGGTGAAGCGGAAGTAGGTGAGCTTATCCGCGTCGAGGGCCCGGGGGTCGATTTCACAGATCACGACCGCGCCGCTGCCCGGGCCGAAAGAGATGCGGCCCAGCAGACCATCGGCGCTCACCTCCAGGTGATCGGCCCCCAGTGGACCCGATGCGTCCTTGATCACCCAGGCGTCCGCGTCGGTCCGCCAGTGCAGATCGGAGACGCTCAGGCCGCGAGTCTCGGGCCAGGCGGGAACATTCAGCGACCCGTGGAAGCCGGAAACCTGAGCCAGCGTCACGCCCAGCGGTCCGGCCGCTGATTGCCGGGCCAGGAACAACGCCTTGCCGCCCCGCTGGCAGTAAGCGCGCAGTTGCTCAGGATTCACTTTTGCGTCAGCGCCGACGATCAACAGCCGGGTCTGCGGTCCAATGCCCGTGCCCCTCGCATAGACCAGGCCGAGCGAGTCAAGCATCGCGGCGTCGGTATCTCCGCCCACGTAGACCACGCTGCCATCAGTCTTTGGCGCCAGCGGCGCGGTCGCGACGTGCCAGATGAGCTGCCGGGCCATGCGCTCGGCAGCCGGGTCCGCCGCCTCGTGATCCTCCAGATCGAGAGTGCAGAGGGTCAGGCGGCCCTTGCCGTAGTCCATCTCCATGAGCGGTGAATACTGCAGGTCGAACTCGCACTCCAGCAGCGGCCGCCACGAGCTCAGATGCGGCTTCTCCAACGGGGCGCTGGACACAGCTCCCTGGCTGCCCCAGCGCCAGCCATGCGGCGGCGACCGCCAGGCAGGATTCCCTACGGGATAGACCGGATAGGGATCCACCAGGGTGCTGCTGCCCGTCCAGTCGCGGAAATCCTCGGCGTCCAGGCCCCGCACAGCCGGGTTATCCCCCGGAACCGGGAAGGAGCGCCGAGCGAGTACCGGCGCCACCCGAAAGCCCCGGCGCCGGTACCAATCGGGGTTCTGGATCTCCACCAGCACGCGCCCACCGTTCCGAACGATCGCTTCCGGGTTGAACGGTAGGGGTTTGCCGGTTGAGAGCGCCTGGCGACCGATGATCAGCACACCAGGCGCGGCTCCCTGCCCGTTCCAGGCCGCCGAATGAATGCCGAGCGCCTGCAGCATTCTGACCGTCTTTCCCACCGGGTCGTAGATATGGATGGCAGGCATCGCAGCCGCCGTGGACGGGCGAAAGACCCGGAACGTGAAGCTGTCCGTATGCTTGATGTTCCCGATGATGGCCGTCAGCGTGATCGTATACTGGGCCTTGCTGGAGTTGATCGTGGGCGCGGTGAAGGTGAACGGGATGAACTTGATCTCCGCTGGCGCCAGCCGGCCCTGGCCTTCGCCGTGAGCGACCTCCTGAACGTCCCGGGCCGCTCGCCAGGAGTAGGAGTAGTTCTCGGCCGTCCGTTCGTCGTTCAGCAGCGCCACCTGCTTCCGGATTTTCTGGCCGGGCCGGAAGTTGTGATCCTTGGCGGTGAAGGCCTCCGGCGGGCCGGCGATATAGGCCAGTGTGGGTCCATCGGCCCCCATCAAGGCGACCCCCGCCGGAAAGATGTCCATGCCCCCCGGTTGGAACGGGTAGAGCGAGTACTTGTGGATGCCAGTCTGTGGGAAACTGCCGCGTGCGCCCGGGGTGAATTTGGGCATCGGCTGA
>DASRZA010000080.1:0-16757 GCA_035686845.1 Armatimonadota bacterium | reverse complement strand
CAAAGGGCCGTCACGCGAGCTGGAAGCCTATACCGGCGCCTATACCAATCCTGCCTACGGCAAACTGAGCGTCACACTCGAAAACGGCGGCCTGGTCGCGCAGTGGAGCAGTTTCAGCAGCCCGCTGGAACACTTTCATTTTGATACGTTCGTCGGAAAAGCCGAGAACTCGTTCGAAAACGCCCCGATCGTCTTCACCCTCAACGCCGATGGCGAAGTCGCGCAGCTCCACGGCTTCGACGTCGATTTTAAGAGGGGGTAGAAGAAGGCGTTAGGTACGAGGCGCGGGGGGCGGGCCGCCGCCAAGCTATGGGGAAGGGCGAGGATGCCAGATGCTCGTCCCCGGACATTTCTTGACACGCTCTTAGACAGTACCTGACGGGAAAGGCTGTGGTATAATGCCGCATCCCCCCTGCAGTCGCCCGTGAAATCGCGCCGTCAGTGCCTCTCCCTCGTGGATCATCCAGCAGGCTTTGGCGCAGCCGCTCCACTCCCGTGTTTTCGAGGTTGCCCTGGGACCGGGGGAGCGTGAAGCAATGAGGCTGGCGCTGGAGGGGACGGTTGGTGTGAGAGGATGTGGAAGGCACCCTTACGGGCCCTGGGCGCCCCGCCTTTCGGACGCGGCAGGCGCTTCTCGAACTTCAGAAGCTCATTCTCAAGTCGGAGCGCCATCTTCTCTCGTTCATGGGCTTCGTTCTCGCGATGATGCTGAACTTCCAGCATCAGCAGTTGGACAGCGAGTGTCAACTCGCGAACTTCGCGCTTCAGCTCCTTAATGTCGGCCCGGTTTTGCTGCAGTGTCTCTCCAAAGCTCACCAGTGTTCTGGCGAGGTCGGCTATCTTCCGCCACATTGTCAGAAGGCCTTGAGAACAGCCAACAGACCATCCAGAATCGTGCGTGTCTCCGCCTGCAGCGATTCAATCTCAGCCCGGTCTTCCTCCATTCGATCCTGAAGCCTGCGGATCTCCGCAAGGCAGCCATCTACCACCGCTTCGTACTGCGCCGCGCTGCTGGCGGGCCGGTCTGCTGTGGTCGTTTTATCCATGGGCGCCCTCCTGCGAGCATTTTTCCACAACCCGCCGACATCCGCTTCAAAATGACCACGCTTCTGGAGCGTCCATGACGACGCGCGCGGGTACCGTAGCGCCACTACTGGCGCGACCCCTTCGAGTTCGAGGTCAAGTGACGCTGACAGGGCCGGGCATTCGACCACAGGGGCCCCGGCCCTCCATCATCCCTTATCCCACCTGCGAAGTCCGGTGTAATGGGTGAGACGCGAACCACCGCCACTAAATGATTCTCCCATCTCCCCGATTCCAATGCCCGGCGGTCATTCCGCCGTTGTCCTGGAGCAGAGGATCGGCGCCGCGGCTGAGGAGCGCGTGGTATGCGTCGAATTGGCGCCACATCGCGGCGATCATGAGGGCCGTGGTTCCGGCCGGGTCTTGGGCGTCGATCTCGGCGCCGTGGTCGAGGAGCAGATGGATATCGGAGATGTCTCCTTCCAGCGCGGCGTGCATGAGCGAAGTCCGGCCGTAGACGTCTGCGATGTTGGGATCGGCGCCATTTTCCAGCAGCATCCGGAGCGCCGGCCCGCGAGCCCGCTGACCGAGGCCGATAATCTCGGGCTTTTGCTCCCGCCCGGCGCCGTAAGAATAGAGGAGACGCAGCATCTCGAGCTGGCCGTGCTCCGCGGCGATGCTTAGAGGCCATCCCTCCCAAACGTCAGGATCTGCTCCCGCTTCAAGGAGCAGCCGGGCGATTTCGATGTTGTCATCGTAGGTGGCCCAGACGAGGGAAGTCGCGGATTTGCGGTCGATGGCGTCCGGGTTGGCGCCGCGCGTTAACAACAGACGGATGATGCGCGGCTCACGCCACATAGCCGCCCACATCAGAGGCGGCTTTCCCACCGAGCCCGGCAGATCCGGATCGGCCCCGCGCTCCAGCAGCGCCTCCGCGGTTTCCATCTGGCGATAGAGCAGCGCCTCGCACAGTGGTGTTTGATCCCTGGCGCCGCGGGTGTTGGGCGAGACGCCCGCGTCAAGCAACAGGTCGATAACTGCGATACGGCCTCGGGACGCGGCCGCCAGGATCAACCGGGTCATCAATTCGGGCCTGGCGGGTAGCCCGTTCCGAACGGCGTCGCAATCTCCGATCAACGCTGCCTCGACGGGGCCGACGTACGCGCCCGCCTCGATCAGCGCCGAGGCTGTCGCGTCCTGCGCGTTTTGAAGCGCGTGCGTGAGAGCGCTCGAGTCCTGCGGATCCCGGGCTTGCAGATGGGCGCCCAACTCCAGAAGCGCGTTGATCACTTCGATCCGGCCATCCGACGCCGCGAGCATGAGCGGTGTCCGGCCCTCCAGAATCCGGGTTGGTCCCGTGGGGCTGTTTACGTCCAGGCCGCGGCCAACGAGCCAGCGCGCCATCTCCGGCGTGCCAGCGAGATGTAGGAGCGAGTGGCCGACTTTATCCCGAAGCTGGATATTCCCACCTCGCTCCTCCAATAGCTGGAGCACGGAGACGTGGCCCTTTTCCGACGCAAAACGGAGCGGTGTCCGCCCCAGATAATTTCGAGCGTTCGGATCAGCGCCCTCGTCGAGGAGCCGGGCCGCGGACTGCAGGTCTCCCCGCTCCACGGCGTCGCATAACTGTTCTACCAGGTATACCATGAGTCAAGTTTATAGAACTGATGCTGCTGTTTCGTGGGTCATATTCCACGTAATACAGGCCTATGTTACTCTTCTTGCCACACCGATGCTATTCTGCCGCGAAGCGATCCGCCTAGCGGCGCTGCTCACGGATCATCCCTTCGCGTTAACGCCGGCAGAACACGTGCTCGCCGCCGATCCATTTTACGCTGTGCCCCGGCTGGTATGCGCCCATCGGTTGCCCGTCGAATCCGTCGATTCGTGGATGCCGACACCGGGTCCGTCCGGCAAACTGCACTCAGTGGTTATAGCATCCTCGAACGCCCAGGTCTAAGCGGGACGCCGATGGCCTCGCGGACGATATCGCGCTTCGGAAGAGAGGCAAATGTTGAGAACAACAGATATCCGAATATTGCTCGCCATCCTGATCTCGCTGGGTGGACTGGCCGCCAGGCCATGTCTGGCCGGCACCGTCTGGGCCTGGGGTGACAACTACTACGGCGAACTGGGAAACGCCCCGACACCCACCGCGAACAGCAGCGTGCCGGTGGGGGTGAGCGGTCTATCCGGTGTTACCGCCATCGCGGCTGGCGGTGCATTCAGCATAGCGTTGAAGACGAACGGGACCGTCTGGGCATGGGGAGGCGACACTTACGGCGAACAGGGAAACGGCTCGGCCGCGGACAGCGGCGTGCCGGTGGAGGTCAACGGTCTCTCCGGGGTTGCCGCCATCGCGGCGGGCGGTAACGACGGCCTGGCGCTCGAGACGGATGGGACGGTCCGGGCCTGGGGACACAACGACTCCGGCCAGCTTGGTAACGGTACGACTATCAACAGCAGCATGCCGGTTGAGGTGAGCGGTCTATCCGGCGTCACCGCCATCACGGCTGGCGGCGCATTCAGCCTGGCGCTCAAGACCGACGGCACCGTCTGGGCCTGGGGTGACAACTACAACGGCGAACTGGGCAACGGTACGACCGTCAATAGCAGCGTGCCGGTTGAGGTGAGCGGTCTATCCGGTGTTACCACCATCGCGGCTGGCGGTGGATTCAGCCTGGCCCTCAAGACGGATGGGAGTGTCTGGGCCTGGGGATACAACATCTACGGTGAGCTAGGAAATGGCTCGACCACGGACAGCAGCGTGCCGGTTGAGGTGAGTGGTCTTTCCGGTGTTACCGTCATCGCGGCTGGCGGTGGATTCAGCCTGGCCCTCAAGACGGATGGGAGTGTTTGGGCCTGGGGATACAACGGCTACGGTGAGCTCGGAAATGGCTCGACCCTTTTCAATATCACTGTGCCGGTTGAGGTGAGCGGTCTATCCAGCGTTACCGCCGTGACAGGAGGTACTTACCACAGTCTGGCGCTCAAGTCGGATGGGACGGTCTGGGCCTGGGGAAACAATCAGTCCGGCCAGCTTGGTAACGGTACGACTACCAACAGCAGTATACCGGTTGAGGTGAGCGGTCTATCCGGCGTCACCGCCATCGCGGCTGGCGGCGCATTCAGCCTGGCGATGGTCGGCGATACGACCGCCCCAGCCACCACCGCCTCTCTTTCGGGACCTGCCGGTCAGAATGGTTGGTACGCCGGCCCCGTCACGGTCACTCTCTCCGCCACGGACCCTGACGGACCCTCCGATCAGCTCGTCACTTACTACTCGCTCGATGGTGGGACGCTCCAAACATACACGGCGCCCTTCATCATCTCCGGTGACGCCAGGCATACTCTCTCGTTCTGGAGTGAGGACCACGCGGGTAATCACGAGGCGACCCAAACGCTCAACATTCCCATCGATTCCACTCCGCCCACGCTTAGCTTCGGCTCTCCATCTCCGGCCGCCAAGGCGGACGGCTGGAATAGCTCTGCGGTCGCAATGGCCTATACCACTGCCGACAACATCTCAGGCGTGGCCTCGGCTGCTCCATCCAGTCCGCTGCAGTTCACGACTGAGGGGAAAAACCAGACCCGGACCGTGAAAGTCACCGACGTCGCGGGAAATAGCGCCACTTTCACCTCTCCGCCCGTCAACATCGACCTGACACCTCCCGTCACCACGCTCACCTTCACCGGGCCCGCCGGCTCAGACAGCAGCTCATTTACCGGTCCGGTGCAGGTAAAACTATCGGCCGCTGATAATCTTTCGGGCGTCAGCGCCACTTACTATACGGTTGATGGTGGATCCCAGCAGACATATACGCAGCCATTCACCATCGCTGCCGATGGCAAGCACACTCTCACCTTCCGAAGCGAAGATATCGCGGGCAACCAGGAGGCAGCCCGTACGCAGGCGCTGCTGGTAGATACATCCATCCCCGCCATTACCATCACCTCGCCGCAAAGCCGGACCTACTTGCTCAACCAGGTCGTGATCGCCTCCTATACCAGCACCGATGCCGTGGACGGCATTGTCACTTCGGCCGGCCCGGTCCCGTCGGGCAGTCCCATCGATACCGCTTCGGTGGGGACGAAGACGTTCACCGTCAACGCGGCCGACAACGCGGGCAACACCTCACAGGCGAGTGTGACCTACACGGTATCGTACGGAGTAAAGCTGCTCTACGACTCTACAAAGGGAGTCGCCCCCGGAACCCCGCTGCCGGTCTCGCTGGAGCTGGTGGATGCGGCCGGCGCCAACGTCTCCTCGGGAACGGTCTCGCTCCAGGCAGTGAGCGTCACCCTCGCTGGAGATCCTGCTTCTCCAGGCAGTGGCTCGGGACCCTCCTTCGCGTTCGACCCGCAGCAGGGGAACGGCGGGGCATATCTCTTGCCGCTAGACACCACCGGGCTGCAGCCGGGACAGTACAACCTCAACTTCATGGCGACTGGAGATCCCACGCTGCACAGCGCCGCCATCACGATCAGCGGGACAGCGGGGAGCCTTCCGACCGGACTGGTGATGCTGAGCCTGCCGTATTCGAGCAGCGATGATCTGGCGTCGCTGCTCGGCTTGACGCTGCTTCCGGACGGGGCTGCAGACATCGCCACCTATGACCCGGTGGGAGGGCAGTACCTGCAGTATCCGCACCTTCCCGGCCCCGACGGGAAGAGCGCAGTGCCGGGGCGGGGCTACTGGGCGCTGGAGAAGGGGTCGCACACGCTGCAGCCGGCACAGAGCAGCCCGAACGCCAGCCCAATGGACCTCACACTCCCGGCTGGCTGGAACATGATCGGGGACCCCTATCCATACCCATTGCCCGTCAGCTCACTCCAGGTGGTGGCGTCGGGCACGCCGGAGAGCTTCAGTGCGGCAGTCACTGCGGGGATAGTGGGGTCCACGATCTGGACGTGGGATAACGTGGGCGGGCAGTACGTGGCGGCGACAACACTATCACCCTACGAAGGCTACTGGATCTACGTGGCGGCGGCGGCCGGGCAGGCGATCACGCTGCGCCTGGCCAACCCGGGATTCTCTGCCGCGCCGCAGTCCGAATCGAGGTGACGCCGCGAGCATGAGTGGTGTCCGACCCTCGAGAAGCCGGGTTGGCCCCGTGGGGCCTTTAACCTCAATGCCGCGGCGAACGCGCCAGCGCGATATCTTGATGCCATTGGCGCACCGCCATTGTTTCCGAGGGCGGGTTGTGCGGGTAAATGAGGGGAAGAGATCTGGTTCGTGTGAACGGTTCCGAGGCAGGCGAAAATCCGATCCAGATTGTTTACTCTCAGGTTGTACAATATAATCAGGAGCGAAACTGGTGAGAGCGAATGGATTTAGGTTGGCGCGCCGGAGTATGATGATTCTGGGGGGCGCCGCGGTTGGGGGAGTCGTTGGACTCCTCTTTGCGCCGGCGACGGGCGCCCGCTCGCGTGCCCTGCTGCGAGACAAGCTTCTTCATTACCGTAAACTGATGTCTCGGCGGGCGGATTCGAAATCGCGTCATTTGAAGAATTGGGCGCAGGGAATGGAGCATCGTGTGTCGAAACGGCTCCATAGGGAGATTGGCGCGGCGCAAGATTCGCAGATCAGGTGATCCATGGGCGAACCGTCTGCGCATCAACCGCCTGATCGCTTGCGAATTGCGCGCGGCGGCCGGCGATAGCCCAGATAAACGCGCGTCTGGCGAAGGCTGCGGCGCCACATACTCGGGACGGAGGACTTCAGGCATTATGATAGACGTGATTCGCAGGTCTCTGCTTGTTGGAGTCGGCGCGATGGCGCTTACCCGCGATCGGATCGAGCAGTTTATCGGCGAGTCAGTCGCCCGGGGGGAGCTGAGTACCGAGCAGGGGAAGACTCTCGTCGAGGAGATGACTCAGCGAGCCGAAACGGAACGCCAGAAGCTGGAATCCTTCGTGCGTGTGCAGGTTGACCACGCCATGCAGGCGGCGGGCTTGGTTTCGCGGACTGAGCTGTCGCGGCTGGAGGCCCGGATTTCCCTGCTAGAGAACCGGATGCGCGAGCTCTCGTATCCTGCGGCCCGCTCCGAGGAGACGCTCTCGTCCGAAAATGGAGAAGGATCGGTTTCGAGAGGCGGCGCCCCCATCACCCTCGATCCGGCAACCGATGGCCCCGACCTGGAAGGTCCCAATCTTCCGCCCCACATGTAGGCGTCAGCGCATGTGATTCACGGGGCGGCCAATGGCGGTTAAGCGCCGACAGAAACGTCCCCGCCGCGTCCGGAGCTCACCGGCAGCCGCGGCGCCACCGGAAGCGGCGGGTTTAAAACCCGCCTTCGGTAAGATCGAATCCGAGGCGCTGCGCCAGAATATAGAGCCGGTGGAGCGGCAGTCCGACGACGTTGAAATAGCAGCCGTGGATACCTTCCACAAAGATCGAGGCGCGGCCTTGAATTCCATATCCGCCGGCCTTATCCAGTGGCTCGCCGGTATCCACGTACCGTTCGATCTCCTGATCGGTGAGGGGTTTGAACCGGACTCGGGTCTCTTCATAACCCACCGTCGATTCGCGCCGGCCTTCGCGCTGCAGGATAAGAGCCAGCCCGGTTAGCACCCGGTGCTCTCGGCCCGAGAGGCGCCTCAGCATTCGAAAGGCCTCTTCGCGGTCGCGAGGTTTACCAAGCGCGTCGCCATCCATGTGAACGAGCGTATCGGCGGCGATGATCAGCCGGTCTCCCGCCGGTTCCGACTCGCTTTCGGCGCTCCGAGCCTTACGCTTCGCCAGTTCCACCACCGCCTCATGGGGCGGGAGCCCGGCCGTCTCTTCGCTCACACCCGTAGGCGCCACCCGGAAACGGAGCCCGAGGGATTGCAGCAGCTCTCGCCGCCGCGGCGACCCCGAAGCCAGCACAATTCTCATCCTTCATCCTTAGTTCGGCTTTGGGGCTGAGCGACGCGGAGGCGGGAGGTTTCGGAATGCTCATGCCTCATGCGGCGTCCCTCCTTGCTGAAGAGGGGGTTGCCGCATTGCGGACAGAGCTGCAGGGAGCTGATCCGATCGAGATATTCGAGGACGGTCATCACGTACGTGGCGTGGCTCCAGGTGAGCGGGGAGACGCTCAGCGGAGCGTTGGAAAACGGGTGGACTTGCTCGGCGAGCACGCCGCTGGGCAGAGCGTGCTCTACCACCCATTGAAGAATCTCTACCGCCGGCTGCAAATCCGCTTCGGTGATCGCCTGCGCAATCGTATACTCCGCCAGCCAGAGCGTGCAGACAAACCAGGGGTTGCCGGTTACGTCGTAGGAGACGCGATGATAATAGTCATTCGTATAGCGGGCCATGCCTCCCACCGACGTCGGAATCCAGAGGGCTTTCTTAACCGCCGCCATGGTGCTGGCTATCCGGGGATCACGGGCGTCATAAAGCCCGAATCGAAAAAGTCCAAAGAGGCTGCTGTCAATGGTATAGTCGGCCGTGATTTCGCCTTTTTCATTGCGATGCAGGCCGCGGGCAAAACGACCCAGCGACTCACTCCAGAGGAACCGGTCGGCGCCCATGCGGATTTCACGCGCGGCGCGCCGGTACTTTTCCGCTCGATCCGATTCGCCAAAGGATTCGGCAAAATTAGCGGCTGCCACGAGCCCGCCATGAACGGCCCCAACCGTAAAGGCGAAAACTCCCTGGCGCTCTTCCCAGAGATCGTAGCTCGGGAGTGGAAGTCCGGTTGCCATGTCTCGAAACCCGGCCATAAAATCCCCGGCCGGCACGATTAACGAATGATAGAGAGGCTGGATTGACTCCACGTGCCGCGCCATCTCAAAATGGCGCCAGAGCGCCCAGAGCACCAGGCCGGTCTCATCTTCCTGAATGGGAAGCTGCGCCTCGCCCGCGTTTATCCAGGGATGCCAGGAGCTGCCAAGCGTTCCATCGGGGTTATACTTGTGCAGGAAGAAGCCCTTCTCGGTGAGCACCCGGCCGCAGAATTCATAGAACGGCATGGCGACCGCGGAGTAGCCGGCCAGGTCGAGCGCGTGCGCCACCAACGCGCCGTCCCGGGGCCACATGTAGCTGTAGGTGTCGCGTCCGAACTGCGTAATATCCGAGTCGTTCGCCGCGATGATCGCCCCGCCTTCGTCGATCTGCGTCCGGAGGATGAGCAGGCTGCGATAAAAGAGATCCACCGCCGCCGCCGAAAGATCATAGAAATCGAGCTGCTCCTTATGAACCCAAAAACGCCAGTAATTCCCGCTGCGCCGCATCAATCGGTCCGGTCCGCGTTCGATCACCGTTTCATTGAGCTGGCGAATCTGGGTGTAGCTCGTAGCCGCCGCGATCCAGTAATAAAGAGTGAAGTGGCCGTGGGCCGGCAGATCGCGGCGGAAACAGACGGTTGAATCGACGGAGCCTTGCGAAATCGGGTTCTCCTCGAGCCTGCCATCCTCGGCGTCGCGCCACGTGCCCTGCATGTCGCCAAGCTCCTTGACGCCGGTCGCGTACGAATCGATGCCCCACGCGTCCTCCGTGCCGCCGTTGATCAAAAAGTAGCGGTTCGCCTTGTAATGAATGGCGATAAGCTGCTCATCCCGGCGCACCATCGCGGTATCCCCAACCTCACTTTCGGCGATATGGAAATCGTGATGAAAGAAGAGTTTGATCTCGCGCTTGTGCGGCTTCAGGTTCACGACTTCCACCGAACGAAAGTAGACGTTCAGCTCATAATCGACGGTGTCGCTGCAGTTGAGATGAATCCCGAGACCTTCATGCCGTAGAATCACCCGGGTAACGAGCGTATCCTCCTCATAATCTAGCCGCCGGGTCCAACCATCGTCATACGTCCAGTGGAACTCGCCATCGCACCAGATTCCGAACCGGAATGGGTGTCCGACGGAGTGATTCTCCTTGCCGACGTGCGGAAAGTAGAAATCACGCAGCCGGTATGAGGAATCGAATGTTACCAGCAGCCGGCTGTTGCCCACGGGAATGTCGCGAGGCATTTAGTGGTTTCCTCCGGTTCGTTCCAACCATTCCTCAACGGTGAGCGAGCAGCCGCGCGCGGGCGCGTCGGAGAGCCGGCCTTGCAGAATGAACCCGCGTCGCGCGCCGGCAGGTCCGGCGCCATCGATCGGATCGCTGCCTTCGAGTCTACCCCGATTCGACGGCAGGACTGCCAGGTCCATCGTCTGGATCGCCATCACCGAATTGAGATTGCAAAGATCAAAATGACGCAGAATACCGGGTTGGCCGGCGGCGGCCTCCTCGCCGGTATCCGGATCGATCAAAACGCTTTGCACCCAGGGCGCGCCTGTTTTCACGTCCGAAGAGTCCAGTTTGCCTTCCCCACATATCTCAATCCGGCCGAGGTGTTCGTCATAGAACTGCGACGCCATTTCACACATCCCGTACTCCGATCCGATCTGGGCAGGCGCGAGCGTCAGCCGGTCCGATGCCATCCGGTAAAGCTCTTCACGCGTGATCATCCGGCGCCGGCCCTTGGAACCGCCGGTCTCGATGACGATGGTGTCAGGATGAACTCTGAGCGGCGCTTCGAGGCTCCCAATCAGCTCCAACAGCGCCAATGCCGTGGTGAAAAGAAGAACCGGTCCGGTTTCATAGGCCAGAAACTGCCGAGCGGCCGCGAAATCAGGGCCTTCGCTGCGCCAGCAGAACCGCGCCGGATTTCCTGCGGCTTCCAGATCGTGAGCCAGTGTGGAAAGCATAAACGAGAGCGACGAATCGGGCGCCGCATCAAATGGCGCGACGAGACTGACAAGCGGCAGATGGCTGGCGCGTGCGGCGAGCCGCGTGAAACCGGTCCGGAGCGAAAGTCGATAGAGATCAAGCGCCGCCGTGTCCATCCAGTGGACACCGCGCCCGAAAGAGTCGTTGGAAGTGGTGCCGCTCGTCCGAAATATGGCGTCCGCGTTTTGCGCCGTGATCGGCGCACAGCTCAGCGTCTGGGTTCTGAACGCGTCGGCGGGAACGGCCGGTATTGCCGTCCATGAGCGAACCGTCTCCGGCGCCGCGCCGCGCGAGTCGCAAAAGCGCCGGTACGGCTCGTTATTCACGTACTGGTACCTGAACAGGTTCAGAGCGAGCGTTTCGAAGCGGCCGGCAGATCCCCAGGATCGCACGAAAGCCGCGATCCGGCGCGCGAGATCGGCCGCGACGCCGCTATATCCGGTAGATGGGGTCAATACGCTAACCTTTTCGAACGGCCGGGGCCGTCTCTGATTGAGAAGTGGGGGCGTCAGAAGAATCTCCGGCGGCGCGGGCGTCGAGTGCCGCGAGCTTGATCCGGGCGGCCGAGCGATGGTCGGGCAGCGCGTGGCAGACCAGGTCCAGCGGGCTCCCGTGGACCGCGCTGCGCAGCATCTCCACGCCCTGCGCGGTCACCCGAATCGGGCCACAAGGTCCCTGAATACGGTAGGAGAAGCGGTCCCCTCTCGATGATTTATCATCGAGACCATAAACACGGGTGCTTCCCGGAAGAATACACGCTCCCCGAATCAAAAAGGTAGGCGCCGCGTTTCCCGACCCGCACGGCTCGAATCGTTCCAGTTGTGCAGCGAACTCGGCCGTAAGCTCGTCGGGAGTGAGCGAGGCGTCGACAGCAAGCCGGGGCGCTATGTCATCCGGCGAGAGCGTGGTTGAGGCGTAACGATTGAGAGACTCTTCTAAGGCGGGTATGGCGCCATAGCGAACGGAAAACCCGGCCGCGCCGGCATGACCGCCATATCCTTCAAGATGCTCGTGCGCGGCGCCGAGCGCCGCCGTTATGTCAAAGCCGGGAATACTGCGCGCCGATCCAATACAGATTGTGTTGGCAGGAACGGCGCCATCGGAAAGAGCGGCGGGGCTCCGCGCCGTGCAGAGAGAAATAGCGGCGGCGCTTTCCGACGTTACGTCGGAAAAGGCACGGGTTGAGATTGCCAGCGCTGGCCGGCCGTAACGCTCGCGGATCTGACTGGCGACGAGTCCGGAGATTCCGGTGAGCCATCCGCCGACAGCGGCCAGGATAAGCTGGCCATCCATGCTCTCTTCCAGCGTGAGGCAGGCGTAATCGACGGCTTCTACCGTGAGTCGACGGCGTTCGCGGTTCAACGCCTCGAGTCGCGCCGCCAGCGGCGCCGCCGCCTCGCACGACGGCGCGCAGAGCAGATCATGACTTAGCACTCCGTGCTCCAGTCGCGCCGCGGCGTTGATACGAGGCGCCAGCACGAAGGCGACATCTTTGGCGGTGATACGGCCCGGAGCAAGACTCGCCGCGCCCGCCAGGGAACGGATGCCCGGTCGTGCGAGTGACTGGATCTTTGTGAGCCCGCGGGCGACCAGGCAGCGGTTCTCACCCGTCAGATCCACCACGTCCGCCACCGTTCCAAGGCAGACCAGGTCGAGCATCGAGTCGATCTCTTCCGCCGAGACGCGATCATAACCGGATGCGCGGGCGAGCGCCTGTGACAGCCGGAACGCCAGTCCGACCCCGGCGAGCGACTTAAACGGGTAAGGGCAGTCGGCTCGCTTTGGATTCACCACGGCATAGGCCGGCGGGAGAGCATCGGCCGTCGCCCCTTTTCCCACGGTCACTCCGATGTTACATTGGAGAAGTCGGGAATCCACATCAATAGAGCGTTCGCAAAGGTGATGGTCGGTGATGATAATCTCGATGCCGCGTGCCGCCGCCCACTCGACTTCCGGAGAGGCCTTAATACCACAATCCACCGTGACGATGAGCGAAACACCACTCACTGCGAGGCTCTCGATGCCATTGATAGGGATCCCGTACGTGTCGCTGCGGCTCGGGATGAATGGAACAACACGCGCGCCGAGCGCCGTGAGCGTCTGACTGAGAAGCACCGTGGCCGTGACGCCATCGCAGTCGTAATGGCCGAAGACACCGATGGGTCGGCCGCTTTGCACTTCGAACAGTATCCGTTCGACGGCACGATCCATATCCTTGAGCAGGAATGGGTCAGGACCGGGATCGGCGACGTCGAAAAACGCGCGCAGCCGATCGCCGGCCTCGTCTAGAATCCCGCGGGTGTACAGGGCCTGCAGCAAAGGCCGGCACGCGCGAGGAAACCGTTCGCCGTACGAGGCAGGCAGCGGCGCCGGTAAGAGCCATTCATATTTTATTGAAGCCGGCAAACCTCTTCCCCGACCCCTCCCCGAAACGGAAAGGACACTCACGCCCTCACCGCTCGGCTCCTCATGCACGCTCCTGCGTATAGCACGATATTCGCAGCCCAACCATCCAGCACCCAATACCGATGACCTGAGACCTATCACCCAGCACCTATCCCCGTCATTATGGCACTTCACGAGGGGGTCTCGCAAGGCGGCCGGAGGATTGGAAAGGCGCCAGGGGTTGAAAATGGAATGTTGCATCGCGCATAATAGACTTAATGTCACCGCTAACGCGCCCCGACGTTTCGCGTCCGGCCTTGTTTGCCGGGCCACCACGACGCAGCCATTCCGCGGTGGGCGTTGACGGACGGGTTGGGGCGCCGGCGTCGTAAAGCCCCTGCCCCTGAGTCGGTAACCCCCACCGCTGAAAGAGCGAATAACAGCAGTTAATTTGGCCGCCCGGCAAAAACCAATCTGAACGAGATCACCAATCGAGCGAATCGCCGGCTGAAGCGGACCGAGAATTGCAGTCTGCAGCCATCGGGACCGCCGCTTCTAAACGGCGCGGGTCGCTTCTCCAAATCTGGTTCTTGAGACAGAAAAAAACAGCAGCGATGACGGTATAACAACTATGACGGGCTGCCATCAATAATGAACGAGGAATCAACCGCATGACGCAGCAGCAGGACGATCAAAAAATCACAGAACAGATCACAGAACAGATCAGGGAACTATACAATCACGATGAAGACTTGAGTTACAGCAATATGGATCGGAAGCATTCCGCGCTATTCCGCACCGCGATTCGACAATTCGGATCCTGGCGCGGCGCCATCGAAGCAGCGGCGCTGCCGTATGATGGGATCCGGCGTTACAAGTCGTGGACTTCGGAGAGAATCATAAAGCGAATCCAGGAACTCCATAAGGCTGGAGAGGATTTGAGCTGGAGACATATCAGCACCGAAGTGGACCCTCAGCTCGCCGCTGCGGCCACCCGGTTGAACAGCTTTGGCTCATGGCGGAACGCGATCGAATCCGCCGGGCTTGATTATGACGCCATCCGGCGGTACAAAGACTGGGATGAGGACCGAATTCTGGAAGATCTGCGGAGTCGGCAGGCCCAGGGCCAGCCGCTCAACGCCGGCGAAGTCTGTGTCTCGGACACGGCGCTGATTACCGCAGCGCGGAGAACGTTCGGAAGTTGGGATAAGGCGCTGGAGGCGGCCGGTTTGGACGCAGGTCAGATTCGAAAGCGGGCGCCGGGACAGAGGCGCAGCCGCCGAAATCAGCGGCAGGCCGCAGCTTGACTACCAGAGATCACGACCGGTTTGCGCCTGCGGGCGCCGACCGGCTATCTTCACGTAAAGCAACGTGGAAGAGGAGATTCATGCTCCGCCTGAACAATTCAATTCGCTGGCGCCTGGCTTGCGCTGGCATTTCCACCGCGGCAGCGATGGCTCTCTCCGCCTGTGGACTGGGAACGGGTACGACCACGGTCGCTATCCGGATTGCCAACGCCGTTCCTTCAGCCCAGGGGCTGGACATCTCGATAACCGGCGCAACTTTTGTTACTAACGTCCAGTATAAGGACGTTACGACGTACGGGTTTATCACCGAGGGCACGAACGATTTCGTCGGCTTTCAAACGGGCTCGTCAACAGTGGTGGTCCCCGACCAGACTCTGAACGTTACCCAGACGGTGCAAACTATTGTTGCCGCGGGTGTCCCTGGAAGCGGTACCACGCCTCCGATGTTCTTCCAGTTCGTAGACGACAACGCGGCGCCACCGCGCGGCATGGTGCGTATCCGCGTGATCAACGCGTCGCCCGACGCCGGACCGGTTGACGTAACGTTCGGCGGGCAAACGATCGCAACTGACGTGCTTTATGGGATGAGCAGCAGTTATGCCGTTGCGAACGCGGCGACTGCCGACATCACCGCCTTCAAGACCGGCACAACCACTCCTGTGGTCGTGCGTACGTCGGTTGAACTCACGGGCGATCATGTCTTCACGATCCTGGTCGAGGGACAGGTTTCAAATAGCTCAGCAAACATCGTGGCGCAGGCGGATGTCTGATATTTAATGCCACTTGCGGCGCTGGGCCTGGTGCTTGCATCGTGCGTGCTGCACGCTTTCTGGAACCTGTTGTTCAAGCAAGCGCGCGATAAGCTCGCATTCACGGCGCTGTTCCTGAGCGCTGCGCCGGTTTTATATCTGCCCTTGTTTATTCTAGCTTCACGGCACGCGGCGATGCCGCGGATGGGCTGGCTCTGTGTCCTGGGAACGGCGCTCGCCTATCTGGGGTACTTCGTCGGACTTGCCCGCGCCTATTCCGATGGTGATCTGTCAATCGCCTATCCGATCTCACGAGGATCAGGGCCGGCGCTTGCCGCTCTCTGGGGCGTCCTTCTGCTGGGCGAGCGGCCGTCCATTCTCGGAGGGATCGGAATCGCGCTCATCATTGGCGGGATTGCGCTTATCTACCGGCCGGTTGGCGGCGCCAATAGCCAATCCAATGCTTCTGGCGTCGCTACATCGTCGGCTGTTCGCGCGGCCTTCTTTACGGGGCTGATGATCAGCTTCTACACCCTCATCGATAAGGTGGGGGTGGGGCCGCTGCATATAACTCCCGGCTTTTACATCTATCTCACTTACACGGGATCGGCGCTGCTCGTTATTCCCTGGGTGATCCGTAAACAGGGGGCCGCGGCGCTGCGGGCCGAATGGAAGTCGAACCGGTGGCGAGTGATCGCCGTCGCCGCTCTCAATCCCCTATCCTATCTCTTATATCTGATAGCTTTATCGCTTCCAACGACACCGATTGCCTACATGGCGCCGCTGCGCAGCTTCTCGGTTGTTTTCGCTGTGGCGCTGGGAGCTATCTTCCTGAAAGAAGGCGGCGGCTGGAACCGGGTCGCCGCGGGCGCTGTGATGGTCGCCGGGCTGACAGTGATCTCGATTCGAGGATGATTCAAGCGTGGTAGCGATTGTAGCTGCGCGGGTGTGAGGGAGTTTTTGCGCCCTCACACCCGCACCTCGTACCCGCCAGCCGCTGCTGGCTACCTTCTGACCCCATTCCAATAACTGTAGTAACTGGAATAGAGAGGCTGCTCTTCGGAGAAGACCGGCGCCTGCTCAAAATCGGCGAGAACGTAGGGGCTGATAGCGTTTTTGTTACCCCTGTCAAGGCGCAGGCGCGCCATTGGAACTGCAAAGTACCGGTTAGTATAGCGATCTACCCCCTCCACGACGGCGAAGTAGGATTCCAGAGTGGTGGGGCTCACCAGAAGATTCCGGATTTTGCCAATCTTAGCGCCATCCCGATCTAGCAAATCCCAGCCACGTGGATCGAACTCGCCATCGGCGATCTCGAAATTATCAAGCGTGTTGAGTGGCGCCAGGTCGTCGGGAATCGTTCCATAATCACCCTGGTAGCTGCGATACGTGGGTCGGTTTGGGGCTTCAGTTAAAGTTGCCATGTTCAATATCATCCCTTCTTGGTTTGACGCGGGATTGCCGCGCCCTCGCTCACGGCTATCCAACGGTCCGTGGGAAAAGGCGCCTCCCGTTGTACCCTTTCCAAATTGTTCCGATACTAAACGGTGAGCATTCAGTATCGAACCGGGTCAATCTTCGCAGCCCCGAGCG
>DASRZA010000079.1:0-16450 GCA_035686845.1 Armatimonadota bacterium | reverse complement strand
CCTTCTCGGAAGCATGATCCGCCAGATTCTGGGCTTCATCGTAAGCGAAGACCACTCCACGCTTCTTCAGACGCTTGAGCTGATTCCAGACCATCTCAAGCACATGCTTGAGTTTGTCGCTGGCCAGCCCGGGAGTGTGTTGGTACACGCCCCACAGTACGTCGAAGTCCAATCTCAGTTCGGTTCTATCCGTTCGAGTACGAAACCCAATCCGACGCACATCCTCGGAGTGAACCATAATACCAGACGTGATTACGGACAAATCCGTAATCAGTCGCAGCGCCATTGTCTCCTCGGTAATGCTCGTCGCTTCGGAAAGATCTGTTCCCGCCCAGAGCCAGCCAGCTTCGATTCCCGCCGGCTTAAAGGTATCGAGCAGCACAGTTTTCCCGACACCACGCAGACCAGTGAGCACCATGTTTTCGATAATTACGTCCTGCTCCAGGAGTCGATGGAACTCACGCTTCTCATTCTCCCTGCCGGCCAGGTAAGGAGGCATGTGCCCGGCGCCCGGCCGGAATGGATTGGTAAACGCTCGGCGTACCATAAGTTAGACTCCCATAGTCCTTGAACTAATTTTAGTCACAAGACTAATTTTAGCTCAAGGACTGTGGGTTGTCAACTGGCTGGCAGCCCAGGCCCCCGCGCCGGTGGCGTTCAACGGATCTGAGGTTATATTGCGCCAAGGATACCTTGATTCAAAACGGCGTGCAGAACGTCGCCGCCGACCTGCTTTAGCGGGAACGCCCACGGCTCGTCCTCCCGGGCCGTTCCGCTCCTGCTCTTGTTCCACTATCCGCCCCACCCTGACGGATGCGGCTACCGAGAGTCGTGCCTCCGGCCCTCAAAAGCTCTTACTCCTACTCTTGCTCTTGCTTTCGACCTCCGACTTCGATCAGGCTCACGATCCACACACGTACATACTCACGCACGTTCACACCAGCTTTTCCTTCGCGATCTCTTCGCGTGCTTCGTGTTCCTGTTTTTTCCCACACCACCTCCGCGACTCCCTCCAGCGTACGTAGTGCGGTGAGCTCCGGCCGGTCCTGGAAGAGAGGACTGAGGCAGAACTCGGCGAGCAGGGTATAGCACATGGCCCGGTGAGGGAAGTCTGAAGTCCAGTCGGAACCCGGCCCATAGGTTTCCAGAAAGATCTGGAGCAGCGTCCGGTCACCGTGGAACAGACAGGTGCAGGGCCGGCAACTCGTACAGGAAGTGCCCGGCGCGGGCATCGCCAAAATCGATGATCCCCGTCGGAACCCAGCGCCCGGCGCAGAACGTCCCAAGCAGGTGGTCTCAGTTCAGGTCCGTGTGCAGCAGGACCGGCGGCCGGGCGCGGTCGACCAATCGTTCCACCGGGAGCAGGTAGTCCTCGATTTGAGCCATCAGGGGAGCCGGCAGGTCGTTCCACGCCCGGTGCCGCGCGCCGCATCCCGCGCGCCGCATTCCCAGGAACTCCACGAACGGCGTCCAGTTACGGCTGAGGGGAGCCTCGTCACCGAGCGGAATGCCGTGGAGACTCCTGAGCCAGCGTCCGATGTAACGGGCGATCTCCTCCCGGTCCGCCCGGCAGCGCCGATATTACCAGGTATGGCCAGCGCCATCCATCGCCCGGTGGGAACAGGCTCCCTCGGGTGAGCAGACGAGGAGCACGGAACTCAGGAATGCCGCGAAGCAGCGAGTAGACTTCAGCCTCAACGCGAAAGCTCTCTCCGCCGGAGAAGAGATCCGAAAAGAACTTCACCACCCGGTCCTCGTCCACCACGAACACCGGATGGGTGCCCGGCAGACCGGATCGGATCGCCGCGCGGGGTGAAAAGCTATGACGCCGGCAGACATCCTCTACATAAGGTTTCCAGTACGCCACATCACAGATTCGCTCTCCGTACTCCACTTTCGTCCGGAAGACCGGTTGCTCCAGCATAGCTCCTCCAATTGTCGACTCTTCACAGGATAGCAGTGTCGGAGAGTATGGATGGAGCGCAGGACCTGACGACCGAACGACCTATCGATCGGACGACCTGACAACCTGCCATCGCTTCGAGCTGGCGCCGGCGCTCGTCACTGAATCGAATGACTCGGCGCACATTCCAATGGGTATCTGTGGATCGTCCTTCTGGTGGTTTTATGCGTCGAGCTGCGTCCTCGCGCAATTGGAGAAGGTCCAGTGGCCCTCCAGCCGACACGCCTGCAGCGGAACGGCGCGACTGGCGCCAAGCGCCTGCGTGACCTTCAGGGTTCCAGACGGTGGGCCATCGCCCAGAAGCTCTCGGAGGTCGTCCATGAGTTAAGTATAACCCCCTCTATATGTTGAGTTAAGCACGGGCGTCACGGCGTCCGCCCGTGAGGCTGCGCCCCGTGCTTCACGGAGCGGCGCCGGCCCTTTATGGGTGCGGCAGTCGCCTCCCCGGAACGGATTACCATAAACAAGCGTGAACGGAGGGCCTCTTCAGTCGCCGATCGGTGTTATAGTGCTTATGAGTCTGCCGATCACGATCGGGCGACTGATCCCATTGCGTCCTATCGAACAGCGAGTGTGGAGGAGCGAGAGATGTCTGAAAATACGAACAATTCCTGCTGCAGCGGGCCGGGTTATGCGTCGCCGGCGGAAGCGATGAAGGCCGAGCCGGAGAAGATCCTTTATACCACGGCGCTCTACGTGGGCACGGGAATCGAGGCGCCCGATTATATAGCGACGGTTGACGTGGATCCCGCCTCGGCGAGTTATTCGCAGGTGATTCACCGGACGCCAATGCCACAGGTGGGCGATGAGCTGCATCATTTTGGCTGGAACGCGTGCAGCTCGTGCCACGCCGACAGCAGTAAATCCCGCCGGTTTATGATCGTTCCGGGGTTCCGGTCGAGCCGCATTCATGTTTTGGACGTGGCTGATCCCCGCGCGCCCCGGATGCATAAGGTGATTGAGCCCGAAGAGGTGAAGTCGAAGACGAATCTGACGGCGCCGCACACGGTTCACTGCCTTGCGAACGGCAATATCATGATCTCGATGCTGGGTGACAGCGAAGGCGCCGGGCCCGGTGGTTTTTTGCTGTTGAATGAAGCCTTCGAGATCGCCGGCCGCTGGGAGCGCAAGGCGGATTCTATGCGCTTTAACTACGATTTCTGGTATCAGCCGCGGCACAACGTGATGGTGAGCAGCGAATGGGCCGCTCCCAACACCTTTGGCCCGGGTTTCGAGTTGGAAGACGTGGCGGCGGGAAAGTATGGCCAGCGGCTTCACTTCTGGGACTGGAAGACGCACGAGATCATCGAGAGTATGGACCTGGGCGAGGATGGCATTGTGCCACTGGAAGTCCGTTTCCATCATAATCCCGATAGCACGCACGGTTTTGTGGGCGTGGCGCTCAGCAGCAACATTCTCCACTGGCACAAACCGAACGGCCGATGGCACGTGGAGAAGGTCGTGGACGTGCCTCCGGTGGATCTGGAGGGGTGGCCAATCCCGGTTCCCGCGCTGATTACCGATCTGCTCCTCTCCATGGATGACCGGTACCTCTATTTTTCAAACTGGCTGCATGGGGATCTCCGTCAGTACGACGTAAGCGATCCGTCGAACCCCCGCATGACCGGACAGGTCTGGTGCGGCGGACTCCTGGGGAAAGGTGGGACTGTGAAAGGCCGGCCTCTGCTTGGTGGTCCCCAGATGGTGCAGCTCAGCCTGGATGGAAGGCGGCTCTACGTGACGAATTCGCTGTTCAGTTCGTGGGATGACCAGTTTTATCCTGATCTGGCGAAGGGCGGATCGTACATGCTGCAGATCGACTGCGACCCGAATGGCGGCCTGGCGATTAACCCGGACTTCTACGTGGACTTCGCCAGAGAGCCTGCCGGTCCCGCCCGCGCCCACGAGATGCGCTATCCCGGCGGCGACTGCACGTCGGACATATGGATCTAGCGGACGCCAATTCTCAACCCTGCCCGGCCTGTGGCGCGAGGATGCCGGCCGCTTTCCGGTTTTGCGGAATCTGCGGCCGGCCGCTCCCTAACGCGTCCGCGGGTTCCGATCTGCCGGTGGCGCCGGCTGTTCCGGGAGTCTTAGACTCCCCCGAGGCTGCGGCGCCAAATCAGCCGGCGCGTCGTCGGGTAGCCATCCTCTTCGCCGACCTCTGCGGGTCCACGGCGCTCGGGGAAAGCCTGGAGCCAGAGCGCGCCTACCGCCTGCTCAGCGAATACCTTGATAATCTCGGCCGCATTATCACGGAGACGGGCGGCTACGTGGTGAAGACGTTGGGAGACGGAATTATGGCGCTGTTCGGCGCTCCCCACGCTCACGGCGATGATCCCGAGCGTGCGGGCCGGGCCGGGCTGCGTATTCAGGAGTGGATGGCGGAATATGGCCGCGCCCTTCAGGATGAGCTGGGCGTCTATCCCCGCGCCCGCGTCGGAATCAACTACGGCAGCGTGGTCGCCGCGTCGATTACGGCGGGCGGCCGGCCCAGTTACGACGCTCTGGGTGACGCGGTGAATGTTGCCCAGCGGATGGAGTCCTCGGCCGATCCCGGCGCTGTTTGCGTGAGCGATCCCTTTTATCGTCTGACGCTGGATGCGTTTGATTATGAGCAGCGGGGCGCCCGGCAGGTAAAAGGCAAGAAGGAGCCGGTGCTGATCTACTGGCTCGTGCGGGAACGGCCGGCCGATGGCGATGGATTGTCGACGAGAATCGCGGCGGCGATGGACCTGCCCCTGGTGGGCCGGGAGGACGAGCTGGCGGAGCTGCTTGGCGCCGCCCACGCGCTTCAAGAGGGGCAGAGCGCCCTGATCACCATTACCGGGCCCCGGGGCGTCGGAAAGAGCCGTATTCTGGACGAGCTGGCCCAGGAGCTTACGGCGCTCGGAATTCCGTACCTCACCGGCATCCTGCCCGAAGGCGCGCAGGACACGCCGCTCTACCTCTGGCGTCGATGGCTGATGGCCCTGCTTGGTCTCCACGAAACGATGAGTCACGCGGAAGCCGCGGAAGCGATCGCCGCAAGTTTTGTCGGTGACGGATCAACCTTATTCCCAGGCGAAATCGGTTATAACGGAACGGCGAACGCTCCTGAGCAAAGCTGGGCCGAATGGCTGGCTGCCCTGGCCGTGGACCCGCAGCGACTATCGAATCTGGATCCCGAGACCCGCGCCCGGGTCAGCCGGGACGCTCTCCGCGCGCTTCTGGCGCACTGGCAGCGCGACCGGCCGGCCGCGCTGCTGATTGACGAGGCCGAACATCTCGATTCGCTTTCACTGGACCTGCTGTTCTCAATGATTGATCAGCGGGATGCCGGGGCCAGCGGCCTACTCGTGGCTTTAGCGGGCCGGGAGCTTACCGTCGATGCTCCTCCCCGCGGCGGTGATGGTAAATCATCGAGAACGGTGATTCAGCTTGGCCCGCTTTCGCCGGACGCAGCGGAGGAACTGCTTCGAAAAGCGGTCCCGGCTCTCACCGACGGAACAATGGAAAGCGCCGCATCCGCCGAGCTTTGCCGGAAGATTGTCGAGCGCTCCGGCGGCGATCCTCTCTTTTTGGACCTCATGGTGCGCGCCGCGCGGCAGGCGCGGGATCCCACCGTTGCCCTCATGGCGGTGCCCGACACGCTTTATGGGTTGGTGCAGGCCCGGTTGGACGCGCTCTCGCCACAAGAACAGGAGACGCTGCACCTGGCCGCAGCGCTCCGGATGAGATTTGCCGAGCGATGGCTTGCCGCGCTGCAGCCCGCTGCGCAGGAGATGGCGCCGCCCTGGCGTGTTCTCGAGGCGCACGGCTTTTTGGAGGAGCTCACGCCGCCACCCGGCCGGGAATTGAAGTTCCGGAGCGGTGCTATCCAGGAGGTGCTTTACGAGAGCCTGCTGCAGGATCAGCGGCGGAAGATACACGCCAGGATCGCGCCAATCCTCTCGCGGGAGGCGGAGGAACAGCCTGAGGCCCAGCTCGAAGAGGCTGCCGCGTGGCACTGGCGCGGCGCCGGTGATGAGCGGCAGGCGATTCGCTGGACGCTGCTTGCCGCCGAGCGCGCCGCCTGCCTCTATGAAGGCAGTGAAGCCATCCGCATATTCGACGAAGCGCTTGCCAACGCAGTGCGCACGACGGAATGGGAGATGGCGGCGCGGGCGGCGCTGGGTCTGGGCGATCTCTGTCGACATCGGGGCGATTTCGGGCTCGCGCTCGGACATTATGAAGCCGCCCTGGGACATCTCGATCAGGTTCCGCAAGAAGCTGTAGTCAATGGCTCGATGACCGACGCGCCGCTTCGCGCGCGGATCTTACGGAGCCGGGCGCGCGCCCATGCGCTCACCGGCGGCGCCGCCGCGGCAGCGCCACTGCTGGCCGAAGCCATCGCATTTCTCTCACCCGATGGAAGTCCCGATGCGCGGCGAGAACGAGCGCGCTGCCAGGTTGAGCAGGCCCACACCTTGCTGGATTTAGGGCAGCCCGAAACGGCCGCGCGCGCGGGCGAGGAGGCGCTGGCGGCTTCCGAATCCGCGGGCTGGAATTCGGAAGCCGCCGCGGCCGGCGCAGCCCTCGGCAGGATCTATGACGCGCTGGGTCGCTGGCCGGAAGCCGAGGCAGAGTTGCGGCGCGCCGCCGCCCGCGCCGAGGACTGTGGAGAGCGCTCAATCGCATCCGTTTGCAATATCAACCTGGGCAACGGCCTGCGCACGGCCGGCCGGTTCTCCGAATCACTGGCGGCCTACCAGAAAGCGCTTATATGGGCCGAGCAGTCCCGCGATGTCGAGAAGGAGGCGCTGATCTGGCTCAACCTGGGCGCCGTGCATCTCAGCCGCGGCGATTGGACACTGGCGGAGAGGACGTTCCGGGCTGCCCGCGCGGATTTTGAGGCGATGGCCCATCACCTGGGGGTTACCGTGGCCGGCTGCAATCTGTGCGATACACTCCGGCTCGTGGGCCGAATCGACGAAGCCGGCGGCGCGCTCGATGCCGCCGCCGAATCGCTTAACCGGATTGAGGCCCCTTTTGTATCTGCGCACCTGATGGTTTGCCGGGCGGAGCTGGCCCTGGCGCGGGGGGATCTTGCCGGGGCGGCTGATCTGAGCCGGGAGGCGTTGCGGCTGGCTAAAGAGAGCAGCTACGAGAGCGGCGTTCGCAGCAGCCAGCGCGCCCTGGGGCGCGCCATGCTGGAATCCGGCGACGCCGCCGGGGCCGCCCGGCAGTTGGAAGAAGCTATTCGAGGATTCGATGACGCCGATGAGCGCCTCGACGCCGCTCTCAGCCGGGCCGATCTTGCCGCCGCTCGCGCCGGCGGCGGTGACCACAGCGCCGCGGTCGCGCTGCTCGAACAGGCCGCCGCCGAAATCCGGCGCCTGGGCGCCGATCCGTGGCTGGAGAAAATTCCGATCCCGGCACAGGAGAGAGCGCCGTGCGATGGGTACAGAGCATCACTGGAGGGATAAGTCATGAGCGAAGTTAAAAGGGGCATTGCTGATTCACGATCAGCCGAGGAGGCGAGGATCCGCGCGCTGTACCAGGAATTCCTGGATGGATGGAACAGTCGCAGCGGCGAAGCGTTTGCAGCGCCCTTTGACGAGGATGCGGAGGTTATCGGCTTCGAAGGGTCCCAGATGGCCGGCCGATCGGCGATCGCCTCCGAGACTCAGCAGATATTTGAGAATCATGACACAGGCGCGTTCGTTGGAATCATCCGAAATGTGCGGTTCCTTGCTCCAGGTGTCGGCATTTTGCGCGCCGTGTGCGGGGTGAAACCGGCGGGCCAGGCGAGCTTGAACCCCGCGACCAACTCAATTCAAACCCTGGTCGCCACGAAAACGAACGCCGAGTGGCGCATCGCGCATTTCCAGAATACTCCTGCTCAGTTTCATGGGAGGCCAGAGATGAGCCAGGCGCTGACCGACGAGCTTCAGCGATTGGTATGACGACCCCAGCTCTGAGGGACAACCGTGACGTCCTGAAGAGACGGCCAGGCTTCGATTTTTGGCTGGAGCCGCGAAGACTTGGAATCCGCGCGCATGCTCCGCGAAGTCAATCTTCCCATTTTGAAGCTTCGCCGCAATCTTCAGGGCGAGATCGACTGGACAGAAGCGCGTTCACGCTGGATCTCCGCCTGGGATATGGATCGCGGCGCCCGCGACTTTCTCCGGGAATACCGTGACGTTTTTGACCGGGTAGAGAGCATGGTAACCGACGTCAGCGGTGACCGCCGGCTTTTCACACAGCGGCTCCTCAACCGGCTCATGTTTCACCACTTCCTCTCCACGCTCGGAAACGCCCGAATGCTGGATGAGAACCCGGTTCTGCAGCGGCTCAGTGGGTGCCTCCCGGATCTCAATGGCGGCATGGTTGTTCAGGCTGTGGACGATGCGTGCGGTGAAGACGTGGATGACGCCGCGTCGGATCTTGTGCTCGATGGCCTCTTCGCGCGCTGGAACTTCACCGCGGCGGAGAACACACCACTCGACGTGGAAGTCGCCGTGGACCCTCAAATGCTCGGGAAAGTCTTTGAAGAGACGGTTGCCGGTCGCCATGAATCCGGGTCCTACTACACCCCGCGGCCCGTCGTATCATTCATGTGCCGGGAGGCGCTCAAAGGCTATCTCGGGGAATCAAAGATTCCTGGGGAAGACCGACGGGAATCTCCCGAAGCTCTGAGCCGCTTTGTAGATGAACATGACGCGGCGGGGCTGATCGATCCCGAACCAATTTTCAAGCGGCTGCAGCAGATCCGGGTCTGCGATCCCGCCTGTGGCTCGGGGGCCTTTCTGCTCGGAATGCTGCACGAGCTCGCGGCGCTGCGGCGCTGCCTCTTTCGCACTGCTCGCGTCGACCCAGGCGCCGACTCTCATCGAAAGCTCGAAATCATCCGGAACAACCTCTATGGGGTCGATAGCGACGAATTTGCGGTCAACACCACCCGTCAGCGCCTCTGGCTTTCCGTCGCGGCGGAGCAAACCGCAGATCTGTCCGATCCACCGCCCGGGGGAAGGTTTGAAACCGTCCTCTGCTTCAACATCGAGTGCGGCGACAGCCTGCTCGCGCCCGATCCCGCCGGCGCCGCCGCCGGCTTTGATTGGCGGCTAAGATTTCCCGAAGTCTTCGACAAAGCCGGTACGGAAGAGGATGGGTTTGACATCGTCCTCATGAATCCGCCTTACTTCGCGGCGAACCGGGCGCCCGGTGATCGCCGCGAGGAACTCCGCAGCTATCTCCGGCGTTTGAGCAGGGGCAAGTCTGAAACCTGCCGCTGCGCTGGCAGCGACCTCTACGTCCACTTCCTCTACCGGGCGCTGGATCTCCTGAAAGAAGGCGGCCAGCTTTACGCAATTACACCCGGTACCTATCTGACCAACAGCGCCAAAGAACATTTGCGAAGACGGCTGCTCGAGCGAGATCTACGCCTGATCATGCCCCTGGGCCCGGACGTATTCAGCGCCGTGGTTCATCCGTGCATCCTCGGTGTTAGAAACGCGCCTGCTCCTCCCGGCGCCCCACCGGTCCGCTTTATCGACTTCAGACGCGCCAGCGTCGATGACATCGATTCAAATGCGATTCTAAGTGAGCGCGCTCTCTCTATTCCCGCCACACAATATGGCGAATCTTTGAATGCAATCTTCTTCCGACCCACCGAAGCAAATCGCGCGCTCTTCACGCGACTCCTTTCCGCAAGGCAGATCGTGGAAGTCGGTAGACGGCGATATGCGCCGCTCGAAATGGTGGCGCCGGCGCTTGATACCGGTATCGACAGCGGCAATGTCCGCCAAAAGCTGTTCTACCGGGAATCGCCCGTGGATCGACGCCTGCCCCGCCTGCTGCAAGGCGCTCAGGTGGTTCGTTATGGCGTATGGTGGGCGAATCCCGCCGCCCGGTTTCGCTATGTTGACATCACTTATCAGCCGGATTGGCGGAATCCCGGCATCGGCCGCGGGGGAAAGGCCTCCGCCCGCGGAGAGTACTGGTCATTTCGAGGTCCGGCAGAGAATCACCGGGTCCCGGAGCGCATCTTGCTGCGCCAAACCGAAGATGAGCCGTACGCCGGATATCTCCGCCAGGGCTGTGAGCCGGTTTACACGGACAATACCATCCACACCATGCTGCTGGCGCCCGCGGGCAAGGATCTCGACCTTACCTACCCGTACCTGCTGGCGATTCTCAATTCGAGCACGCTCAGGCATATCTACCAGCAGGTCGCACAAGAGGAGGGCCGGACGCTCGCGCAAGTCAAGATTTCGCTTTTCAACCGGATGCCAATCCCACTTCCCTCTGCAAACGAGCAAAGCTGCCTGGAATCACTCGTAAGCGATATTCAGGCCGAATATAAAACCGCAGGATTCCCATTGTCCGGTTCCAGCAAAGCAAGGGTTACAGCCATCCGGGATAAAATCGACGAACAGGTAGCGTCGTTCTACAGGCTCTAATCCCTCCAAACCGGTCCCAACCGCAGGCCGGTGGCGCAGGCGTTCCCGCCTGCCGGGCGCGGCGCCGGTGGGGACAACGTCACCCGTTACCCAATACCGGCGCCGGTAAAACGAGAGGTTTGGAGGCGGAGCCGGCCAGAGAATGCGCAGGGCTCTGCGGCGATCGAAATCGGCCGCTGGGTGAGCGAATGCCCACCTTCGTGGGCGGCTATGTCCGGGCTTAGGGCCCGGTGATGCGAGACCGGTCCCGCGGTACTATTGCCCGCTCAGATGGAAGTCCAGAAGCGTGGTACCGTAATGGGCGGGAGGTAGATTGGCGCCGCAGGATTTGAAATAGCGCAGCCAGAAGGTCTGAATGCGGTAAATGCGGTCGGAACTGAGCCCATCTCGCGACGAGGCGGCTGCTCCGGCCACCCAGACCTCGACACCACGCAGATCCGGAAGTCGGCCGGCGGCCCGTTCGCGGGCGATGATGCGCCGAATCTGGGCGTCATCCAGCTGGAGGCTGGCGAAGTCACAGGTCCTGGTCTGTTCCAGCATATCGCTGAAGACGACGAGGGCCTTCTCGTGCGCGCCCCGGTTCTCGTCGGCCTGGAACACCTTCGCCGCCAGGGAGAACGCGTTGAGCAGATCCGTTCCCCGTTCCGGCCGACGCTCTGCCAGCAGCTTCTTCATCTCCTGACGCGCCTGGCTGAGCGCCGCTCTCTTCTTCATCCCGAAGGTGAGCGCAGTGTCCTGGAGCGGATCGTAGGCCGGTATGGAGACATCGAGGCGACAGCTCTGGGTGGCAAGGGAGTCGGCGGTGATCGTGTCGCCTACGATGTGCTCGCCGCCACGGCAGGCCTGCAGGATTCTCTCCAGCCCGGCGGCGTACCTGTCGTGGGCTGATCCTGTGCTGGCGGTGGAATCGACAAGAGGCACAATGACGGTCCTCACACCCTGGTTCCCGCAGCCGATTAGCATGGATGACAGCACGAGAGCCGCGAAACCGCCCATCCAACGAATCGCCGATGCTGATAAGTTCTTCATCTGTCCACCTTTCGTCTTTCCTACCGTCCAACCCCTCGTTAGTCCCCGCTTGCCGCGCACTCGACTAAGGTCCGATAGCGGTCCCGTCGCCATCAATCGCCGCTGTGGCGGGATCGACCCGGCCGTTCGTGGGCGCCGTTCTCACGCTCTCCGGCGCCCCATGCGGCGCCGGCGGCATCGGCTTCGACGGGGTCGACTTTGGCGCCACGAACAGCGCGGCCCGGTCCTCGATGTCCCAGTCCAGCATACGGAGGCTCTCGGGAATTGTGACGTCGATGCACTCATAGTATGAGACCGGCTGCTCTGTTTCATGAGCCTCGCCCCGATCGCCGCGATGCTCCAGGTTATGAGTGCGATACAGCTCTGATAAACCATGCACGATGTCGGTGACCTGTGCGGCCCGGTGGTGATACTGCTCCCACCGCTCCTCCCGCACCGCCTGCAGTCGCGCCAGCGACCGCTCGACGCTCTCCAGACACCGCTGCGCCTCGTGGTGCGCCCGGCGCGCCCGGTGAACCGCGATCAGTTCATCATCGTGGACATGGAACGAAGCCACCGCTGCCGCGCCAAAGACCAGCAGATTCATCGCCGCGAAGGCGATCCAGGAGGGACCTGATCCGAGCCACTGCCCGACGCTGACTCCGCCCGATACATCCCCCGTGTGCGCCAGGTATACGATGCGAAAGTAGGCCACCATCAGCGCCACGACGACTGGCACGGCGATGCAGAACGCAAGGATGGCGCGATGCCGGTGATCGTGGAACTCCCCTTTGCGGAGGAAGACACCGAGCCAGTGGGCGCACACGAGCTGAGTGAGGGCCAGTCCCCCGGTCGCGACAAGCGTGAGGATCTCATTCTCCCCGAAGAGCTGGAACACAATGCTATTCATCGGGAACTCGAACAACAACAGCAGGAGGATGAGCAGCCAGTACCAGAGGAACCGGTGGTCACCGCCGGCCGGAGCGTCGACCGAATGCTTCGCTTTATACCGGGCTTCGGCGGCCGCGAGCGCCCCACCGGTCCGCTGAACGCGCTCGTCGGCCCGCGCTGCCGCCCGCGTGGTATCGAGCCAGCCCTGCTTCAGGCGGCGATCCACCTCGCACCACTCGTGAGCCAGCACCCGGATATCATGATCGCCGGCCTCGCGGAGCTGCTTGATATAGGGCGGCTGCTCCTTCTGAGTCCACGCCGGGATCGGGGGCTGCTGATCTCCATCGCGGCGCCCGCGGGCCTTGACGTGCATGCTGCTGTAGGGGTGATAGAACCAGCGTGTCCAGAGATTCGACATGGGAAATACTCCTTTGCTTCTTCGTACTTCAGAGGGACTACCGGGACTCCGCGTCCTCCATAGGCTTCAACCCCGCGCGGACCCTGGAAATGTGACATGCCCGCCCGGTTATTTCAACACTCCCGATCATGGCGTCTTCAAGCGCTGTCTCCGGGAATGTGACACGCCCGCGGTCCTTACACGAAGGTGGCCGGGGGGGAGAAGCGGCCGCCGTTCCCTGATCCTTCCAGGGGGACGCGGGCGGCGCCGTTCCGTGATCCTGCCAGGGGGGCCGCCGGCGGCGCCGTTCCGTGATCCTTCCACAGAGCTCCCGGCCCTATGCGTGCAGGAACGCCAGGACACCCGGAGTGAGTCTCCGGTATGCCCCGGATTCATGGCGGCTCTGACGCTCTGTTCCAGGGCGCGGCCTTTCCGGCCCCACCACTTCCGGAGGGCGGCCGGGCAGGCGGCGACGCCAAAACGATCGCGGCTTAGAAAGGCCACGTCATCCCATTCGTGGCCGGCCATCCGCCAGACGACGACCCAGGCGCGCCAGGTATCCTCGCCCCACCGCTCCAGCATCCACGCGACCGCACGGCCGGTTTCGCCGGCGTCCGGATCGCTGTCCAGAGCGGTGAAGAGGCCAGCGGAGGGGCCGCACTCGTTTTCCAACAGGGGCTGCAGGGGCACGAAGGTGGCCCGGCGGCCGGCCGCCGCGGCCTCAGCGTGGCGCGCAGCGTCACGCCGGGCGTGGCGCATCCACCGCCGCCGGAGCAGATACACCGCAAGGCGCGCGGCCTGCTCCGGGTCCATCCCGGTCGGCGGGATCAGGGCGAAGACCGCGTCTCGCTGGCAGTCGGCGAAGTCCGGCTTCAGATCCGCGCTCGACCAGGCGCGTTCCAGCCGCTCGCACTCTGCATAGACGCGATCAACAACGAAGGGATGAAGCTGCGAAGTCACCATGCAATCCTCCTGACCGGGGGTGAGAACAGCGGTCCGCGATAGGGCGCGAACCGATGCGACCAAAAGGCCCGGGCTCATTCGAGTCCCGAACAGGTCAGCTCCGGCCACACAGGCCGGAACCCCGATTTCAGAAGGCGAGGTGACTCGCCGAGGCGCCAGGCGCACCGGAATACCAACGGTACTGCCTGGCAGGCGCAGGTCTCACCGAAAGCCGGACGAGAACCGGTTTCGGGAGCCGGCGCCATAACATGAGGAGAGACAACAACCCGGAATGCCCGGTTCCGTCGGACTGCGTTGTCTCAGCCCGCGGCAGCCGCCAGGAAAGCGAACGCTGCCTCCCCCCCCACGCGATATTGGACGAGAAAACGCCATGTTATCCCTCGATTCGCGAGCGATCATCGGAAAACGCATCCTTGCCGGCGCGACCGCCCCTTCATAGCGCCAAAGAACAGCCACTAATAAATATCTCAGAAAGTAAGAAGGAAAGCAGCCAAACACAGCGAAGGCGTTACTGAGAGAGCTATCGAAACAACAACAAGCCAGAGCGCCGCTGCTCCTATTAGTTTCGAATTCATACCGGCATATGAGCGTTTTCAGATGGGCACAAGCGCAGTGTCACATGAATCGGGATGGAGCGGGGTTAGAAGGGTCGAGGTGGCGCGGGCCCCACTCAGCGGACGCTCGTAGCAGCCGACGGAGCGCCGGATCGGGGTCAGTTCACTCTCGTTGAGAAAGGAGCACGGCTGGTGCCCTGCATCGTATTGCTGGAGACCTCCGGCAACCAGGCGTTTATCTTCGGCACGAACAAACTGAGGCAGAATGTAGGCGCTTCCGAACTGACGTATCAGGCCGGAACTATGTGGGCCATGGATGCCGCCGCGGTTATCCAGCCCGAACTGGCGCTGCGTCCGGGGGAGTCCATCGGCGAGTTACTTTGCGATCGCGCACGCAACCCTCCGCTGGGCTCTCTGCTTCCGGATGGCCGGATTTCCCGGGTGGAGGCCATCCTCGCCGGGTCGGGCAAGGCGATGTTCCTGGTTGACTCGCCGGACACAGGGAAACAGATCGTGCAGTACGCGGCGCTGAGGGCCGCGCGGGACGCTCCCGGTCTCGACCTCTCTGGGGCGGTGGGCGACAATTTCGACTGGGACTCGGTGCCCGTCGCGGAGACGAAGGGCGAAGGAGACAACTCCCGGTTCGTCGGCCCTGTCCCAGTGCTGTACCGCACCCACCAGGAGGCCCACGCCTATCTTCCCTCTCCGCTTCGGCGGAGCCGACGCATCCCTATCGCCGCCCCGTGCGCCTTCAGCGGTCTTCCCGCCACCGGTACGGTGAAGGACCTGGATGCCAGGGAGGGCGATGAGCGCGAAGAGGACATCGCGGTCTCCGCCCTGGCCTGGAGCAAGCAGTCCGTCCGCAAAAATGCGTACAAACGCCTGAAGCAGACTCTCCGCGACGCCGACGCGCGGGACAACCCGAGCCGCTTTGATAACATTGAGTTTCCTGAAGAACTGGATAAGATCCCGGGAAACTGGCTTGCCATCGTCCACGCAGACGGCAATGGCCTGGGGCAGATCTTCCTGGCCTTCCACAAATATGTTGATCGAAACGGCACTCCCGCGGAGTTCAATCGCCGCTATGTGGAAACCCTGCGCTGCTTCTCGGTGGCTGTCGATCAATGCACGGTGGGCGCCTTCGCAGCGGCGCTGGCGGCTGTCTGGGACCCTGCGCCGCGTGGGAATAACGGTGTCGAGCTGTCTCCTGTCGTGCCTCTCATCCTCGGCGGAGACGACCTGACAGTGGTATGCAGCGGGGAGCGAGCGCTCCGGTTCACGCAGACCTATCTGAAGGAGTACGAGGAGCGGTCCACCAGCCACCGCGTCATCCTGGACATCGCGAAGCAGGCTTTCGGGATTGGCCGCCTTTCGGCCTGTGCCGGCATCGCCATCATCAAACCCCACTTCCCGTTCTCCACGGCCTATTCCTTAGCGGAGGATCTGATCAAGTCGGCGAAAAAGGTCAAGCAGGAGATCCGCGGGCTCAAAACAGGGCCGGCCGGAAGAGATCGTCCGTATCCCTGCTCTGCCCTGGATTTCTATGTGGTCTACGATGCCAGCGCTGTGGAATTGCGCGCGATCCGGGAGCGGCTTACGGTGGGCGACGCCCGGCTCTATGGCGGCCCCTACATTGTCACCCCCATTGAGCAGCTCGAAGATGCCACCGGCGCGCACTGGAGGAGGCGCCGCCATTGGGACGATCTGGTGGGTCGGATCGATGCGATTACCGAATCCGATGAGGACGATCGCCCGGCCCTTCCCTCCAGCCAGTTTCATGATCTCCGCGCCGGCCTGTTCCTGGGCCGGTCTGCAGCAGACGCGCGCTATGCGCTGATCAGGGCGCGGTACTCACCAAAATTGCTGAAACGGCTGGAGGGCGACAATCACTCCTTATTCTGGAAGGATGAGAAGTCCTACACCACCGGCTTCCTCGACGCCATGGAGGCCGCAGCGTTCATGACACAGCGAGGAGAGACCCATGGCTGAGACCCTGGTACCGCTCAGTCTGACCCTGTCGATGGAGTCCGACTGGCACGTGGGCCTGGGAGCCGGGCGCCGCGGCGATGCCGACCGGCTGATCCGTCGAGACCAGGACGGATTACCCTACGTTCCAGCCCGAACCCTCCTGGGAATCTGGCGAGATTCCTGCGAAGTCGTGGCCCGGGGACTCGATGATGGGGCGCCGGATGGTCCGTGGTCGGCATGGGTGAACGCGCTTTTCGGCGATCAGCCGGCGCTCCAGACCGCG
>DASRZA010000078.1:0-55294 GCA_035686845.1 Armatimonadota bacterium | reverse complement strand
GTGTTCAGCGTCGAATAGTAATGCTGCTTCGAGGTGTCGATGAAGGACGCGCGGTCGGCCGAAAGATCCACCTCCGCGACCTTGCCCGCCTGGATCATGGCGATTAGATCTGTGAAGGGTTTGGAGCGCTCGGTCACTGCGAAGTGCGCGTGAGCAAACCACACCAGCAAGCCGAGCAGAAGCACGACCGGGATGATCTTGGTTATGCCATATCGATTCAAATTCATACTCCGTGCCAGCCACGAGGAGGCTGGGCCGGGCGCCGCGCCGGTTCATATATCGGCCCCGGGCGCCTGGAAATGCGAGGCCCGTTTGTCGCACCGGCAGGAAACTCCCGCCGATACTCTGGTATTATATCATATACGGGCGTGAGAACTGCTTTTTTCGACTCACACTTCCCATATTATGACCAGACCCGCGAACGGTCCACGAACATTAGACCCGTGAAACGGCGAAATGGATCGGATTCATGCCTCGACTCTCCACCATGATCGGCCAGGATGCGGCGATTGCGCGGCTTCGCAAGGCGATTGCGAACGCGGCGCTGGGTCACGCCTACCTCTTTGCCGGTCCCGCCGGCGTGGGTAAAACGGCGACGGCGAGGGCATTAGCGAAGGCGTTGAACTGCGATGAGGCCGGGCCGATGATGGGCGCAGGTGACTCCTGTGAAATCTGCCCCGCCTGCCGTCAGAGCGACGCAGGCTCCCATCCCGATATCCATCTGGTGCGTCCGTCTCTGATAGAATCGGAGGGCGCCGGCCGCCGGCCAAGCGTTGAAATCCTGATCGACCAGGTCCGGGAGATGAACCGGATGATCAGTCTTTCTCCCTCGGTTGGACGGCGTAAAGTCTTTATCGTTACACCGGCCGAAGCGATGAATGAGCAGGCGCAGAACGCGCTGCTGAAAAGCCTTGAGGAGCCGCCGGCGCTTTCGACGATTATACTCTGCGCCGAAAGCGCTGAATCGCTGCTGCCGACCATCCAATCTCGCTGCCAGGTGATTCCCTTCGGACTCGCCCCGCGGGCGTTGATCGAGCTGCGACTCCGGGAGCTCTTCGGGCTCACGCCGGAAGAGGCGCGTGTCACTGCAGCGCTTTCGCAGGGCCGTGTTGGAGTCGCCATTCGCCTTGCCCGTGATCCGGGATGGCGTGAAGCCCGGACGCGCTTGCTGGATATGATAGAACAGGCGATCAGCGGCGATCCTCTCGGCGCGCTCCGGAGCGCGATCCCGCTTCGGGAACAGTGCCAGAAGGTCCCGGTGATGATTGACGCATTGGGGGGCGGCGCTCAGGAGAGCGCTTCGGACCGCGTGGCCGGTCGCATCCAGCTTCAGATGCTGTTTGAGGAGATAGCGACGATCGTCCGGGATTTAATGGTGCTGCATCTGGAAGGCGGGGAGGACCTGGTGGTCAACCTGGACCGCAAGGATTCGCTGGCTCGTCTGGCGAAGTCACGCGCTTCGGCGGATTGGCGCCGGGCGCTCACTCACATCATGAGCGCGCAGGATTTGCTGCGACGCAACGTAAATACACAGCTTTTGATCGAAGACGTGCTCCTGGATTTGACCTGGACCGGCTGAAGCTGAATGAAGCGGATAATCGAAATGCCCTTTGAAATGGAATAGGAGACCCGATTGGCAGCAGAAACAAAATGGATCGACCTCGGTGGTCTGGAGTTTTGTGTGGTGAGCGGCGGCCGCTTCAAGCTCGATGGCGGCAGCGTGTTCGGGATCATTCCCCGTGCACTCTGGGAGCGGCACGATCCGCCCGACGAGAGGAATCGGATGGCGCTGGACGCGAACTGTGTCGTAGTTCGCACTGCCGGGCAAACTCTGGTAATTGACACCGGCGTGGGCGATAAACTGGACGCAGCGGACAGCGACATCTTCGGTCTCGAACCGGGCGCCTCGATTCGTGCGGGGCTCGAGGGAATTGGGATTACTACGGACCGGGTGGACGTCGTATTATTGAGTCATCTCCACATGGACCACGCGGGCGGCGCATCGGAGCTTGGACCGGATGGGCTGCCCCGGCCCACCTTCCCCAACGCCCGCTGCGTGGCGCAGCGAGGAGAATGGGAAGACGCCAGGGCTAACCGGAGCACGATGCGCGCGAGTTACCTTCCCGAAAACCTGCAGCCGCTCGCTGAATCCGGCCGGCTGGATCTGCTCAATGGAAGCGGACAGGTACTGCCGGGTGTCTACGTGGAGGTGGCGCCAGGGCATACACCGCATCACCAGATCGTACACCTTATCGGTCAGAACGGCCGCGCTATCTACACCGGCGATCTGCTGCCGACATGGTCTCATACGCGGGGTCCGTATAACACGGCGTTCGATCAGAACCCCTACGAAAACATGCAGCGCAAGCTCAAGCTGCTCCAGGACGCCTGTGAGAACGACTGGCTGCTGCTCACAGCGCACGATGTGCGAACACCCATAGGCCCGGTCGAAGAGGACGGCCGCGGGGGATGGCGGCTGAAGGTCTAACCCGATGCGCTCTTGCGCCGTTCATCGGCCCTGCGGAGCGCTCGCCGGCGCCGGTCGCATTCGGGAGAACCCCGAGAACAGGAACGGAAACTCAAGATGAGCGATGGTCATAGCGGCAAGAAGTTCGTAGCGAGCAACCGGCAAGCCCGGCACGACTACGATTTTGAGGAGACGTATGAGGCCGGCCTGGTCCTCACGGGCACGGAGGTGAAGTCAATCCGGGCCGGTCGCGCGAATCTCAAAGACGCCTTTGCGCGGGTGGAGAATGGCGAGGTCTGGCTTCATAATATGCACGTCCCGGAGTACACGCAGGGCAATCGTTACAACGTTGAGCCGCGGCGTTCTCGCAAGCTTTTGCTGCACCGGGCGGAAATCGCGCGCCTGTTCGGCAAAACGCAGACCAAAGGGCTGACGCTCATTCCGCTTGACGTTTTCCTCCAAAATGGATATGCCAAGATCACCCTTGGTCTGGGACGCGGGAAGCGGGAGTACGAGAAGCGGGACGCTATTGCCGACAGGGAGCAAAAGAGGGAGATCGATCGCGTCATCGCCTCCCGCCAGCGGCGCACACCTCGCGAGTAGGCCGCCGGTTTCGAGAGGTTTTCGGTCGCTGTGCGAGTACGAACGGAGGAATTGATTTGTCTGCAGAGATACAGGCGGGCGCGTCTCTGGGTGTTTACCAGATCGAGGAGCTGATCGGGCGTGGACCGGTCGCAGACGTTTATCGCGCCCGGCAGCAGGCGCTGGATCGCCCCGTGGCGCTCAAGGTTCTGCACGATTACATCGCGAGCAATAAGGAACGGCTGGAGCGATTCCAGCGCGAAGCGATCACCGCGGCCTCCCTCCGCCATCCCCACGTCGTCACCGTTTTCGACACGGGCAGCGCAGAGGGCCAGTATTACATGGCGATGGAGCTGCTGCCCGGCGTCGCGCTGAGCGAGCTGAGCCTGCCGATAGCGCCTATTCCCGCTGCCCGCATCCTATCTCAGGCGCTGAAGGCGCTGGTCTACGCCCATGGGCAGGGTGTGGCGCATCTTAATCTGAAACCGGAAAACATTCTCGTCGATCGATCGGGTCACGTGACTCTTACGGATTTCGGCGCGGCACGATCGCCGGGTGAATTAAAATCCGCATCTCTACTCACGCCGGACGCGATAAATGAGCCAACCGGCCTCCGGACGGTGAGCGCCGCGGAATTCCGATCCCCGGAGCAGGCTCGAGGGGAACCGGGGGATGCGCGAAGTGACGTCTATTCCGTGGGAATTCTGCTCTGGTATCTTCTGGGCCGAGAGAAACCCTATCACGCCGGGAGCGACATCGGGGCGATGCGCCGGCAGATCCACGAACCGCTTTCCCCGCAGCTCGATTCGGTTCCCGCTGTCATTCGGACCTGGATTCAGCGATGCGCGGCGAAGGATCCTGCGGCACGGTTCTCTTCCGCTGCCGAAGCGCTGCAGTCCTTGAGAAGAGCTGTCGAGGAAATCGCCGTGAACGCGGGGATGGAACCTGCGCATTCAGCCGAACCATTTTCTGCGCTGGCCGGCCCGGCGTTCAGATCGCCGACCGAGACGAATTCCTCGTTCCGACGAACGCTCGTGCAGATGGGACCACCGGCCGCCATGGCGTCAAACGTTCCGGCTGCGGCGGCGCCCGGTGGAGTTACTATCTGGAAACCGTCGGTCCTGCCCGCCTGGTGGCTTATCCCCGCATGGTCCGGACTGATGGCAATGGCGATGTGGGCGGTTGTGACCATGGCGATGACGTCCATGCACAGCCCGCTCATCCTTCTGCCGTGGATGCTGGCGCTTGTGATGGCGTTCTCGGCGCGCCGCCGGCGTGCGCCTTTCAGCCCGCTGGCGGTGAGCTTGAGCGCGCTTAGCATCTTGTTCACGCTGGGCCTGGTTTTTGCTGGCATGGGGCATGAGGCGTTCTGGGGTTACAGCCTCGTAGCAATTACCGCGGCGGGTATCTGGACCGGGCTCTGCTCCTGCGCCGTTAGCTTGAGCCAGTGGCGGCGGGAGCGAAAGCGGCGATACGTCGTGTTGGAGCGGTCCGGACCCGAGAGCCAGGCGCTGCCGGCCCGCGCCCGGGCGGCGCTCCTCGACGTTATGGCGCCCACGGCCCGCCAGATCGGGATGGGAGAGCGGCAGCTTGGCCTGCGAGCGATTCCGGAGTCCCGGGGAGGCCGGCTCGGGCTGCAAGTAGAAGCTTTCGACCGGTTTACCGGCGCCACCATCGCCCGCGCCCGCATCGACGGGGATATTGAAGACGCCCCTGGACTGGCAGGCGATATTGCGCGGCAGCTTCGCGCCCAGCTTTTGAAGCGGCCGCTTCCTGCGCCGCGCGGAACGGTCTGAATCACGATCTCTGGAATCAAAGATTCCAGAAGGAGACGAGATGAAAGAGCTTTGTGGAGTGATGACGGCGATAGTGACGCCGTTCGACGCGGCGGGCGCGCTGATGTTAGACGCGCTGCCAGCGTACTTAGAATACCAGGCCGCCGCTGGAATCGAGGGCGTGGTGGTCGCCGGAACGAACGGCGAAGGACCGTCTCTCTCTCTCGGCGAGCGGAAGCTGCTGCTCGAGAACGTGATCCGGCTGCGACCAACCATTGCGGCCGATCTGATCATAATCGCAGGTACGGGCGCAGCCAGCATCACCGACGCGATTGACCTCACCCGTCATGCCGGCACGGTAGGCGCCGACGCGGCCCTCGCGCTGCCGCCATTTTATTTCAAGAATCCCTCAGCGCAAGGCGTTGCCGATTATTTTTCTCGAGTGATGGACGCGGCCCGGATTCCGGTGCTGCTCTACAGTATTCCACAGATCTCGGCGGTCCCCATCACCGACGAAGTACTGGCGCTTCTCCACGGGCGCCCGATATTGGCGGGCGTCAAGGACAGCTCGGGCGATTGGGATCGGACCCGGTCACTCCTGGCAGGTTGGCCAAGTCTCAAGATACTTCCGGGCAACGACCGGTTGATGGCGCGGAGTCTTGCCGCCGGCGCGGTGGGATCCATTTCAGGCACGGCGAACGCTTTTCCGCACCTGGTAATGGGCGTCAAACGAGCGCATCTTGCCGGCGGCGACGTCGAAGCCGCGCAGCAGCGGTTGGACACCGCGATTGAGATCGTGATGTCCTATCCGTTCGTCGCCGTCCAAAAGTCTGCGCTGACACGGCGCGGCATCCAGCGCATGAATGTGCGTCCACCGCTGGTGAACCTCACGACCGCGCAGGAAGAATCGCTGTTCGCCCGGTTAGAGGCTGCGGGGGTTGAACCGTAAACCCCGCCATTCCCTTGGGGCGCCCGGCTGGCTGCGCCGGTGATTACAGATGTCTCAGCAAGTACACCTGGCTGGCAGAATCGAGATCATCGAGGGCAGGGACGTCGAAGCGATTACCATCGGCGTCGGTCAGAATATATCGCCCTGGCGATGGACGGGTGGTATTGTCACGGAGGTTGCGCGTGGTAAAACTCCTCGGACCGCGGTCAGTATCCACTTCCCAATCGATGGTTCCGAAGCGATCTCGAGCGTTCCTGACGCGGAGAATGACCGGCACGAGGTACCGCCGCCTGAGCTCATCCATCACCAACTGCCGACTCTCAGAATCGAGCTGATCCGGCTCACGAATGATTCCGATCTCTCTATTATCGCCATCCCGAACGCTGAGATAACGGTCGGGTTCGGAGAGCGGGAACGCCCGGAGAACCGTGACCCTGAGATAACAGAAGTCAGTGTCGTGGAGGCGTAGACTGGCGCCATGCCTCTCGAACTTAATGGTGTCGGCCGGTATATAGCGTAGATCGGTCGCTTCCTCCGTCGTGACCGACGCCGGCCGTTGATACACGGCTGCCTCCGCTTCGCTCACTCCTGCTTCGTGAGAAAACCGCCGCGGCCCACCTGACCCAAAACGTCCACCGCCGCCCCGCCATCCCCCGTCGTACAATGTTCATCCCTCAACTTTCCATAAAGCAGACGCGGGGCGCGGGGGCGTGTTCCTCCATCCTCCGTCCTCCGTCCTCGCGCCAGCGCACGCTCTTACCGCGCGACCGCCTTGATTCGCGACATTTCCTGCTGCATCTCCACCAGTCGGAAGAATTCACCCTTCTTCTCGATCAGCTCGTCATGAGTGCCGACTTCCTCGATTTTGCCGCCCTTCAGGACAACGAGGCGGTCGGCGTTCCGGAGCGTGCTGAGACGGTGCGCGATGGCAAAGGTCGTACGTCCTTTGACAAGCCGGGCGATGGCGTCCTGGATCTGCTTTTCGGTATCGGTATCAACCGAAGAAGTCGCCTCGTCGAGGATCAGGATGCGGGGATTATGCAGAATCGCCCGGGCAATCGAGATACGCTGTCGCTCGCCACCGGAAAGCGACTGTCCGCGCTCCCCGACCTGGGTATCGTAGCCATCGGCCTTGGAGACGATGAAGTCATGGGCGTTCGCGGCCTTCGCCGCCGCCATGATCTCTTCCAGTGTGGAACCGGGACGCGCATAACTGATATTCTCGGCAATCGTGCCGTTGAATAGAAACGTATCCTGCAGAACGACCCCGATTTGCGACCGAAGGTCCTGCTGACTGATCCTCGGCGCGGGAACGCCGTCAATCAACAGCGCGCCCTGCTGCGGATCGTAGAACCGGCAGATCAGGTTGATAGTAGTGCTCTTTCCAGCGCCGCTGTGCCCCACGAACCCGATCATTTCGCCCGGCTGTACGTCCAGACTGACGTCATTCAGCACCGGCTTATGGACATCGTAACCGAAGGTGACGTGGTCGAACTGAACATGCCCCACAATATCAGGCATCGGCACGGCGTCTTCGGCATCCTCAACGTCGGGTTCCTGATCCAAAATCTCAAAGACCCGTTCAGCCGACGTCAGAGAACGGGAGATCCAGTCGGTAATCTGGGTCATGAACTGCATTGGACCATAAAACATGCCCAGATAACTCATGAACATTGTGAGTGTGCCGAGCGTCATCGACCGCCCCACGACCTGTCGCCCGCCGAAGTACCAGACGATCAGCGTGCCGGTTCCCATGACAAATCCCAGAATTGGGAAGAAAGTCGTCGTTGTCCGCTGAGTGTCCCAACCGGCCTGGAAAAAATCGAAGCTGCGAGCCTGGAAACGGTTGATCTCCTGCTGCTCCTGGGCGAACGCTTTCACCACTCGAACGCCTGAAAGGCTGTCGTTCAGCGAGGCGCTGAGAAGCTGACGGTAGTGCCAGTTGCGCCGATACAGGGTCCGTATCCGGCGCCAGAACCGGTGCGACAGGTATACGACCAATGGCGCCGGCACGAGGATCATCAACGTCAGGCGCCAGTTCATCGCCAGCATGACGCCGGTGATTCCGACAAGGCTGAGCGTGTTGACAACGAGGAACTGAGCGCCATTCGTGAGCACGTCGTTGAGTGACTGCGTATCCTGGGAGACACGCGTCATGATTGCGCCGGTCTGACGCTTATCGAAGAACCCCAACGAAAGAAGCTGCAAATGCTGGTAGAGCTTGGTGCGCAGATCGTGCGATAGACTGGCGCCCAGCCAGGCCATCAACCGGCCCCGAGATATGCCGACGATCTGCCCCAGGACCTGAGTGCCCAACAGCGCCAGCACCAGCCAGCCGAGTAGATCAAGACGGTGAGCGGTGGAAGCAGGATGCCGGGGCGCGAGGACCTGGTCGAAAAGAGGCTTGTTGAGATACGGCGTGATCAGGCCCAATACCGTGCCGAAGATCATCAGCGCCCACACCGTGACCGTTTGCTTCCAGTAGGGAGCGAGGTAGCCGAGCAGACGCAGCATCACCTTGCGCTTGTTCAGACAGGCCGGACAGACTTTACCCTCCCCGAGCGGCAGATTACAGGTCGGGCATCGCTTGCTCTCTTCAACGGTCTCATCGATCGTCGGCTCATCGGGAAGATCCTCACCCTTCTCGACCGCCTCGTTATACTTTGCTACTTCGCCGAGATAGCGCGCGACTTTCCGAAACTGGCCCATCCGGGCGTTGCTGTACCGCACCAGCTCGATGGCGCGGCCATCGACCGTGGCTTCAAGAGCGGCGCCACCGACCAGCAGATCGGTGTGCGGCGATCGTATATCTGCGAGCGAGATTTCCAAGCGCGGACGGGGATGACCGCTGTCTGGCTCGTAGACCATCATGCGGTCCCGAGTGACCACCAGCCACTCTTCACCAAAGGTTCCATCGGGATTAAGATCCGTCGAAATCGCGATGGCCAGGTTCCCGTTGCTGCTTCCATTTGCCTCCAGCGCCTTTTCTAATGCGGGGGGCAGCGGATCAATCAGCGGCAATGCATTCCTCCTAAAATAAGTGTTTGACAAAGTGATTATATCAATTCTAATCGATCCATGTAAAACGACCGCAGAGCGACGCGCGGAAAGGGTTCTGTCTCCGCGCAGAGAAACATTGAGTTGGCGACCGTTCGCGAGCGTTTGTGACGGAGATGGTTCAGGCTCCAATCCGGCGTCCGGCATGTCGCGCCTGGTACCGGCTCTCGGGGGAAAGTATTGTTTAAGCGCAAGACGCAGGCCCGGCAGCGTGCCTTATTCATCCTGTTATTCCTGCTTCCCGCATCGACGCTCTACGGCGTATTCGTGCTGCTGCCGCTCGGGCAGGCGCTCGTCTTCTCGCTATACCGCTGGCGAGGGGTCTCGGAACACCGGGTCTTTGTGGGGACGGAGAATTTCCGGCGGCTCTTTGGTGACCCGGTGTTCTGGGATGCGTTGGGGCACAATCTCATCCTACTCATCTTTGCCGGCGGCGTCATTATTATCCTTGCGCTCGCGATTGCCCACGCCATGCGATCCCGTGGGAAACTCCTCCGGAGCGTCTATCTCTTCCCGCAGGTGATGTCGCTGGTGGTGGTGGCGATCCTCTGGACGTTCATTTATAATCCAACATTCGGGCTGCTCAACGGGGCGCTGCGTGAGCTGCACATCGGCGCTCATACCATCGCCTGGCTGGGAAACTCCTCCACCGCGCTGGCAGCGGTCGCCATCGCCTATATCTGGCAGGCGCTCGGGTTCTACACCATGCTCCTCTCAGCGGGCATCCAGACGATTCCGGGTGAGGTGCTTGAGGCTGCCCGGTTGGATGGCGCGGAAGGCTTGACTCTGCTTCGACGAATTACGCTGCCCATGCTCTGGGCCGTGTTAAGAGTCGCCATTATCTATCTCGCGATCAGCACACTGAACATCTTCGCTCTCGTATTTCTCATGACCGCAGGCGGCCCGGATCGCCATACCGAAGTGATGTTGACCTACCTGTACGAGCAGGCGTTCACCAACAGCGACTTTGGGTACGCCACGGCGCTCGCGATCGCGAATCTAGTGATCGTGATGGCGATCAGCGGCGTGATTCTTGGCGTTTTCGGCCGGAATCCGCAGGAGAGCCGAAAATGATTCGCCGCGCGCTCACCGGGCTGGGACTGGCGTTCTTCGCGCTCTCGGTGATATTACCCATTGTCTGGATGCTGCTCACGTCACTCAAATCGGGACCGGAGATTTTTGCCTCGCCCTGGGGTCTTCCGCACGCGCTGAGGTGGGACAACTTTGTCCGCGCGTGGAATGAGGCCGGAATCGCACGCTACTTTGTGAACAGCCTCATCGTGACGCTCGTGACGCTTGTGATTCTGCTGCCATGCGGATCGATGGCGGCGTATGTCTTCGCTCGATACCCATTCCGGGGCGCACGGGCGCTCTACACGATCTTTTTGGCCGGAATGATGTTCCCGTTGTTTCTTACGATCGTGCCGCTCTTCTTTCTTTTGCTTCATCTCGACCTGCTGGATACTCGAACCGGCCTGATCCTGGTCTACGCGGCCTATTCGCTGCCGTTTACCATTTTCGTGATGACCGGTTTTTTTCAAACGCTTCCTCAAGAGCTGCTGGACGCCGCGTTGATCGATGGCTGTGGTTCGGCCCAGGCGTTCTGGCGGGTGATGCTGCCGCTGGCGAAACCAGGACTGGTGGTGGTCGGCATTTTTAACGCTATCGGTCTCTGGAATGAGTACCCGCTGGCGCTGGTTATCGTTGTCAGCGAGGATCTCCGCACGCTGCCCCTGGGAATCGCCAACCTGGTGATGGTGGAGCACTATCAGAGCGACTGGGGCGCTCTTTTCGCCGCGCTCGTGATCGTCATGGCGCCGGTGATGATCCTCTACTGGGTATTCCGCGACCAGATTCACGAGACGATGGTCGCGGGGGCGCTGAAGTAGCGCGTGGATGGGGTTCTGAGAACGGGAGGAGCGGCTTGCGTTCATGCGTCCGCCGCGACGCTGCGCTTATGTGTCTATCACCGCCCGTATGCGGCAATCCAACTGCTGCTGATCCTGCGCAAAAGATTCGAGGGCGCTGGTGGTCATGATATCGTCCAGGCCGAGGGCGCCGGACCGAAGGCCATACTGCCAGCGAGCGTACTGCGGAATCTTGCCGTCGTGACGGATCAGCTCTCTTTCACCGGGAGTCCAGTGCCGGAAGAGATCGCCGTATCCGTTAGCTGCAAAATAATCGACGAAATGTTCGGGAGAAGAAAGAGCGTCGCGGTCCCCGGCAAGCCGCTTCACCACACGGCAGAAGTCCTCGGGAATTGTCCACAGTGTGGAAAGTCCGGTATTCTCCAATTTAACGCCCGAAAGGAGCTTCACGTCGTACGCCTGCTGTGCGCAGCAGGGGAGTGCGACGGGATTCCTGAGAAGATGTTCGTGGAGGGCGTGGGCAACTCGCGGAGGGATGGTTAGACCATCGATACCTGCCAGATTAATCGCCTGTTGAGGATCTCGCACACTCGCGCCGATCAAACGGGGACCTATACCGCCCGTTTGTTCCCGGAGGCGCCAGAGCGCAAGCTGGGTTGCGAGGGCGGCCTTCTCGCCCACGTTTTTGCCGTTGGAGAGGCCGTTTTCCGCCGCAAAAGCCGTGAGCCGGCCCAAAAACAGATTCACAAATTGCGGGCGTGAGATAATCGCGGCCAGATAGTTCTGCCGCGCGGAGAATCCCATCGTAAAGTTGACGGGAATCCCTTCCCGCGCGAGCTGCCTCACGCTCAGGTAACCAGCGGGTGTCTGCGGTACCTTCACGGTAAACCGCTCGGGGCAGACCGCGTGGTATCGCCGGGCGAGCTCCACCGCCGCCACCGTATCATTCGCCACCGCGGGATGCAGCCCTACGCTCACAAAGGCGTCCAGCGCCTCAACCAGCCGGAGAGCCACCCGGCAGTTGATGATAAAGCCGATCTCTCTGACGAGCGTCTCGCGATCGATATCCGGATCGGCCTCTCGAAGCCGGGCAGCCGCCACCGGAATCAGCGAATCAAAGGCGCCCGTCTGCGCCTCACGGTTCACCAGGCTCGTATTGGTCGTAAGATGTGTAAACTCGCGGGACCAGATTCCGCAAGCTTCTCTAACATCGCCGGTATCCAGCCAGAGCAGACTGCCCCGCTCGCGGAAGGCCGACCAGATCCGATCGGATTTGAACGCCGCGGACTTCTGTCCGAACGTGCCTCGAAATCCCTCTCGCGCTATCGTGAGCGACTCGTGTTGAGCCGATCCGTGCTTCATTTCAGCCTGTATCGTCATGAAAGTCTTCTGACCGCAATCGATTGCGAGACCGGGCGGAATGCGCCCTTGCTATATTATGGGACGCCGTCACCGCACGGCAGGTTTCCATAATAGTGATCCGAAACGATCTCTGCGAGGTTCGTCGGCCGAGCGCTTCCCGACCTACTCACCGGATATTACCAACGGTGAGATTATTCCTAACAGAGACAGGTGGAGAAAAAGTAAAAGGAATGCTGGCGCCCCGGGGCGAAAAGACCTGAATTGATGCCCGCGGCGCGCGATTCGCGCGCCGCGAGGGTCCTACGTAGAGGGAGACGACTCGTGCCTGCCCATGATCGATACAACGATGGAAGTGACAAACCGCCGCGCTTGCGGCTGCAGCATTCCCTCTGGGGTCTATTGAAGCTGCCGATGAACGGATCGGAGTGGACCCTGGATGAGAAGTTTGAGCGGGTTAAGGCCGCGGGGTTCGAGGCGGTCGAGTGCTGGCTCAATGAGAACACGGAACGCGAGGTATCTGAGGCGCTGCGGCGTCATGACCTTCGCCTCGTCCTTGGCCATCGCCCATTCAAGCCTGAAGATGTGAGCCGAACCGTCGATCAGGCCCAACGGCTGCGAGCGGACTTCGTTTTTGCACAGCCTTGCAACGCCTTTACGCCGCTCGATCACGTGGAGAGTCTCGTTCGAGAGGGCCGGAAGATCGCAAACGACAAAGGCATTCCACTCTTTGTTGAGACTCACCGCAATAATTTCACCGAGAACATTCCTCAGACTCTCCAGTTAATCGAGCGAATCCCGGACATCCGCTTTACCGCAGACCTCTCCCACTTTGTGGTGGTGGGCGAATTCTACGGCTGGGAGGGCGAGGGCGCGCTGGAGCGGATGCTGCCGGTCCTCCAACGCGCGTCACACGCGCACGGCCGCATTTCCAACGGTGAGGCGGTTCAGGTTGACGTGGGCGACGGAACGGGAGATACCACCCAGTTTTTCGTGCAGCTCTGGTCTGCGGCGATGGAATTTTGGCTGCAGGGCGCCGGGCCGGGCGACATCTTCCCGTTCGCTCCCGAACTGGGACCCCCGCGCTACGCCCTCACACTCCCGGATGGCTCCGAGTTCAGCGATCGCTGGGAACAGAGCCTGGTGATGAAGCGTCTCGCCGAACAAGCGTGGGCGACCGCATCGGAACGAGTAACGAAGAGGTGAGGCGGGGACGCAGGACGGGGCGATGGTGAGAGGGTGAGTATGTGGGTGTGTGAGTATGTGAGAGGGTCTGTGCGTGAGTGATTGGGTGAGTATGTGAGACGGCGTGTGCGTGTGTGGGTGGGGTCTGAAGCCTCGACTCGGTAATCTGCGCAGTTTCGCGCGCGAAGGGCCCGGTTTCAACGGGATCGGCAGCCGGGCGGCATATGGTCCACATACCCACACCCACATACCCACACACTCACATACCGAATACCGTTTCAACCGGGTCTGCAGCGGGAGCGCGCCTAGTACCTCGCGCCTCGATCCCGTTTTTATTGGGAAGGCTAGCCATGTTATTATCGGGGAAGGTCGTGCTGGTAACGGGAGCTTCGGGCGGGATTGGTTCTGCAACGTGCAGGGTGCTGGCGCGTGAGGGGGCCGGCCTCGTTGTTCATTATTCGACCCGGAAAGAGAAGGCCGAGAAACTGGCGGCGGAGCTTCTTGAAAAGGGATCTGAGGCGGAGGCGATGGGCGCCGACGTGCGTGATCCCGCAGCGGTGAAAGCCCTGGTTGATCGCGCCATCGCCCGCTTTGGCCGCATCGATGGCCTGGTCAACAATGCAATTGGCGGCCGGCAAGCAGGATCGCTCGAAGATGTCACGCTGGACGATTACGCCAACTCTTTTGACTTTGGCTGCCGGGCCGTGGTGAATACTATAAAAGCGGTGCGACCAGCGATGCGCGAGCAGGGAGGCGGGCGAATCGTGAATATCGTCAGTGAGCAGTGGAATATGGGCGCGGCCGGCTGGTCCGTCTACCTGGCCGGCAAAGGGGCGATGGTGGGCATCTCCCGATGCCTCGCATGCGAGCTTGGCCCGGACAATATCACGGTAAACATGATCGCTCCAGGCTGGATGGCCGATGAGCGCGTGGATACTGGCTCTGAAGGCTCAAAAGCCTATGCACGGAATGTCCCGCTCCGGCGGCACGGCAGCGCGGCGGAAATCGGAAACGCCTGCGTCTTCTTCATCAGCGATCTCGCGAGCTTCGTGACCGGCGCCTATCTTCCCGTAGCCGGCGGCAACGTCACCCAGATGGGTTAAGAACAGGTCGCCAGGAGACCTATCGCACTACAGCAAATGAGCGATCGCCCGGGCGACACGGAAAGCGCGCAGTTTCCGACGAGTGGGGTGGGAAACCTGGCCCTGCACGTGCTCTTCGGACTGCGCCGCCTTTTCGGCGCCTTTTGCGAGCTGGTCCACCACAAATCGCCCGATAATGACCGCCGCACTGACGCCGAGGGCTAATCTTCCATCGCGCATCACGCGCTTCAACAGTTTTATTCTCATTCCGCCGTACCATTCTGAAGTGACTCAATATCAATAACCTGACCCTTTATACCCGATCAGACAGAACCTTATTCTCGCGATCGCCCCTCGAACCGTTCGAGGGTGAGGTATTTCATCTGCGGGTGCTCGCATCGGCCCAGCAGCCACGGGACCAGGATCTGGCTCGTGAGCGGCGCCAGCAAGATTCCTTTGCGGAAGTGTCCCGTAGCAAGGCTTAGATTCTCCCAGCCTGGCGCCGGACCGATAATTGGCAGATGATCGGGAGTTCCCGGACGAAGGCCCGCCCACGCGTTCTCCAATCGGGCCATCGCGGTCTCAGGCGCCACTGCGGCGGCCATCGCCAGGAGCCGCTGAATCCCTTCCGACGTCGGCCCGTGGCGAAAGCCCACCTCTTCCTCCGTGCTGCCAATCAGCAGCCGGCCGCCGGGCCGCGGTGATAGAAATCCGGCGGCGGTGAAGAGGGCGTGACTCATCCGGGGGCGCCCTCGAAGCTGCAGAAGCTGTCCGTACACGGGCCGGACGGGAACCCGCAGCCCCAAACGGGCCGCGAGACCCGCGGTCCAGGCCCCCGCGGCCAGAACAACTTCGAAAGCCGCCATCGTACCCCGGGTCGTATGAACCGATTCCAGCCGGCGGCGGGAGGTCACAAAACCGGTCGGAGCGGTATGGGAAAACAGTTCCACTCCGACGCTGCATGCCGCGCGTACGAGCGCCTTCAAGAGCTGGCGCGGCAGGATGTACTGCTCAGCAGGCGATTCCAGCGAGGGAACGGCGCCTACAAACGGCGCTCTGACCACCGTCTCATCCGGCGAGAGCCAGCGAGCGGGGAGCCCCTTCTCTCGAAGCCAGTCGAGATACTCCCTCAGCAGTGGTTCATCCTCCGGATGGAGCACAGGACGCAGCGCGCCATCGCTCCGCGGCATAATATCCAGGCCGGAATCCCGACTCAGGTCCGCCGTGTAGCCGGGAAAGAGCTGAAGGCTCTCCATTCCCAATTCGCCCAACCGGGATCGGGAGGCCTGCTCGGCGAGCGGTGACAGCATCCCGGCTGAAGCCCAGGTTGCCTGCCCGGCCGGGGCGCGGTCATGGCTGCAGCCCGGAGAACCTGAACGAGACCCAACAAGCCCGGGCAAATCGCCCTGCTCCAGGAGCGCCACGGTGACGCCGGCCTGCCGGATGCGCCACGCCAGCGTCAGCCCGATGACTCCTCCACCGATGATCAGAACGTGAAAACTTCGCATTCCTTAAACCCGGAACAGCCTGATTCGAAGCCGCATTTGAGATCTTTTCCGTGTCTCGCCGCCGCAATCCTGCCGATGCGGGTCGGCGCCTTCAAGGAATTATCCCTGCCGCGCCGAAAATAGGCGTCATGGAACCCGTGCCGCGGAACGGATCTTAAGGCCCGTGACTCGGTTAAATGTAAGATATCTGTTGGGAGAGGATACGAGGATATGATGAAGAGCCACGAAGAACAGCCGGTAGAGAATATGCCGGTAGAGAATATGAACGAAGCGCGGCTGCGTGCTCGGATTCTGGCGCCGGCGGTCAACATTGCGCTGGCGCCTATGCTGCTCGCGGCAACCATTATCACGTTGATGGGTCAAGCCGTCCTACCAGTAAAATGGACGTTCGAAATGTGGATCTGGATCAGTCTGCTTTTCGTTCCCGGCGTCGCTATTGTCTCCACCTGGCACGCCCGGGTTCTCACCCGTGGTCGCCCGCTCAATGAGCGCGCGATGACCGGCGTCTCAGCGATGATCGGCGCGGCTTCGAATGTGGCGGGAATGGCGGCGACGTTGGGATGCCTGGTGATTGTGGGCACAGCCTGGTTCATCATCAACCGCGGTGAGTTCCGCTATCCGGAATTGATCTGGCAGTTCTTCGTCAATTTGGTGGCGATCGCCATCGTACTCTTCATCCAGTTATTGCCATACTTCCTGGTATCAGGAACCATTTTAGGACTCCTAACAGCGGCGGTCGTACATCACACGTATAAGCCAGATATGTCCGCCGCGTGGCGCCCGGGCCGAATCGCACTGATCGCGTTTTTGGGCACGACGGCGGCGATCTGGGCATATACTCTTGTCGCGGAAATCCCCGCTCTGCCAACGCCGGGCGCCGCGAAAACAGTGGCCGCGGGACAAGCCGGGTATGGAGGGCCCGCAGGGCAATCGCATCTAAAAATGGATGACTGTAGCCGGCTCATTGTGGCACAATGGCGGGGAGGATTTCCCTCCAACGTTGCACTGAGAGGCGCAAATGGACGGCTCACTTTCCCTGGCTCATCACTTCTCCAGCATCCCAGACCCTCGGATGGAGCGAACTCGTCGGCACAAACTGGACGAGATTCTGGTGATTGCCATCTGTGCGATGCTTTGTGGCGCAGAAAGCTTCGTGGAGATGGAAGAATTCGGACACTGCAAGGAAGAGTGGCTCAGGCAGAGATTGGAGTTGCCCGGAGGGATACCCTCCCATGACACCTTCAACCGGGTGTTTGGGCTGTTAGACCCAGAGGAGTTTGGCAAGTGTTTCATGCGCTGGGTGGAGGCGCTGCAAGAATATCTAAAGGAACTCCGGGCAGAGGGGGAGATGGCGGACCAGTTCATTGCGCTGGATGGCAAGACCGTGCGTCATTCCTTTGACACGGCCAGCGGGAAAGCTGCCATCCACATGGTTTCTGCCTGGAGCGCAGTGAACTCCCTGACATTAGGGCAGATCAAGGTGAATGATAAGAGTAATGAGATCACGGCGATCCCCGCACTACTGCAGTTGTTGGACGTGGCCGGAGCCATTGTGACCATCGACGCTATGGGAACTCAGAAGGAGATTGCCCGGCAGATCGTGGAGCAAGGGGGAGACTATATACTCCCTGTCAAGGAGAACCACCCCACCCTGCATCACAACATAGAGCAGTTCTTTGCAGAGGAAGAGCAGGCAAAGTTCAAGGGGCAGATTCATGAGGTGACGCAGACGTCGGAGAAGGACCACGGCCGTATCGAAAAGCGTCGGGCTTACCTGGTACCGATATGCACGACGGTGGAGGCGGAGTGTCCCAAGCAAGCCGACGCTCTGATGAATTGGTTGGACCCCAAGCGGGAGTGGAGCGGACTCGAGACGATTGGGATGATCATAAGGCAGCGGGAGGTCAACGGCAAGATTACGACCGAGCGGCAGTATTACATCAGCAGTTTAAGCGGTGGAGTGGAGCGATTCAGCAGAGCTGCTCGGGGACACTGGGGCATTGAAAATGTCGTGCACTGGTCACTGGATGTCAGTTTCAACGAGGATCTCTGCCGCGTTCGGCTCGGACACGCTGCAGAGAACCTCGCGACCCTGCGCCGGATTGCGCTCAACCTGATTAAACAGGAGACCAGCCGCAAGGTTGGCGTTAAGGTTAAGAGACGAAAGGCTGGTTGGGACGATCGGTACCTACAGATGGTACTGGCTGGACCCCCCAAATAAGATGCGATTGCCCTGGCCCGCTGAGTACATGAGCGTACAGTAACCTGCCCATCAACAGTAACTACTCACGCGGTATGAGCGTGCATTTTCGGCTAGGCGCCTGCCAAAATGGGATCGACGCCGCCAGCTCGAGCCCCGCGAACGCGGGTGTAACGGCGAAGGCAGTCCCTTCCGCCCGGCCGTTCTCGCGGGCGTGCATCGTCGGGAGCATCGGTCGTGCCCTCCCCTCCGGGAGCAGGCTACTGCACGTTGCCTTGTTTAGCAATGTTGCTCTCGGGGAACGCGTTACTGACGGGGACGCGTGCGGGGCGCATAAGAGATCGCGGGGAGTTGCATAGGTGGAGCAGCCGTGCGCGAGATCGCACGGTGTCTGGCGTCACGGATGACCAGAACGCCGAGGGAGTGGAATGACGACACCCTCACTGCTCGTTAAACGAGGCCCGGAGGGCCAATTGGTGGCGGCGGTGCCCGACGCCGTGGAGGGCGGCGAGGATCAGGACCGTGCCCGGCCGGAAATTCATGGGCCGGCGGACGTGCTTCGAGGCGTTGCGCGATGGGGCTGTATGCCGATCAATATCAGATCCCGCCCCGCGCGGCGCGACGCCCGCGAGGCAACGCGCGGCGCCTGGGGAGGCCATCGCGGCGGGCCGGCCCAAGGGTGTCACCTGGTCGCACCGAGACGCCGCGGCCGAGTGTAGGATTGATCCGCAGAACAAAACGACAAGACGGAGGGAGACAAACGATGGGTCAGCAGCAAGGTACCCCGGTGGGCTACCGCATGGAGAATTTGGTGAATGGGAAGCCCATCGTGATAAGCGGAACGGGTGAGCTCAGCGACCAGGGGTTGCATATGGACCTCGAGGTATCTGAAGTCCCCGCGGACTGGAGTAGCATTATTGTGCCATGCATCTGCTCTGGGCCGGGTCCCAGTCCCTACAACGGTGGCCGCTACGCGAGCAAGACCTATGGCCTCATGGAGATGTCCGACGGTGGCTACCGTACAAGCCCGGGCACTTATCGGCTCGCGTCACTCTTTAATGAAGCCGGTGTGGCGATCGCGGCCGTAAAGGCCCAGGGCGTGTATGCCAAACATAGGGATCGGCTCGACTTTCAGATCGCCGTTACGACCAAGACCGCGCCCGGGAACATCCTGCCCAAACTTACCCGCATTAACCACTACAGCTTCACGGCGTTCCTGCAAGGGCCAGGGAATGTGGAAGTGGTCGCCCACTACAGTCTCGCCACAGATACCGGAGAGCGCGTCTTTGGGTGGACACATATATATTACGAGTTCATCGGTGCCAGCCGGCAACTGGCCGCGCCGATAGTTGGCTCGAACGACATGAGAGTGAACGTGGATGGAGCAAAGCTGACCTATCACACGTTTCAACGGGTGCGGCCAATCGCGGAACTGGGTCAGGTCTGGATCTGACTGCTTCCAGACGGGTCGTCCAACAAATCCATTCATTCGGACACCGTACCGCTGGCGCGCCACCGCGCGCATGATGGCTATGTCAGCCGCCCCAGCCGGCCGATCGTTGTGGATGGTCAGACGAAAGGAGATGACCGAGTATGCGCCACGAATGATGGGGCGAACGCTCCGGGACGGTGGATAGTCGAGAATCGCATGAGATTGCAGGAGGTGTCCGTCCGTGCCGCGCTCCCCATTCACGCCATCTCCGAGATTCAGACCGACGCGCGGCAGCCAGACCGTGAGTAGTTGCGGCAGAAGGTCAGTGCGATCATCGTTAGTTCGCAGGCAGTCTTGCGGGAGTTCATGCGGGAGGAGATGCTTGCCGAGTTCCAGGACCCGCCGCCGGTCAACCTTGATTCATCGGACCGAAACGTGCGCACGATGCCCGAGGGGTCGATGGACGAGTTCACCGACGCCCTCGTTAAGTACACCATGGGCGAGGATAAGGCCGTCCTTACAGTGGAGCGAACTGCGCGTCGGTCGGTCGGCTGGCTCGAAGTCGTTAGCTCTTTGCGTTAGCCGCCGGGCTGTTGGTATGGAATACGACGGCCGAGTCGAACGGATCAGCGGTCATCCCCTTGCTGTTGTGCGCCGCCCGGTTGAGCGTTTCGCTGCGGCGCGCGTGCGATGCCGTGCTCCGCTCGAGAGGGTCAAAGGAGGAGATTATTTCATACGTGAAAACTGCAATCTCCATTGATGAGGGGCTTCTTAAAAAGGCCGAAAAGCTCTCGACAGAACTCCGCATTTCTCGAAGTCAGCTCTTTGCTCAGGCTCTTGAGTACCTGATAGAGCACAGCGAGACGTTGGAGATCATTCAGAAACTGAACGCGGTCTACGGTGAACAGGACTCTGAGTCTGAGGTTTTGACCAAGGGTGGAAAAACGAGGATGAAGGACATCGTTGAAAAATGGTGATCAGCCAGGGGGACATTTTCTGGCTCAAGCTCGACGAACCAGCAGGGTCCGAGCCGGGCTACCGTCATCCCTTTGTGGTGATCCAAAATGATGCCTTTAACAAAAGCAAAATAAGCACGGTGGTTGTCTGCGCATTAACATCGAATCTAAAGCTATCGTCGGCCCCAGGAAAAGTGCTGCTCAACAAGGGGGAGGGGAACCTCCCAAAATCCAGCGTTGTCAACATTTCCCAGGTGATGACGGTGGACAAAAGGGATCTCAAAGTGAAAGCAGGCCAACTTTCGAAGAAGAGAATCGAAGAAATTGTCGCAGAGTTTGAATTCCTTCTGAAACCCCGAATTCTATAGAATCGGATTAGAAGGCGCGCCGATCACCGCGTCCGAATTGGGGGCAATCGCGGTGGCCCGTTGGCCGCGCCGGGTCCGCAGATTCTCACATGACCTGGCGGCGGCCCCTGCCCAGTCCGGTCACAGCGGAGTTAGGGGGGAGCTGTCTCTAAAGCGGAATATACTGACTCCGCGGCCACGTCCGGATTGCCAAATCGCTCCGCGGGATTCCCTGTTCCAGCAAAATAAGAGGACGCCATGAGTTTTAGGTGGTTCGAGAATCCAAGGGCTTTTGCCTATATGGCTGACACTGGACAGGCATGTCACTTTTGCAAAACAACATCCGACTGTCTCGACGGGGCACACTTTATCGGCGAGGAAGAGATAGATGCAATTTGTTTTTCGTGTATGCGAGCCGGCCGTCTGACGGAACTCGATATTTCTGCAAACGAAATCGACCAATCCGCCCTCGACCCGGATCTCGTCGATATTGAGCTGGTTTCAAATGAGATTGCCTATTGTACGCCATCGGTTCCGACGTGGCAGGATTCTTCGTGGCCCATCAAGAACGGCAGAGCATATCGATTCATTAAGATCGCCTCAAAACTCGATTATGAATCAAAAGAGCAATTCTTCGAATCTCTCTTTGAAAAAAGCGATGACCCGGAATGGCTGTGGAGCGTGCTGCCGGATCACAGAATCGAAAACATCAAGGACGGCCAGTATGATCTCTCGTGTTACTTGTTTGAGTTAGAAGGAGATAGGCTGACAACCTGGGATGCAAACTGAGCAGAACAAGACTTTCAAGCGGACGGCGAGGACGCCGTGATGCAAGCGGGCTGAACCAACCGCCCGGTGGATCCCCACGTCGCCCGACGGCCCGCTCAGTCAACCAGCCAGCGGCCGGTCGCCAGCCCCGAAGTGGGGACTCGCCGGTGAATCGACGAGCCGGCGGTTATGGTGACCCGGATAATCCACGGTCTTAAGCCGGGGCAGCGGGGGTTGGACCGGACGACGGCGGTCACCGCGGTGTCCAGCGGATTGTGAATGACAAGCTCGATGGTTTTGGACCCGGGGCCGGCGTTTGACGATGGCACAAGGCTGAGGAACAGGTCCGGCCGGCTGCAGATGAACGGATGCCCTATAAAGATGTCCCGGGCTCCGTGATTCAGATCGATACCGGCGTAGGCGGTACCGTCTAAAGTCCCAACCGGCCGCCACGCCCCGGTTTTCGCGTCCACCATCACCGTCATCCACCGGTCATGCAGACCGTCGATTTGCAGCGGAAGATCCGAGGGCAGTGGCGCTGGGGTGAGCTTGAATCGCGCGGAACCCTGGTCAGCCCGGAGGTGGAGCGCGAACCGGTGCTCGATGAAGCGACCGGTCGCGAGCGTTAGATGATAGGCGGGCGGGCCATTAAGCCCATAGAGGGACTGAACGCGCTCGAAGGACCGCGCCGAGCTATCGCCAAACGGCGCTCGCATCACCAAGAACTCCTGCGAAAACCGGCTGCCGGCCGCGATTGTGCGTCCGGCGAGATCATATCCGAATGCGAAACCCGCGCCGGTTCCGGAAGCCTCAGCCGGTCCAGAGAGCGGGAAGACCGCGACCGATCCATAGAAGTCCGGGTACATCGCGACGAATCCGCCCGCGGGGATCACCGCCGGCTTCAACCACGCTGCGTTTCCCGCAGGCCGGTCGCCGGTGACCATGTTGCCGCCGGGGCCGGTATAAGCGAAATGCTTGAATGAAGTGTCCGGTCCGCTGATCGAGAGCGTTTGAAGCTCCGGGAACGGCCCATCGGCCATCTTGACATCCTTGAGAAACGTCGTCTCTCGCCGGATCAGCAGCAGATTGCTCGAGTAAAGCCGCATCGTGTACGAGAGATAGCGCGCCGCGCTGCGGGCAAGCCGGGTGGGAACGGATTCGCCGTGCGGCCCAAACGTGTACCGAAAATCGTTGTCCAGAATTACAGCATCGCCGCTCCCGAAGGCGATGTTCCGAGCCGCCACCGATGACTCGCTCCCATCGACGCTGTGCACCATCTGCCCGGCGCCGCCGTTAAAGCCGTTTACCACATAGTCCAATCCCTGCGGCATAATCTCATCGCCCGGAACTAGAATCCCAAGATTCAGGGCGTCCCAACCGGTTACATAATTCCCGAGCATTCCGGCGTAGGTCCAGTGCCCGGCCCGGTCCCGCATCACGCCGCATTCCAGCGTATTTTGCATATCCGTGCACATATAGATACTGTGGCGCGAGACGGCGGTTCGCAGCGAGGGGGAGATCGCCTGTCGTCCTGCGGTATCCGTGGCGATGAGGACGAAATAGCGCTGCCGGTCGTGCAGGCCTTCGATGACCCGGTGAAAACGGCGGCCGCTGACCCGGAATCGACGAAACAACCGCTCGCCATCCATGATTCGCACCTCTTTGAGCGGCGTTTTTGAGGTTACGTCCACGTGCAGCCGCCACGGAATGGCGCTGTTATCCGGAGTTCCGTTGCCGCTCACGCCGTTTTCAATCCACCAACTTTGAATCCGCGGTCCGGAGGTGATATAGGCGCCCTGCGGCTGCGCGTACCAGACGTGATGAAGCGAATTGGGAATGTCCTGCAGCCGCGCCGCCCACGCTATTGTCTTAAAGCCGCGGGCGGCGGCGATCTGCCGCGGCGCGTACAACTCATGAATCGCCATCGGAACCGAGTTGTACTGATTCGCCATGAGACGTAAATAATCGGTGCGCGCCTGGTCGGTCCAGGAGTCCAGGGCAGGGGCCGGGTCGAATCGCACGGGTGACGCGCCGGCCCGGTACCCCGCGGGCCTCACCCCCGGGCCGGCCGGCCCCGGGGTTCCGGCGTGATAGGTGTAGATGCCGAGGCCGCCATAGAACTTGAGCAGCCAGGGAGGGGTCGGATTATGACTCGCGTCCATTACGGCGAGTGGCGGCCAGTTCGCGCCAAAATACCATCCGGGTGTATCCTGAACCCGATTTCCGTCCGAGGTCAGCCATTCCGACTTCGGCCAGATCGGGAATGCGAAGCTGCAGTACCGGTTCCCATCCGAATCCTGGTATGAGATTCCCGCCATCGCTAGGAAGTCTTTATCCGAGAGACGCTGACAATCGGCCGTCTCCTGCTTCCACTTCGCCGCAGTCATCTCCGGAAACGCCTCGGTGAACGCGATGAAGCGGTACCCGCCCGCGCGTGCCGCATCCGCCCACTGATCAACGCTGCCAGTTCCGTCACTAAAGGCCGAATGGATTCCAATAAGGCCAGGAAACTGATGCTGCTCGTATGCGGGCTGACTTTCCGGAGTGTAGCGAGGCGCCGGGTCCGGGCGGTTCGGAGGCGTCGGCGGCTGATGATACCCGCCCAGTTCCTGCGACGCGGCCGAGGGCTCAGCGAGCCATTGGATGGCATTCTCCAACAGCTTACCCGTATCGCTCTGAATCAGGCCGTTTCCGCGGCTGAGCACAATCCGCTGCCAGATTGGATGAAACCCGGATTGTACGGTAAAGCTGGAAGAGCTGGGGAAAAGAACGAATCGCCCGGCGCCGACCGACCGAATCGCCACCAGAGGCGGCGCGCTGGAATAAGTCCGAACGGGTTTCACCAGTCCGGTCATCCCGGTGCTGGATTTCGACCGGTAAGAATACGCCGAAGCCCCGGCTTTCACCACTACCTGCCAGCGGCGGCCAGCGTCAAACGTGCAGGTTTTCCGGTCATCCCGGGGCGAATAGCCGATCGGGTACCAGACGGTCTTAATACCTTCGCTGATAGGCGAGGGGGCAATCTGCCGGGTCCAGCCGTAGTAGTACTCCAGATAGCCCGGCTGCCGCCAGATATGCTCCGGGTCGGTCACCTCTTCGTTGATGATATGAGCGCCGAGCGGCGCCAGCAGCAGATTTGCCGTGGGGAAAACCTGGTCATAACTCTCATCGTGCAGCAGCATGATTCCGCCGCCAGCATTCAGGAACCGCTGGATAAGAGGAAGCTTCGCCCCAAAGATGACGCTCCCCCGCGGCCCACCGCTCTGCGGAATGTCCGGCGGCAAATGATGCAGCACGAGGACGTTGAACTGCTTGAGCTTATCCCATTTGAGACTCGAGATCTGGGCCGTGCCCACCTGATAGCCGAGATCGTTGAGGCGCTTTTTGTAAAGCGGGTCCACGTCCTGCGTGATCCACGATCCCCCCTCAAGCGCGAAGAGAACCGCGGGGGCTTTCGCCGGTCGAGTCGGCGCGCCGAGTCGACTTGTCACGATCGCCGATCGTGCGGCCCCGGTCGCCGGCCGGGCTGGCGAGGCCATAACCAGCGCGAGGAGTGATCCGAGCCGAAGACCGGCGGATCGGAACAGTTTTGAATCGAGAGGGATATTCATCAATCACGAACCGATCGCGGCCAATAGGGCCTTCGCGGTTTTCGCATTGCGGCTCGACGCCTTATTCTGAGCAACGAACTCGAGCGCAGGTCGGGCCTCGTCGCTCTTGCCCGCGAGCGCCAAGTAGGCGCCAGCCACCAGGTAGTAAGCGACGCGTCCATCGACGGATGGCGCCTTGAGGTTCGACTGCCAGGCGGCGTTCAACAGACTATCCGCTTCGAGCACAGAATCATAGTCAGTATGATCCTTGAGGAGCAGCGCCGCGAGGGTGATATTGGCGTCAAAGTTGGTTGGGTCCAGCTTGAGGGCAGATCGTTCGTCATCCTCCCCTGCGGCAGTGTTTCCGAGGTGAAGTTCCGATATTCCGTGGACAAACCAGAGCAGAGTTGTGGGGTGAATCTTGATACGCTCAGCGCAGAAACTGGCTTCATCGGCCCAGCGCTTTTCGACGCCGAGCGCCAGGGTTATAAACTTGACCGCAATACCATTTAGCGGATCTCGGGACAGCGCGAGACGCGCGCTCGCGATCGCGGCGGTGTAATCCTGCTGAGACATCATTTGTAGGAGACTCAGCCCGTCAAGAGCCCTCGCGGCGGTGGTTGGGTCCTTCCCAGCCCCAATCCGCCGGAGTCGGTCCATGTCCTGCTCGACGAGGCTTCGAGCGTCCACTGGCGCATTTTTCCAATCGCCAGTGGATTTCGCGGCTGAGGCGATCTCCCAGAAGGCAGCGAAAATCTGCGTGCGATCTTCATCGGGATTGAGTTGAGCCGCTTCCTGGAAATCGGCAGCGGCTGTGGTCAAATCCGGTTTCGGGGGAATGGATGGTAGCGTCTCGCCCCGCGCCGCTTGAATCAAACCACGCAACTGAGGGCGGACATACATGTCGAACAGTCCCTGTTCGAAGCGCGGCCATGGCGGCGTCGGTGCGATGGTGGCGGCGCGCTTATAGGCTGCCGCTGCCTGATTGAGCGCCACCCGGGCGCTTGCAATTTTCGCCGCAGAGGGCCTTAAATCGCGAACTCGGGCCACCAATTTCGCCCAGGTGGGCGCGTTGAAACCCGAGGTGGTATCGTTTAGCTGCTCGGCGATTATAAACTGGCTGCTGCGATCCACGAACGTGTCACCGAGCGAGTCCCACGCCATCCACTGTTGAGGGTTCTGGCGCAGCGCCGCGCGGAGGACGGTCTCAGCCTCTCCGTCACGTCCGATGACCCTCAACGAGGCAGCATAGCCAGCCAGCGCCGCCTGACTCTTCGTCTGGCGCCACTGCTGTTTGTAGAGTCCGGCTGCCATCTCAAAGTAGCGGTGCGAGGCTTCCTTGTCCTTAAGTTGTCCGCAGACGTAACCGAGATCATAGAACGTCCTCGGACTCGGATGTCCCGCTTTCAACGCTTTTTCGCCGTTTGCGCGCTTCACCGCTGGAGATGGAGCGTCCCTGGACCATCGCGTCGAAGGCCCGTCCACCAAGCTGTACGAGAGGTAGAATCCGAAGTTCTCGCCGATTTCGGGCTGCTGCAGCGCCTCCCGGATGGCCGCGCTATTTTTCGCGGCGGTCATCTCGCTGGGATCCGCTGCAGTGTCCGAGTAGGGACCCGTTGCTGTCGAGGTACCGATCGCGGTCAACACGGCCTTCGCGTTGTCCGCATCGTCGCTGGATGTCTTATTCTGGGCAACGAATTCGAGCGTGGTTCGGGCGTCGCCGGGCTCGCCAATGAGCGCCGTGTACGTGCCTAATACCAGCGAATAGGCGAGCCGGCGCTCGTCGGTGGACGCCTTCAGGCCCGACTTCCGGGCAGCTTCCAATAGCTTTTCCGCCTCAATCATCGATTCATAGTCGTTATGAGCCCTGAGGAGGAGGGCGGCCAGGGTTATATTGGCGTTAAAGTCGGTTGGATTCAGTTTGAGCGCGGACCGGTCATCATTCTCTGCAGCGGCGGTGTTACCAAGGTGAAAGTCGGACATTCCGCGTGCAAACCAGAGGAAAGCCGTCGGGTGGGTTTTGATGCGCTGAGCGCAGAAATTGACCTCGTCAGCCCAGTTCTTTTCGGCGCCGAGGCCCGCAGTCATCAGCTCGACCGCAATACTATTCAGCGGGTTTCGGGCCAGCGCGAGACGCGCGCTCGCGATTGCGGCGGCAGGGTCCTGCTGAGACATCATTTGTATTAGACTTAGCCCGTCAAGAGCCCTCGCAGCCGCAATCGGATCCTTGCCAGCGCCAATCCTCCCGAGCCGGTCGATATCATCTTGCACGACGCGCCGGGCGTTCGCAGGCGCATGACCCCAGTCGTGATACCGCTCCATGACTGGCTTGATCTCCATCATCGCAGCGCAAGTCTGTATACGATCGTCATTGGGATTGAGCCGAGCCGCTTCCTGGAAATCGGACACTCTTGCGGTCACGTCGATCTGATGAGAGGTGGATGTTAACGCCTCGCCCCGCGCCACCTTAATCAGGGCGCCTAGCTGAGGACGAACGTACATGTCGAACATTCCCTGTTCGAAGCGCGGCCATGGTGGTGTAGGCGCGATGGCAGCGGCGCGCTTATAGGCCGCGGCTGCTTCATTGAGTGCCAACTGGGCGTTTGCAATTTGCGCCGCAGAGGGCTTTACGCTGAGAATCCTGCCCACCATTTTCGTCCATTCGCCCGGGTTGAACCCGGCGGTAAAACCTACGACACTCGGGCGTATTTCCTCATCCATTAGATGATGGCTGCTGTGGTTCACGAAAATGTCACCGAGCACGTCCCACGCCATCCATTGATGAGGGTCTTTGTGCAAAGCGGCGCGGATGATGCTCTCAGCCTCGCTGCCACGCTGCAACGCCATCAACGAAAGAGCGTATCCGGCCAGCGCCGTCTGACTCTTTGTTCGGCGCCACTGCGGTTTGTAGAGCTTGGCTGCCATCTTAAGGTAGCGACGCGAGGCGACCTTGTCCTTGAGTTCTCCGCAGGCCATCCCAAGATCATAGAGCGTTCTCGAGCTTGGATGTCCCGCTTTCAGCGCCTTTTCGCCGGCCGCGCGCCGCGCCGCCGGAGATTGAGATGGCGCGGTGTCGGACCATCTCACTGACGGCCCGTCGACCAGATTGTAAGCGAGATGAAATGCAAAATTCTCGTGAAGTTCGGGCGGCTGCAGCGCCGCCCGGATCGCCGCGCTGCGATTAGCTGCCGGGGCCGCGCTGCCGTTCGCTGCCGGCGCCGCGCCGGGATCCGCCGTTGGCGCCGCGCCGAGATCCGCTGTGATTGCCGGCGAAGTAAAAATCACGCCGGCCAGCGCCGCGATGAGCATTTTCCTACATAAACCGTTCATGGCGCCTCCATTTCTTCTCGATTGGCCCGAATCCAGTTATCCGGCAGGTCGTATCGAGCCGCGTACGCGCCGATCGCGCGGCTCATCCCACAATACGCCGCGTCAGATTGCGAAGCGGGTCCGTTGAGGATGCGTGGGCCGGTCTTCGCCAATGCCGGGTCCTGTCTGCGCCGCCGCATCCGCGCTTGCCTCCTCGGCCGTGAGGCGCAGCGAATGTTCAGGTTCACGTCCCGCACGGCGCAGAACAGGTCATAGTCAACGCGAAGGTCCTGTACCTCAACCATCTGTTAGTCTCCGTACGGGCGCTGCCGGCAGTGCCACATGACTTCGCCTTACGAACCAGTGATTCCTTTTGCGAAATTGCCATGTCATCGTCCTGAATCCATGGGGCGAGCGAGAGCCCTCATCCGCACGAGGACCTAAAAGTGATATCTCGGATGTCACGAGGACCAACGAGTGATATCTCGCCTGTTGTGATAGAGTGCTCGTAACTCGCGGCCGCTCACGTAACGGAGCGCAGTCGATGAATCGAGAGCGCGGGTACGCAGGAGAATTCCCCGTTGAGATGGAAGTCGAGGCTATCAGGAGAACCCAAGTATGCCAGTCCCGATCACCCTCCTCGTTGACGATAGCTGCCCTCTCATTCACGTCTATCGCTTTCATTGGGAGCACGTGCATCACAAGCCACCGGTCACCGCGGATGGTCGACCGCTGCTCGACACCATTCCGAATACATTTCTGGATCAATTTTGCGACGTGGTCGAGGCGAACGGAATGGCGGGTAAGTTCTCAATCGTGCCTGCCCCGGCCGGTCGAGGCGACGTAACTCACGGCATCAAGGGATATGACCCGGCCGTTACCCGATCGTGGTTGGACACCGCAAAACGCCGTCTTTCCAGTCGCTTTGACTTTACACCAGAAGGAATTACCCATGACCTCGCGGTGGATCTTTCGACCGGGCGCTTTTTCGAGCAAAGCGAATCGGACTGGTCCCAAACGCAGGCCGCCGCGACGCTCACCCCCTATCTGACCCGTGAGTTGGAGCTGCTGCGGGACGCCGGGATCGACGCCACCGGTTTCACCTCGCCGTGGGTCTTTGGAATTGAAGTTGAGCCTGAGTATATCACCGCGATGGTCGAGGCGCAGAAGGCGATTTACGGCCGGCGATTTTCCTGGTACTTTCTGCACATGCTGCACGATCGGCCGGACGCGCGCCCCTGGATCGCCTACCGGCAGGAAGATACCACGCTGGTCGCGATTCCCTCGACCGTCGATGATTTTTGGTGGCAGACGATCGACTCATCCCGCTCCGATGAAGCGTTTATCCAAGAGATCGCGGACTCCATGCTGACGACGGATGGCAGGGGCGGGAAGATCCGATCGGTCATCAATGGCGGTGGTTGGCCCGTCCTGCTCACCCACTGGCAGTCGCTCTTCTCGAATGGCCTGGAGACCGGATTGCGGGCGTTGGATGAGCTCGGTCGTCGGATAACCCTGGCCCTTGGAGACGAAGTGGAGTGGGTGTCTTGCCTGGAGATGGCGAGTAGGGTCGAAGCATTCGCCTGATAGGTTTCCGGAACCTGGGGTGTTTCGCGAATGCATCGACCGTTGATGGGTTCCGGCACGCGGTTTTTGGGGCGAAGCATTCGCCTCACGGATTACAGAAACGGGAGGTGCTCTGCGAATGCTTCGTCCCTACTCCACGGTCACCGGTTTACTCGCGCTCTGGTCGATGATCTTTTCGATCAACCCGTGCCATGCCGCGGTGGTCAGGCCATACGTGGATCCGCATCAGCAAACGAGTGTCTGGTTTGGCGCGTATTCGCATTACGCCCAGCCCTGGAGGGCCTATCTGGAGACGCCGCCAGCGGCGGTCTTTCTTGAGGGAACGGGCATCAACTATAACGCCCAGGGCAATCCGGACCTCGTCGTTCGGATGTTAGCCTCACACGGTATTCACCACCTGCGGATCGAAATCGGCTGGGGAGACGTGAGTTACGACCATCCCGATCAACTCAATAATGCCGCCTCTCTCGCTGCGCTGCTGGCCGCGGCAAAGCATTATGGCTGCAGACCACTTATCTTGCTCAACGCGCACCAGGGCGTGCCATGCCCGGTGCGGTTCTTCAGCCGGAAGGTCGTCGATACCGCGCCGGCCGGGAGCCGCACAGTTCATCTCGACGACGTGACCGGTCTGCGAGTTGGCTATAGCGGCCTCTCGCAGCTCACGGACTACTGGGCCGCGGAGGCGATGATCACCGCCATAGATCCCGGTACCGGCGTCGTCACGCTCTCCAAACCACTGCCCAAGCCGATCCCCGCGGGCAAGTCGGTACCCATGGCGACGCTTAAGTACCGCCCTTTCGAGCCGCCAACGCTCCCGAATGGCGCTCCCAATCCCATTTATGCTGAGACGATGACCGGTTGGGATCAATACCTCCTGACCGTTGCCCGGTTCGTGACGCATGCGCTGAATGAGGCCGGTCCCACCAGGCCGGAGTACGCGGCGCTCTGGCCGCACCCCACGGCTGGCGATGCCGGCTTCGACATGGAGGTCTGGAACGAACTTACCTTCGGCGATCATTATCTCTATATCAATGATTACTATTCGCCGCCGCTATTTCCGAAGTATGACGGGAACAAAATCTGGGGCTTGCTGGTGGCGGAGACCGCGAGGGTCGTTCGCGACAACCCTGCGGTTTTCAAGGGAACGCTCGTGGGAGATGGGTTCGCGAACACCATTCCGTGGCCGGCGTCCAGCACGGAGCCGCCCGGGATAACGGCCATCGACAAGCATCCATACGCCGGCCGCAAGACGTTTCCGGAGGAGAAAAGCAAGGGAACCGCTCTTGACGCGCTCCTCCAACCCGATTCAAGTGGTTGGGTTCCGTCCTACACCGAGTTATTCCCCGAGTACTTCGCCTCAGCCATTCAAACGGAAACAATGATCAGGGAGATGAGCCCGATTGCCACCCCCATTGGGAAAACAATGCACGGCCGGTATGCCCGGCTGATAGATGGCAAAGTCTCCCCGGTTACAACCTGGATTACCGAGGTGAACATCGGGCCGGTGGAGGATAACCCGAAGATCACCGCGGCCGAGGCGCTCGCGATCAAGGCGAAAACAACCGCACGCTACTTCACCTTTTATCTCAATAAAGGGGTCACGCAATTGGATCTTTTCGCGGCGGCCGGCGGAGATAAGGATCTCGGCATCGTGCAGGATAACTTCCTGAAGCTGGCGGCGAAGCCGGGCGCCGCCTATCCCGCGGATGACCGGCCCTATACCTCCGACGCGCTCAGGATCACGGCTGCAATCATCAGGAAAATGCGAGAGGGGATTGATTTTGGCCTGACCTCGGCGGAGCTGCATCCGCTGTCGTTGATCTCAGTGCGCGACAGCGGAGGAATCCAGTTCGCGGGCTCTGCCGAGGCGACGTCGGGAGAACCGGCCACGACGGGAACCACGGCCGGCGGCGGGATGCCGAAAACTCCAAATCCTCATCCACCTCTGCACGACGCCGACGTGTTTGCCTTTCTCCCATTCCAGGTGAACGCCACCAGGTACGCCGTGCCGTACTACCTGGTCACCCGCGACGTCGCGCACGTCTACCATCCTGTGGCTGTGGGACCCGCCCGATACGAGTGCCCGCCCGAAATGTTCACGATGGCGATTGGGGGCACTCCGGGAAGAACGACCCGCATCACCGCCTACGATCCACTCCACGACCGGGTTCTGCCTGTAAAGATCGTCGCCCGGAACCGCGATGGCGTCACCGTCCGTGCGCCGGCCGTAGATTATCCCTATCTGCTGTTGATCGACAGGCGCCCGTAGCACGATCGAGGCGCCAACGGGAGCCGTGCTACGCGGCGCGCGGCTGCCCGATTCGGCCCTTCAACTCGGTAATGAGCTGAGAAGCCTGCCGGCGAGAGAGCTCGTCCATCTCGATCGATTCCCCGGCCTGCCGGGCGAGCGATTCAAGCATGCGGCGCTGGGCCGGTGTCATCGGGTCCGTTCCGACCGCCTGTCCCGACTCGAACGGCGCGCTTTCGGCGTGAGTTTTTGATTCTGCCGGCGCGATGGGCGCGATTCGCGATGCGGAGCTTCGCCCATTTTGTTCTCGTTGACGCGTCATCCCCGAACGGGCGACCGTGGATGTCTCCTCGCTCTCCGGCGGGAGTTCCTCCAGCGCGACAACGCCTACGTTGACAGCGTCTCTGAGCGCGCGGGCCTTCGAGCGAGTTTCAGCCATACGAATCAAGCAGGTCTGCATGGCCCGGGTCACGTTCTGCGCCGACGCGTCACCGAGGCCGGTGAAGACGCCTCTTTCCGTGCGGACTTCGCTCTGGCAGATCGCGACATTGCCGTTCTCATCGGCCGGAATCTGGAGAAGTGTGGTACGGATCTCGGTAAGGCCCTGCTGGTGCGCTTCGTCCAGCAGGCCGGCGTAAAGACAGAAGTTCTTGCCATTCCGCTCAATCATGAATTCGGCTCTCATTTGTTAGTCCTCTCTATCCCCCGGGCAGTTTTCCGAACTACCGTCTGAAAAGCGCCAATCAAATCCCGCGGGCGCCGCCCGGGCGCCACAGTAGTAGGATAGCAAATCAAACATAAGTTTGTCAACCGTTTGCTGGTTATGCCGAGAGCGGTTTTTATCGAGGGAGACGGACCGGTTCAGGGGCTGATTTGTGCTCGAATCAGCCGGTCTTCGCGGCCCAGATCTGTTTGCCATCCTGCACGAACGTGACGGCGCGCTTCACAATGCCGTCGGCGTTCAGGCCCATCTTCCCAAGGAGGAGGTCGCGTTTGCCGTGCTCCACGAAGTGATCCGGAATTCCCATCCGTTCCACGTGTATCTGCCCGAGCAGCCCGACGCCGTTGAGCGATTCGAGCACAGCGCTGCCATATCCGCCGGCGAGCACGGCGTCCTCGACGGTGATGATGCGGCGGGTGATCCGGCCGACGTCGCAGAGGGTCTGCACATCGATGGGCTTAACGGACCGAGCATCCACCACGGCCGCGAGAATTCCGCGCTCCGCGAGCGTATCGGCCGCCTGGAGAGCTGCATACACCATCGCCCCTACGGCGAAGATTGCCACGTCACTTCCCTCCCGCAAAACCTGCGAGAGGAATCGCACCGGCGGCGGCTCCGGGGCGAAAAGATGATCCTCTTCGGGATGAGGCGCTGGAAGAGACTCATAAAGAGGCAGCGGCGCTCCGCCGGTCTCCTCTCGGGTTCCGTCGGCGACATTGGCGCGGGGGTAACGGATGGCGATAGGCCGGTCCAGATTTACGGCCGCATGAAGCATCAGCTTCAACTCCGCCCCATCCCGCGGCGCCAGAACCGTCATGTGCGGCAGGCATCGAAGATAACTCAGATCGAAGACACCCTGGTGTGTGGCGCCGTCGTCACCGGCGATTCCTCCGCGATCCAGGCAGAAGGTAACCGGCAGCCGTTGGATAGAAATGTCATGCACGACCTGGTCATATCCTCTCTGGAGGAAAGTGCTGTAAATCGCGCAGAGGGGACGGAAGCCGGCGGCCGCAAGCCCGCCGGCGAACGTAACAGCGTGCTGTTCCGCTATCCCTACGTCGAATGTGCGACTGGGGAAGGCCTTCGCGAATTTGCTGAGACCGGTGCCGGTTGGCATTGCTGCTGTGATGGCGACGACTCGAGGATCAGCCTGGGCCAGGTCAATCGCGGCGTCCACGAACGCATGGGTAAAGGTCCTGGCGCTGGAGGACGCCTCTAGCTTGCCTTCGCTGATCTTGAACGGCCCGAGGCCATGAAAGGTAACCGAGTCATCCTCGGCCGGCGTGAATCCTTTGCCCTTCTTTGTGAGAACGTGGAGGAGTACGGGTCCCTTGAGGCCGCGCGTGAATTTGAGGATGTCTACCAGGAGCGGCAGGTCATGACCGTCAATGGGACCCAGGTAATTGAACCCCATCTCTTCGAATATGACACCGGATGCGTCCGGGGCTACAAGGTGGGTCAGGCCGTGCTTAAGGCCCTCCGCGGTGCGAGTGAGCGCGTCGCCCATGGGGATGCGGTGGAGAGCGGCTTTCACGCTGCTCTCAGCATGACGGTAGAGCGGCTCCATCCGGATTTTTGCGAGATAAGTCGCCAGCGCGCCCACGTTGGGAGCTATCGACATCTCGTTATCGTTGAGGATCACGAGGATGTCAGATTTCATCGCGCCGGCGTTATTGAGCGCCTCCCAGGCCATGCCACCAGTCAGCGCGCCATCGCCGACCACGGCGATGACACGCTCATCGGTCCCAGCCAGATCCCGCGCCTTCGCGAAACCGAGCGCCGCTGATATCGACGTGCAGGCGTGCCCGGCGCCGAAGGCGTCAAAGTCGCTCTCCCACCGGCGGCAGAAGCCGGAGATTCCCCCGAACTGCCGCATGGTGTCGAATCGCCCGGCGCGCCCGGTGAGGAGCTTCTGCACGTAACTCTGGTGCCCTACGTCCCACACGATCCGGTCGTGTGGAAACTGAAAGGTGTGGTAGAGCGCCAACGTAAGCTCCACGACCCCGAGATTCGGCGCCAGGTGGCCTCCGGTGCGGGAGAGGGTTTCGATGAGCGTCTTTCGTATCTCTTCACCGAGCGCTGTCATCTCGCTCAGGTTCATCGAGGCGATGTCTGCCGCCTGGACAGTCGCCAGAGTATGCTTTGCCATGAATTGTCGTTTCCTATTCAGTGTCCGCTCGTTGTCACGCGACGTACATTCCTACCATTATGCCCTGCGTCCGCTCCCGCGCTCCCATCCAGGACGAAACGCTTACAAAACCACATATTGCCAATCTTATTGTTCTGCGTCCCCGGTCCCCGATCCTTCGCCTTCCCGCCTTCGCCCTGCCCAACAAGAACCGCCGGCCCAATGCGAACTTCGCGCCCAATGCGAACTTCGCGCCCAATGCGAAAGTCCGATAACGTGGGAGTCCTCGCCGGTCGGGTCTGAAGCTCGGCGGTTCCTTCAGGACTTCACGGGCCAACGGGTACTCCGCGGCGCCTCCAGGGCAGAATCCCTTCGCTATGTTCGGCCATCCCTCCGGGCCCTCACGGCCGGCCAATCCGTTGGCTTGATTCATCCTTCATCCTTCATCCTTTGGCGGTCCTTAGTCCTCCCTCCTCCGTCCTCCCTCGGCGATCACTCCCTTAAGCACACCGGCGACGAAGCGGGCCGAATCGGCGCCGCCATATTCGCCGGCAAGGTCCGCCGCGAGGCGTACCGTCGCTCGAGACGGAGGGCCGGGCGGGCGCGTCAACTCACTCACCGCCAGCCGTAAAATGCTCCGCTCGACAGCGGGCAGCCGGGAGAGGTTATAGTTTTCGAGATGCGATTTTATCAGGCGGTCTATCCGGCTGCGGCTGCCCATCACTCTCGCCGCGAGCTGGAGCGCAGTATTCGCAGTCTCGGCTGGCGCGGTACGAAGGTCTTCCATGTTGTCGGCGGCGTCCTGCAGTTCCGAGTCGCCGACGTCTACCTCGAACAGGAGCCCTAACGCCAGTTCCCACCCCCGGCGGTCTGAGGAAGATCGCATCGGCCTAATCCTGATTCAACAGCGACGGAACGAAGTGGAGATCAAAGTCGCCGCTGCGGAAACGGGGGTCGGAAAGCGCCCGCTGAAGGAACGGAATCGAGGTTTTGATGCCCTGTACCTCGGTTTCACGCAGCGCGCGCAGCATCCGGTTAATCGCGGCGTCACGCGTGTTGTCCCAGACGATAATTTTGGCGACCATGGAGTCGTAATAGGGCGCCACGGTATAGCCGGAATAGAGGAACGAGTCGACCCGCACCCCTGGCCCGCCCGGCGGCAGATAGTTCTTGACCTGGCCCGCGGTCGGGGTGAACTTATGATCCGGGTCTTCCGCGGTGACCCGGCATTCGATCGAGTGGCCTCGCAGCGTCACGCTATCCTGTGTGAGCGGCAGATGTTCGCCCGCGGCAATCAGGATCTGAAGTCGCACCAGGTCAATCCCGGTCACCATCTCCGTTACCGGGTGCTCAACCTGCAGCCGGGTGTTCATCTCTAGAAAATAAAAACTCCCGTTCTCATCCAGGAGAAACTCCACAGTTCCTGCGTTTTCATAACCGGCTGCCTGCCCGGCGCGTATCGCGGCGTCGCAAATCTGCTCGCGGATCGCCGGTGTGAGGGCGAACGAAGGCGCTTCTTCGACCATCTTCTGATAGCGCGATGTCTGGCAGGTGCAATCCCGTTCCCCGAGGTGGATCAGATTCCCATGGGAATCCCCCAATAGCTGCACCTCAATGTGCCGCCCTCGCTCGATGTATTTTTCCAGATAGATTGACGCGTCGCCGAAAGCGGCCTCCGCCTCAACTTGCGCGGTCGAGAAGGCGCGAGCCATCTCCTCCTCGGCATAGACCCGGCGAACGCCCCGGCCACCGCCACCGCTCACCGCCTTGATCATGATCGGAAACCCGTGACGATGCGCAAATCGCAGCGCCTCTTTTTCGCTCGCGATCACGCCCTTGCTGCCGGGAATTGTCGGGACCCCGGCTCTGCGGACAAGCTCCCGCGCCACCGCCTTGTCCCCGAGGGCCGCAATGCATGACGGTGGGGGACCAATAAACTTAATCTGGCACTGCTCACATACCTCGGCGAAGTTCGCCACTTCGGACAACAGCCCATAGCCGGGGTGGATCGCGTCGCATCCGGTGATGATCGCCGCGCTGACCACGTTGGAGACATCAAGATAGCTGTCGCGCGGCGCCGGGGGCCCGATACAAACGGCTTCATCGGCCAGCCGGACGTGCAGAGACTCGCTGTCGGCCTCCGAGAATACCGCTACCGATTCAATGCCCAGCTCGTGGCAGGCCCGGATCACACGGATGGCGATTTCGCCGCGGTTTGCAATGAGGATTCTTTTGAACATACCGGTGATTCACTGCTTCCTGAAATGACAGCCCCGACTGACCGGATTGAGCAGCGCCGCTTTAACCACAAGCTGCGCCACCTCCACCCCGTTGCGAAGCCCGATGATATTCTCGTCCAGCCGCGTCTGACGATAGAACTGCTCGATTCGATGCGCCAGATACGAGAGATCGGCCATCGCCCGGGTGAGCCGGCGTCCGGTCCGAACGATCCCCGCATAATTCCACATTGTGTTCCTGATTGTGAGCCAATCCTGCGCCACCAGCGCCGGATCACTCTCCCGCTCCAGTCCCTCATCATGCCAGGGCCGGACATCCGCCGCGGTTACCTCCGGCGTCACGGGTTGATGTTCAACCATGTGCTTCGCCGCTCGTGCGCCCCAGACCAGGCCTTCTAAGAGTGAGGTGCTGGCGAGACGATTGGCCCCGTGTAATCCGGTGCAGGCGACTTCTCCCGCGGCGTAGAGACCCGGCAGTGTGCTGAGTCCCCAGAGATCAACTTTTACACCACCGCAAAAATAATGCGCCGCCGGCACCACCGGAATTGGATCGCGGGTGATGTCCACGCCGAATCTCAAGCAGGTCTTGTAGATGGTCGGGAACCGGGCTGCAATATCGAAGTCGGCATGACCCGCGAGGTCTAAGAGCACGTAATCATCGCCGTTTCGGAGCATCTCCTCATGAATGGCGCGAGCGACGATATCGCGCGGGGCCAGGTCACCGCGAACGTCATAATCCTGCATAAACTCATGACCGCCGACGGTCTTCAGCCGGGCGCCCTCACCGCGAACCGACTCGGAGATGAGAAAGCGGTTGGCTTCCCGGACATAAAGAGCCGTCGGATGGAACTGCACGTACTCGGCGTTCATAATATCAGCCCCGGCGCGGTGCGCCATCGCCAGGCCATCACCGCGTGCGCCGCGGGGATTCGTCGTATGCAGGAAAATCTGCCCCAGCCCTCCGGTCGCCAACAGCGTGCGCCGGGCTATCACCGTCTGGACCTGGCCGGTCGCATTATCCAGAACATAACATCCGACGCAGACCCGGGGCGAATAGATGGCGAGCGGATCGGTAGCGTGGTGAGGCAGCGTCAGAAGATCCACCGCCGTATGATTCGCCAGCAGCGCGACGTTGGAATTTTGCATTCCACGGACCAGCTTATCCTGAATTTCCCATCCGGTTGCGTCGGTGGCATGAAGTATCCGGCGGCGGGAATGAGCCGCCTCCTGCGTAAAATCGAGCTCGCCGGTGTCGTCGTGGGAGAACTCGACGCCGAGTTCGTCGATCAAGAACTTCTCGACAAGCGGCGGGCCCTCCTGTGCGAGCGCCTGAACTGCTGCCGGGTTGCAAAGTCGATCGCCGGCCTCAAGAATATCCTCCTCCAGCAGCTCGGTCGAGTCTGCCGGGCCGCGAGCCACGATGCCGCCCTGGGCGCGGCCCGTGTTCGATTCCCGGAGATCCGGCGACATGTTCACCAGGGCAACGCGGATGCCGGCCTGCGCCAGCTTGATCGCTGCTGTCCCTCCCGCGATTCCACCGCCCAGCACCAGAACGTCTGCATAAATGGCGTCTTCACCAGTTGATAGATTCATGGGGAGAAGTTTTTTAGTCCAATGGGATGGATGGGTCTCGCGCTAAGCCGGGAGGAAGCGTCCATCGGGAAGTTGAAAAGCATCCTGGCCAGAAAAAGCAGTCATGGCCAGGATGCCAACAGCCCGCCCGATTAAATTGGAACGCCGCCGGCCGATCAATAGCCGATCTTGCGTAGATACTCCCGGCTGATCGTCGCGGCGCGCAGCGGCGTGTAATTCGGATCGGTGGTTCCCTGGTTGACCACGACAAAGCCGTTGTAGTCGATCTCCTCGAGCGCGGCGAGGAACCGCGGAGTATCAAGCGTGGACAGCACCGCAGCCTGCCCGGCGACCTCGGTTGATGCCGTCCCGGACCATGTCTGGTGAACGCGCATCGGCTGACCAGTTCCGAGCGGGACCGTCTTATGTATCTGCCAGTCGCCAATCCGCGCGTAAATAATCTGGTCCGCGTAACGTTTTACGAACTCGACAGGATCCTCTCCGTTGACTGCCAGTGTGACCATGTCGGCGCAGATCTTCACGGTCTTTAGATACGGCATGAGCGCCTCCATGTCCCGTGAATTCTCCACAAGAGTGGCGTACCGCGGTGCGAAAGCCAGCTGCATGTCGTATTTCGCGGCTTCCGCCGCGAGTTCTTCAAGATTCTTTCCCAGCGTGCGGTACGCTGTGTCGTTGATCGGGTCGCCCGTTTCGCGCCAGCCCAGGGTTATCGGCAGCGCCTTCACGCCTAGCTTGCCTGCGAACACAATCCTGTTCTTCCAATCGGTGATCTGCTGCTTGACCGCGATCATATGTTCATAGCTGCAGAGTCCGGCGCAGTGCATGTTCAGGATACCAAGATCGCGGCTGATCTCCTCGGCCGATCCCAGCCGCTTCAGATCATCGTTGAACTCGACAGCCCCGAAGCCGGCCAGCCGGACCTCCTCGAGCATCTGGAACACCGTGAATTCATCGGGATACCAGAACCACGAAAGAGTCTGATAGCCGAGCTTGATCGCCATCTTTTTGCCATCTCCTGAACATCGCTCGATTCCACCACGCGGAATGAGCGCCGCGCGCGCCATTGAGCCCCGGGCGCGCGAATGAGCGCCGGGCGCGCCTATGAAAGTATAGCACCGACACTTCGGCTCTCTCACACTCCCGCGGATACTACCACCGGCGCTCTTTTATAGATTCGCGCTTGACTTTTATACGCGGAAATGGTAAAATAGTGTTTGCTATAATGGCTCGAAAGGCGGCTTTGCATGCCGTTTCGGAGCGTGGAGGTAAAATAAAATGGATGAACGATTTAGTTGTGTGGCGGTCACCCGGCGGGGCTTAATGCCAGGTGTCGTGGTGGGAGTCGATGATGAGGGTTTGATTCGCGTGCAGGCGCTCCATAGCGACCGGGTGTACAGTTTTCCCGATGACGCAATATTGACGCCGGAAGAGGGCTATCGGCTGATGGAAATGCGCCGGGTTCAGAAGGTCGCGCATGAGTACCAGTTTGAAGAGCTGAACGACTCGCCCCGGGTGGTGAAGTGCTGCAATCCGCATCATCCCCGACGGAGCAACTACATTCTTTCGCTGGGCCGTATGGGGTGGACCTGCACCTGCGAGGCGTTCCGACTCTCGCGCCGGCGTCACTGCAAGCATATCTCAGCCTGGATGGAGCTGGAAAGACTCAGTGTCCCGGACACGGCGACCTATGGACGCACTGGCGACTTCGGGGATGGTGAAGACGGACTGCGCAAGGCCGCGTGAGGGTGGGGAACGCGCAGGAACCCTCGTTTCGAGCATGGAGCCGGCGCTGCCGATCGGTTCAACCTGAACCGCCTCTTCCGGATCCTTGCTGGCGTCTCGTTAAGCCCAAAACCTAATGCATAAAAGCTAACGCCTAACACCTATAACTCGATCTTCATTCCATCGTAAGCGACTTCGATGCCGTGGGGACTGAAGAACTCTTCCAACTCTTCGTGCAGCGCGCCGCCGTTGTGAGAAAAATGAGTGGCGATGAACCGGCAGCCGGGCGCGAGCGCGCCGGTGTCAGCCAGCCGATCCCGCGCGGCGATCACCTGTGCGCCGTTAAGATGGCCCGAACCCATGATCGGACCCGGACCATTGGTGCAGTCCATCACGACCGCGTTCAGCGGATGCGCCGACAGATACTGCCACGTCGGCTCCTTCCAGACCCCGGTGTCATGCCCCTGTAGAAACCGGCGTCCGTTCCGCTCCACGACCCAGTTCACACACGTCTCGCCCGGATCATGAGTCGCCTCCACCGGCGTCGCTGCGACGCCATCGGACAGCGGTATCGGCGTCCAGAGCTCGATAGGATGGAATTCAATCAAGCATTTCGCGAAATTGGGGCCAATCGCGGTCTCTAACTTACTGCGAACTCGCTCGTTACCGTAGATATTGAGAACGGCGGTTTCGGGAATGAGTGAGAAGCCTCGCTTCCGGTTATCCAGATCCAGTGGCGACCAGTGATCCCAGTGAGAATGGGACATCAGAAGGTGCTCCAGTCGTTCGTACGCCAGTCCGAATTTCTGTTGATGCAAATTGCAATCGGGGCCGAAGTCAATCCGGATTGTTTCACCGATCTGGTAGGCGCTGCGGCTGCGAAGGTTCTTACCGCCCCGTTTCCGCGCCTCGGCGCAAGGCTTGCAATGACAGAAAAGCGCCGGCCAACCCTCGGCCGCCGCCGTCCCACAAATCATTATTTCCATTCAAGTATTCTCCTGATCTCGGTCAAGCTACTGCGCTCCTGGATTCGGCGCCGCCTCCGCCTCATCCACCGTAGAGAACACCGGGAAGACGCGATCCAACTGAGTGACTTCGATCAACTGTGCAATCATTCCGCTTGGGCCGGCGATGCAAACGGCGCCCCCTCGCGCTGCGGCGCTGCGGTGGGCCCGGATGAGTGCGCCGACGCCAATGCTATCGATAAAGGTCGCTTCACTCAGGTCGATCACGCAACGTCGCGCTCCGGATGCGATCGCCTCGTTGGCGGCGTCTTCTAATGCAGGGCCGGCCAACGCATCCAGCTCACCCTCCAGCCGAATCACCACGACTTCATTTCGCCGCTCCACCTCGATCTTCGCGGTCTTTAATTTATCAGACACAGCTTTGTTCAACTCCCCGTGTTGGTGACTGCTTCCTGCGCCGCGATCCACGCCACCGCCTCCTGAATCGTGGAAACGCAGGCCGGCTCCCATAGCCGTATAAATGGGGGTGGCGGACCGCTATCGGTGATCCAGACCACTTGCGCCGGGCCGGGTTCGTTGTTCTCCCTCCGGGCGAAGGCGTACCCGAGGGCGAAACCGGTGCCGCTGCCTGCGCCGCCTGCCACGAGTATGTAGCGGCAGCTGCGCAGTTCTTCCAGGTCCGGCCATTCTACCGCGCGTGGTGTCAGCGCTGGGGGGGCGTCCCCCTCCCAGGGCGCGTAGACCGGTGAAACGGCGGAGATATTATGCTCGGAAAGCAGCAGAGCCGCTTCCTGACGCCATGCGCGGGCGGTAGGGTAATCACGTAGCCGGCCCGCCAGATAGACACGCGTCATTGCGGCGCCGGAACATCTATCACGGATCCGGTTTCGTGGGATTGGATCGCGGCTTCAATAATCTCCTGCACCGCCAACCCATCCTCGCCGGAAGCCTCGATCTCGCCGCGGGGCACGCCCGCGTCCACCTGCTCAATCCAGCGGGAGATGCGGGTCCGGAACGTGTCCCCGAATCCGGCCATTCCGCCCATAATGCTGTTTCGAATGACCGTCAGCTCCTCGCTCCGGCGAGGATAAAGCGTTAGCTCCTCGAAACAATTGTCCAGCACAAAGCGACCCTCGGTGCCCATGACTTCACACCGTTCCAGGTTGTGGCGGGGCGCCGCGTCGTAGCTGCCCGTGAGATGACCGACCACGTCATTCTTGAAGAGCATGTTGATCTGCGCGTTCGACCAGCAGACGCGCCCCGGCGCGTGATTGAGGAACGCCTGGACCTTGACAACGTCTCCGCAGAAGAAACGCATAATGTCGATGGAGTGGGGATGGAGCGCCCGGAGATGGAACCAGGGTGAGGTTTCGTTCGGATTATCGATCCACATCGTCATATTGATGAGGAGCGGATGGCCGATCTTTCCTTCATCCATCCAGCCGCGCGCTTTCGCTGCCGGCGGCACGAAGCGATGGTTCAGATTAATTCCGAAGTAGACGTTCTTGTCCCGCGCGGTTCGTACCATCTGTCGCGCATGCTCGATATTGTTTGAGATTGGCTTTTCACAGAGAACATTCAGGCCTGCCTCGAGACACTGCATCGTCGGCTCAAAGTGCCAGGAGCCATTTTCGAAGCCGCCGGTCGCCACACTCACGGAGTCGAGGTCTTCAGCCTTCAGCATTTCCGGCACGCTGTAATAGGCCTTCGTCTTAAACTGTTCCGCCGCCTGGTCCGCCCGCGACCGATCGATGTCACAAACACATCGAAGGTCCGCCTTGGGATGAGATTGATAAACGCCCGCGTGGGTCTTCCCAATCCCATTCAAGCCAATCACGCCAACTTTGCGCATACTCTTCTTCTGTCTCCTGTCCGGGGCCGATCCGAATCACCCACCGCGCGAGTTCGGCGGATGTGTGAGCGGTCTGTGCCCGGACCCCCGACCGCACTATACCAGTTTGACGCGCCGAACCACCACATTGCTCCATCAAACTGCGTTTGGACGCCGGATACCGAGATTCGTATCTTGAGGCGTGGTCGGGACTGCGAGGGCGCCGAACGAGAATACCCTCGCGAACGGGAGACCGCAGCGAGGGTATTTGTGCTGAAATCGTACGGATGGGGGCGCGTAGGGGCAGGTTTTAAGCCTGCCCCAATCCGATTGTCCTTACATGTATTGCTTGAAGAAGGTTTCCAGCGTGGGCGTGACTTCGCCGCGGGCCTTCTCTACGACGGCGCCGAACATCTCATCCATGCTTGGTCGGTCATCCTCGTGCCAGAGGCCGGTGTGCGGGGCTTCTTCGGTAAACGCGAGCTGCAGCGCCTTCAGCCGGTCAGACGCGTCCCAATCCTTCGGCAGAGTCTCTACCAGTTCTTTCCACTGGTCGTAAGTGTTGAAGAAGGTAGGGCAGGGGCTCAGCGCTTGCACAAAAGAGAAGCCTTTGTGATCGAGCGCCTTCAGATAGAGATCCGTCAACAGGCCCGGCTGACCCGAAAAACCTCGGGCGACAAACGAGGCGCCGTAAGTGAGCACCAGCGCGAGCATGTTCAGAGGGCGATCGATAATGTCGCCATAGGGCGCCATTTTTCGCATGGAGCTCGAAACCTTGAGCGCGGTTTCGCCCTGCGGCGTGGTCGGCGACGGCTGACCCTTCGTGAGGCCATAGACCTGGTTGTCCATCACGATGTAAGTGATATCCACGTTGCGGCGCACGGCGTGGGGCACGTGTCCGCCACCGATGGCGAAGCCATCCCCATCTCCGCCCACCGCAATCACCGTCAGCTTCGGGTTCGCCTGTTTCACGCCCATCGCAATGGGAAGAGCGCGACCATGAACTCCATGAAAGCCATACGTGGCGGCGAATTCGGGCAGCCGGCCCGAGCAGCCGATACCCGATACGATCACGACATCCTTCGGGTCCAGATTCTTCGTTTGCAGCGCCTTATAGAGCGCCGCGAGAACGCCAAAATCCCCGCAGCCCGGACACCACGTCGGCTTGTTCTCGCTGCGGTAATCGACCACAGTTCGCTTGTTCTCGACCGGACTCGAAACCGGCCGTGCTTCAGTAAGCGTCGGGCTCATCGCGTCAACGCTCCTTCCCTGGCGTGCATCGCTTCTTGAATCATTTCGCAGATATCCTGGGTTCTGAATGGAAGGCCGTCATACTTGGTGAATTTCAGCACCCGACGGCAAAAAGTGCTTTGAAGCAGATTGGCGAACTGGCCGCTCTGGTTCAGCTCCAGCACGGCAACCTGGTCAACCGAGTCGAGGAATTCCTGAATTGGCTTTTCCGGAACCGGGGAAACGATCCGGGCGACCAGCGCCCGAACCTCGATTCCCTGATCTTCCAGCCGGGCCACCGCTTCTCGGAGCGGGCCTTCAGATGAGCCCCAGCCGATGATTCCGAACCGGGCTCTCGAATTTCCGAATCGATGTACCGCGTTGGGCTCATCCGCCGCCTGGCGTACCTTTTCGGCCCGCTTGTCGGACATGAGCACGTGCGTCCTGCTGTTGGACGCCTGGATATGCGCATGCTCGTCATGCTCCAAACCGGTTCCCACCCATGTTGTGGAGTGAACACCCGGGATGGCGACCGGCGAAACATGATCCTCTGTCAGGGCGTACCGTTTGTAGTCCTCCATCTCCTCGGCCGTGGGGGTTTTCCGGTTGATGACGTGGAGCTTCGAGAGGTCTGGCACGGGCACCGCCTCCGCCCGGTGAGAGAGATGCTGGTCGCTCAACAGGATCACCGGAACCTGGTACTTCTCCGCGAGGTTGAAGGCGTCGATCGTACCATAAAACAGGTCTTCGACCGTAGTCGGGGCGATGACAATGCGCGGCGCGTCGCCGTGATGCCCGTAAATGGCCAGATCAAGGTCAGACTGCTCCACCTTGGTGGGCAGCCCGGTGCTGGGCCCCCCTCGCTGCACGTTGACGATAACCAGGGGCAGTTCCTGCATCGTGGCAAGACCCATTGCCTCGACCATCAGTGAGAGACCGGGCCCCGAGGTAGCCGTCATCGCTTTTCGTCCGGCGAAAGAAGCGCCGATGCAGGAGCAAACGGCTGAGATTTCATCTTCCGTCTGGATCACCACTCCACCAACCCGGGGAAGATGCTTCGCAAGGTATTCCATGATATCGCTGGCGGGAGTGATGGGATATCCGGCATAATATTGAAGGCCGGCGGCTATCGCACCCATGTAAAGCGCCTGGTTTCCCGTGAGGATCATCCGCGGCTCTTCGGTAGCCCGTAAGCCGGTCACGCGGATCACGTCCAGCGGAAGGTTTTCGCGGGCAAATTCATAACCTGCTTTGAGCGCCTTAAAATTCATCTCCATGAGCTTGGGGTTGGCTCGACGGCCGAACTTCTGCTGCATAATCGTCTCAACGAGCTCGATTGAGATGCCGCTGAGGCCTGAGAGCGCGCCGATGGCTACCACGTTCTTGGTGCGGCGCTCGCCGATCGTCTGGTTGGCGATTTCAGTGAGGGGAACCGCGAACTCTTTGAGCCGGGTCAATCCATCTGGCGTACATTCTGAAGGGTCATAGAGAATCATGCCGCCGTCGCGGACGACCGGGCTATGAAGCCCATAATTCTGCTGGTTCCAGGCGAAGAGAACGTCTACTCCGTCACCAGGGGCGCCCACCGGGCCATCACTGACCCGCACCTGCGTCATGGAGGCGCCGCCCTTGATCTCAGCAGGCAGGTTTTGGAACGTATAAATGTTCAGGCCGGCCCGAGCAAGCGCCTGAGCCATAATGTCGCCCACGCTGAGAACGTTCTCACCATTCTCTCCAGCCACGCGAATGACGAAGTCTACCATCGATAATTGCCTTTCCTCTTTAGCCGATCGTTAATAGCCGATCATTTGCCTTCGCCTCAATGCGTCTGGGAGCCACCATTAAGATATGATCGGATTATTACGGGCAAATTATACGATTAGTTTCACCATAAGTCAAATTAATTATAGTAATGATTGACATTACAGATTCTTATTTAGAAACGGGCTCTCGCGTGCATGGATTTTATTCGCTACGGGTAAGGATTTAATGGCGCCGCTGAATCGACGAGAGTTCCTCAAAACCATGTCCGCCGCAGCGCTGACTTCCGCTGCCGCGGACGCCGAGGACCCGCCTCAACGCGACAAGCTGGAGCTCCGGCCGGCCGCGACTCTCATCGCCATGGTCGGCGGTTCGACGCCCGTCGCTTTCGTTCTTTACAACGGCGATCATGGCGCCGGGAGACGGACCGGCAGCGTAAAGTTCACGTTGGAAGGTGGCGTGATTGAGCCGGCATCCGTCACTTTTGACCTGCCGCCGGCCGGTTGGAAGCTGATCTTCGCCCAGGCGATACTCCGGCCGGGCCTCATGGGGGGAACGGTATCCGCCTCTGCGGGAAGCGCGCTCTCACACGTAACCATTCGGCGCGGCCTCGATCTAACAACGCTTCCGTGGAAGCGCAGGTTCGTCCACCCGTCGCCGGATACGCGATGGGCCGGTCCCGACCTGGTCGACCGGGAGTGGGAGACGATTCGGGTACCCGCGCTCTGGGACAACAACGATGACGCCTGGCTCCGGGCGCACGTCGTGATCCCATCCGGCTGGCGCGGCCATCCACTGCGCTTGGTGATAGGCGCTGTTGACGACAACGACGTCACTTACTTGAACGGAGAAGAAATCGGTCGCACCAACGGCTGGGACGTGTTGCGGGACTATCCTATCCCCGATCGTCTTGTCCGGTGGGACCTGCCGAATGTGATTGCCATTCGCGTGGAGAACCCATCCGCCGGCGGCGGCCTTTATAAAACTCCAATTCTGCTTCTTACGGGCGATGCGCCTTTGGTTCTCTCTACGCCGGCGCCGCAATCGTCCTCGGCGCGGCCCGCGCCGGGAACCGTGGGCGCGCCGCATCCGCTGCGCGCTTTGCATGTTGATCACGGCGTGCTTCGCTATCCCGAGGGCGCTGAGGTGGCGCTTTTTGGCGTCAATTACTATCCCCAGAGCTGGTACCAGTTCGAGAATCTCCGTCGGTTGGGCGTTGACGTTAAGCCAGTCATCCGGCAGGATCTCGATCACCTGGTCGAGATGAGTGTGGATATCATACGGATCCACGTCTTCGATCGAGAGATTACCGATGGCGCCGGGAATATCATCCCAAACATTCACCTGGACCTTCTCGACTATCTTGCCGCGGAATGCAGCAAGCGGGGCATTTATCTATACTTCACGCCAATTGCCTGGTGGGGAGGACCGAACGAGCGGCCGGACTCGTTCTCGGCGCAGACCAGCAAGCCAGGGATGATGTTTGTCCCGGCTGCGAAGGCGGCCGCAGCCCGGTATCTGGGGCAGTTCCTCAGCCGTGTCAACCGCTATTCCGGCCGTGCGTACCGGGATGAGCCGTGCCTCTGCCTTCTGGAGGCGCAGAACGAGCCGGCCTACTTCCAATACAGTGATATGACCGGTAACGGTTACGCGCCCCAGGGAGAGACGCCTGTGATCCTGGCGCGGGATCGCGGCGTCTTGCAATCACTCTGGCGCGAATGGTTGACGAGCCACAAATTGACCGATTCACCGGTCTACTTTCCATTGTTTCGATACGAGCTGATGCGTTCGTACGTCCACGAGATGATCGCCGCCATCCGGGGCGCGGGCGCTCATCAGCCGATCGCCATCTCCACCATCGGCGTCAACGGCGAGGAACTGATCCAGGCCATCGCCGACTCCGAATGCGACGCGGTCACTTACAGCGAGTATCCAGGCGGCTGGGCGCAGGTGAACGATGGGATCAATCAGCTTCCGCAGATCGGCCCACTCAAAGTTGACCCGCGGTTCAGTCAAAAAGCCCGGCTCGCCTACGAATTCGACGCTCCGGCGACAAACGTAAGCTGCTACGCGTACCCCGCCATCGCCGCGTCATTTCGCGCCGGCGAGGTCCAGGCCGCGTGCCAGTTCCAATATGACAGCGCGACCACCGCTCGCTGGAATACCGATTGGAACGCTCACTGGCTGAACTGGTGGTATACGCCGACAAAGGCCGCCAGTTACATGGCAGCCCGCGAGGCTTTCCATCGCATTCCGCGCGGGAAGCAGTACAAAACGGGCGCGCAGGAACTGATCCTCTCCCCAATGGCGGTTTCGTTCACGCATAATCAGAGCCTGCTGGCGGCGCCAGATATGGTGATACACGCGCGGACGCTCGGAGATTGGCGTCCGCTGTCGCTCCCCCACGAACCGGCTGCCATCATCGGAACCGGCTCGTCCCCCTTCGTCAGCTACGGCGGGACCGGAATCTACAAACTGAAGCGGATGTCTCCCAGCCGGTTCCATCTCACGCTTAACCCGGATGCCCGGCTTGTTGGAAACTGTCTTCAGGGCTCGTTTTCGTCGCCCGTGGCTGAGTTGGAGAGAAACCGGCAGTGGTTCTCGCTCAAGCTCCCCGGCTGGGAAGACGCCCGGTGCATTCCCCTGACCGGCGAGAATCCGAAACCGATCAACAAAGTGGACGGCGGATGGGTGCTGCTGCCCGGTGAATACGAAATCCGACGGTGACGCTGGGGCGGTGGGGCGGGGGCGCCGCGGGACATCCCGAAGCTCCTTTTGAATCGCATAGCGCTCAATACCGGTAACATACCTCAAACGGGATTCTCTTCGCAACCATCCTGTATATCGTGTAGGAATCTCGCCCGGGTTGACGAAAAGTGGTTGTGGCCGGCGGTTGGAACTCACGGCCCCTGCCGCGTCAGGGCGCAGCATTGGGGGCCGGTTTTCCGGAGTCAGTCCGCAGTCGGGGAATGCCTGTGATAACACGTGTGTCCGTCCAGTATTTCAAAAGGTTTTATATGCAAGACTTCGAACTGTCCGACCACGTTGTATTGGCGGGCCACAACAACGCAGGTAAAACAACGCTGCTCCAGGCAATCGCCGTATGGAACATGGCGCTTCAGAAATGGAATACAGCAAGAGGGCCGGACACTCGATCGCAGGCGAAACAGCGCACCGGTGTTCCTATCTCACGCAGCGAGTTTAGCGCGATTCCGCTGCGCGAGATGAAGCTGTTATGGACCGACGCGATCACGGGTCTAACGCAGAAAGAACTCGAGAAGCGCGGGCAGAAACAGGGTGCTCCACGTCCTTTGACGATCAGCCTTACTGGAAGAAGTTCAGGGACAGATTGGAAGCTCGGGTTCGAAATACGATACTCGAATAGCGAGCTTGTCTATGTGAAGCCTCGACCGGACGATATTGGCGACATTCCAAGAGCTTCGCAAGATGTTCACGTTGTCCACGTCCCACCTATCTCAGGAATCGGTCCGAACGAGACAAAGTACGACCGCCCGTTCCAGGATATGCTCATCGGACAGGGTAAACCCGGCGACATCTTGCGCAACCTCCTCTTTGAACTTTATACGCAAGATCGTACGAATTGGGGGAATCTGCTAAAGGACTTCCAGGACATTTTCGGTGTTACGCTCAGACCGCCCGAGTACGAAGGACGGCCGTACATTCTGTCTGAGTATCAAGGAATAAAGACGACGGCGGGGCGCCACAACCCCCTGCCGCGACTCGATATTTCAAACGCTGGCAGCGGGTTCCATCAGGTACTCGTATTACTGGGATTCCTCTACGCAAGGCCGGCGACTGTGCTCCTGCTTGATGAACCCGACGCCCATCAGCACATTATTCTTCAGAAGCAGATTTACGATCGATTGCGCAGCATCGCGGAGCGGCGAAAGTGTCAGTTGATACTCGCCACCCATTCCGAGGTAATCGTCGACAATACCAGCCCGCGCCAAATACTTTCTTTTTATGGGGATCCCCACCCGCTGGTCAGCGACACCGAGAGGGAACAGGTCCGCGAAGCGCTCAAGCGAATAACGGCAATGGATATCCTTCTCGCCGAGCCTTCGCCGGGTGTGCTCTATGTTGAAGGGGAGACCGACTTCAACCTGCTCAAGGCCTGGGCCAGCGTACTTGGTCACGTGCTGTCATTGGAGTGGTTCAACAAGTTCCCATACTGGCACAATAACCAGGGGATGAATCCGCGAGAAGCCCGATCACACTTCTTCGCGATCAGGGCCATTATGCAAGAAATGCGAGGATACCTTCTGCTGGACGGAGATAACCGCGGCCTGTCCAATCACGAACTTGGAGCGGACGGTTTACAGATTGGGCGTTGGGATCGCTACGAAGCGGAGAGTTATCTCCTTCATCCCGACGCTTTGTTCCGATACATTTCTCGGGAGAGCGGGGATCTTTTTGCCGCAGCGGCTCGTGCGTACATGGAAGACGAACTGCCTCCGGCAATTCTCCGCGATCCGCTTGGGAATCATGATTACTTGAGGAGAACTCCCGCAAGCAAAACCATTCTGCCGGGGCTGCTAGAAGCGGGCCAGGTTCCAACAAAGAAAAACGAATACTATCTTATCGCTGAACAGATGCAGAAACAGGAGGTGGCGGCAGAGGTCAAGCAGAAACTAGACGACATCGCCCGTGCTTTTGGTCTTCTTGGCGTATGAGATACCACGCCGGTCCCCACACTACAGTTCGACAACCATCCCATCGTACGCGACGGAGATCCCATTTTCCGCCATTACCGGTTCGATTTCGTCGTGGATCGGGGTCCAGTGCGGAGCGATGTGCGAGATGCAGAACGGGGCGTCGGCTTTCAAGAGCTGGCGCTCCCGGAAAAACGCGAGCGCCCGGTCGACCTTCTCAAAGTTCATGTGCTGGGGATCATCTTTGCCATATCCGAACGTTCCCTCAATAACCACCAGGTCGTATTTGAACTCCGCGATCCGCTCCAGCGTTTCCGGGAAGAACCAGCCGGTGTCAAGGGCATAAAGGATCGTTTTTCCACCGCGCTCGATGATGTAATTCAAGCCCATCAGCCCATTTCGCTCCTCGTGATTCGCCTTCAACGTGTGGCAGAGCATGTCGCCCGCCTGGAACGTCTGGAAATGTCCGACCCGGTGGAGTGAAAGTCGCTGCCGGCCGGGATCGGGGTCCTTCCCGCCGCTTTGCAGCAGCGAGCAGGTCGCGGCTGTGCCATAGACGTGCATCACGGGCAGCTCCGAAAACCGGGGCCCCACGAGCTGCGTGCGCATTGCCTCCGGAATTGGGAGCGGCAGATCGGGGTTCATCGACCGCCACGACAGCACGTGCGGAGAAAGATGATCTTCGTGTGAATGTGTGACGAGAAGATAACGGCTCTCTAAAAACGGCACGCCGAATCGCAGAGCCTGGCCCGGCGCCCAGTGATTCAGGTCGATCATGCAGTCTGGCCCGAGATGGGCGCATGAGTTGCTCCGTATGTTGCGTCCGCCCGCCTGCCGCGCCTGCTCGCAGAACTCGCACCGGCACCAGAATCCAGGAAACTGCTCTCCCGCCGAAGTGCCCAAAAACGTGAATCGCATCGAAAGCCTCCATCGTACGCTCCGCCACAAGCGGTCGATTTGTTCCCCGGTTGCGGTTATCCCGAACACAGGGTATCATTAGCCCCGTAGAGTTATCAATTTGTGCCCGTTGATTTGCAGGCTGACCTGGGAGACCGGCTCCGGTGCATGAAGACAAACCGCGCTCCGTGAGCAGTGATTTCAGCTCAATGCTTCAGCAGCGGCCGCTGGCCCGGTTCTGCCTGGTGTACCTCGCCGGCGTGGCCGCTTACATCATCCCTTCCCAGGGAACCGCCGATCCCGTTCTTCTCCTGCGGATCGGCGCGATGGCGCTCGCGACGGCGATTCTGATAATACTGGTACCGCTTGCGCGGCGCGGCGGCAGGCTTACCCCCGATTCGCTGCAATCGTGGCTGCGCGGACCGGTTGTGATCGCCGCGGTCTTTCTCCTTGCAGCCTCCGCGGCCGCCTGGCAGTCCGCGATTCCGAGCTCAGATGTCTCCCGCCTGGCTTCGGTTCATCTCATAACGCTTGAGGGGGAGGCCGCTTCGGAGCCACACCGTTCCCCCAACGGGACTTCGGTCAATATCCGCTGCTTCTCCGCCGCCACCGGAAGGACGAGGTATCGAGTGACGGGCGCGGTTCAAATCTGGCAGCCGCGGCCGTTATTTCGGAGCCGATCGCCCCGACCTCATCTACGATGGCCGGAACCCGGTGAGAGCGTCGGGGTGACCGGAGTGCTGAGCGGACTCGACCCGCAGTCTCGGCCGTTCGAAGCCGGCTTGCTCCATTCCCGAATCTACTCGGTGATTCAGATCGGTAAGGGGGGTGGGCTCTTCGTCCAACCGGGACAGCGAGAGACTCTCCAGGTCTTCTGCCTCCGGGCCCGCGATGCGCTGATGGCCGGTCTTCAGTCACTGCCGGATCGTGAGCGTCAGACGTTAGCCGGAATGCTGTTCCATGAGAAGAGCGGTATCGACCCGGGCATCCTGGACGATTTGCAGCGAACCGGGACGATTCATATTGTCGCGACAGCCGGGCTGCACGTCGGCATCTTTCTTGGAACGTGCCTGATGATTTTGAGCTTTGCGCTGCCCCGCCGCGGCGCGGTCGTGATCAGCATGACTTTGCTTCCGGCCTACGCCGTCGCATGCGGTGGATGGCCGGCTGTCACCCGGGCCACCACCCTTGCGGAGCTGTTTCTGCTGGCGTGGCTTCTGGGCCGTCTTTCCGACGCCGCCACCTGTCTTTGCCTTGTCGCCGCCGGCATGGCCGCGCTCAATCCGTTCTCGATTCTGGATCCGGGCTTTCAGTTCACTTTCCTGACGGTTGGGGTCATCCTTTTGACGCTGCCGCTGCTGAGTGCGTTCGAACGAGAGCGGGGCACAAAAAGCTGGTTCCGCCGCGGCGCGCGCCATCTCGCCGAAATCTCTGCTCTCTCCTTCGCCGCGCAGGCCGCGTCATGGCCGCTCACAGTCTATTATTTCGGGGTTGTATCGTTTGTCGGCGTCTTCGCCAACCTGCTCATTGTTCCGCTGCTGATGATCATATTGCCGCTCGCCCTGGCAGCCTCGCTCTGCTGGCACGTTTCCGCCGCCCTCGCCGTCATTCCCCTCACACTGCTCGACCACCTCCTCGACCTGCTTCTCGGAACCGCCCATATCCTTGCTCGCGTCCCCTTCGCCTGCCTCACCCTCGGTCCCATCTCCTGGCCGCCCGTCGCCATCTATTACCTTGTGCTGCTCCTGCTGGCCGGCTGGGTGCGGCTGCGGCAGGCCAGGGGCGAGCATGGACGGGGAGTGAGTGAAGCGGGTGAGTCGGGCCAGATCGGTCAATGATCGTGCTTTCCAACGGCCAACGATTCTCGGCGTTCTCGATGGGAGCCCGTTGATAGAATGAGGATAAAAGGGGGATACTTTTGCTTGATTATGGCATTATTTGCATAAAGTGCGCGAAAAGTGGCACAATAGGGATTGACTGACGCCACAATCGTCTTCAGTCTTCTCATCCCCGACAGGCCAATACTATGTTGCTTCGCTTCCGAGTTGAAAATCACCGATCGTTAAGAGACGAGCAGGAACTCTCTCTGATCGCGAGCTCGCTCAAGGATCTCCCCGAAAACGCTGCCAGCGTCGAGGGTATTCAGGAGGAGGTGCTCCGCGCTGCGGTCATCTATGGCCCCAACGCCTCGGGCAAGACAAATCTCTGTGACGCCGTCAACTATTTGACTTCCGCGGTCCTTGAGTCGCAGCGCGCCTGGAAGCCGGATGGCGGGGTCCGGCGCTTCCCGTTTATCCTGGACCCGGACTTCGCGGAGAAGCCATCTCTCTACGAGGTTGACCTCTTGCTGGACGGGGTCCGGTACCAGTACGGGTTTACCGCCGATTCGAGTAAGATTCTCGAGGAGTGGCTTTACGCCTTTCCCAATCGGAAGAGACAGACCTGGTTTACAAGAGATACCAGCCAGGATCGACCGATCAGGCCCGGGAAGGCGCTTGCGGGCACAAAGGGTATCGAAGCCTTTACTCGTGACAACAGCCTGTTCCTATCGGCTGCGGCGCAGAGCAATCACCGGATGCTCAAGCCGATCTATGATTGGTTCGCGCAGGTTCATGTCGTGGGTTCTCAGATACAGCGCGGCTCTGAGGACGTGACTACGGCGATGCTTTCGGAGCACGCCGAGAGGATTGAGGCCATGCTTCGCGCGGCCGACCTGGGAATTGTCGGTATGGAGTGGAAGGAGTCGGTCCCTGAAACGCGACCGGAGAGCTCCTACGCCTCGAGTTTGTCTCTTGTCCGGGAGCGGGGTCTGCTTTCCAAGTCAGCGGCGCCGCATATCTCGGATCTGCAGCGCGTCGTCACCTTCGCACATCAATCGGGCAGCCGTGGGTATGAAGTGGCACTGCCCCTTCAAGAGGAATCGAGTGGAACGAGGGCATGGTTTGCGCTGCTGGGACCTCTGCTAAAGACTCTGGAATCCGGCGGACTCCTGCTCGTAGACGAGCTGGACACGAGCTTGCACACAACGCTCGCCCTGGAGGTGATTCGGCTCTTCAACGACGGCGCACGCAATCCGAGGAACGCCCAACTGGTTTTCAATGCCCACGATACCAACCTGTTGAGTGACGGTGTGCTTCGCCGCGACCAGATTTGGTTCACCGAGAAGGATGAAGAAGGCGGCACGCACCTTTATCCGCTCACCGACTTCAAACCCCGTCAGCACGAGAACCTGGAGCGCGGTTATCTCCAGGGGCGGTATGGCGCGGT
>DASRZA010000077.1:0-6936 GCA_035686845.1 Armatimonadota bacterium | reverse complement strand
GCGCATGCCGACCAGATCGAGATCAAGGTCGAGGTGAACGTTCTGAGAACGCTCGCCAGGAGACTGGAAACCGCGCCCAGCCTGAAGCGGTTCCACATGACAGTCCAGAGCGCCAGCAACTCCCGGATCATTGTGAATTGCAAGTAGTGGTGCCGACCCGGCCTGTCCGGGGCCAGAATGACGAGCAGCCCGGCCGGATGGTTCCGTCCCGAGGAGCACCGAGGAGATAGGCGCCGCGGACCGAGCGCTGAACATATACCGATATGCGAAAGGCTCTGCGGTACGTCGCTGATATTGTCGCATCGCAGAGCAAGGGCCTACGCAAGCGACTCCACCGATGCGGACCGACCGCAGATCCGGTAAGAGAATGCGCACGGTGAGATCGACGAGAATTCCGTGGTTCCGGCCGGCACATACTCGTGGAGTGGCAGCGGCAGGCGTCGCAGTACTGGGAGCTCTGCCCACGGGGAGTCCAGCAATCTAAAAGGTCCCGATTAACGAGAACGATCAGCCTACGGAAGGAGTTCACATGCTGCGCTGTATATCAGTTCGTGCGGTAGATTCAGCGGGCCGGCCGGTCCGTGATACTCCGATAACCCTTGAGATTCACCAATTCGCCGCCGGCGGCATGAAGGCTGAATTCACCGACAGCGAGGGATTGGCACAGTTTGAGCTGGATCTGGATCGGTTCGCCGAGATCACGATCTACGCGAACGGAAATCCAAAGGTTCGTCGAGGAAAAATCAAGACAGAATACACCGTTACCGTTTGACTGACTTTCCCGGGTTTGAGTCAGGGCTATAACGTTCTACTTCATCCACTCGGCATCCGGCCGACCTCAAGCGCATACCTGATAAAGTCAATCGTACTCTTCAAATCGTCCGGATTGGCCTTTTGCCTGACTTTCCACGACGGGTCGGGACGGTCGGCCCAGGCGCGCTCGATGAGACCGGTCCAGCGGCTATCCAATGCCCCGGCGGCCCAGCGTGCGCCTGCAAGCTTCGATTCAATCGTTCCGGTCTCCAGCGTGTGCAGCATCCGGCAATAACTCAGGACCGCGTACGGCTGGAACCACCGGTTGTCCATCTGCTCCGGGTTGGCGAAGAGCTGCTGCGCCCATTCCCGCATGGTCACCATCACTTCCTGCCGCAAGTCATCTGCGGAGACAGGATCGATCAATTCCCTGGGATCAGGACCCGCCAGGACGATACCACGCTCCCGCACTGCCCATCGAACCACCAGCGTATTGCAATGGTTCGACCGGATAAGCTCGCGGAACGTGTTGTCCAGAAAGTAAAGCTCAGATTTGGCCGGATCGGCGCGTCTGAGTATCTCCTTCGGAAAGTAGGATCCCTCAAGATGTTTGGCCCAGTTGGAATCACCGTCGTAGATTCTGCCATGCATCGCCTGGAGCGCAGGTAACTCCGCTTCGTTAACGTCATGATCGAGCGCGATGATGAAATCGACGTCGCTGTCGTAATCCCAGTCACCGATGGCGAACGATCCCTGCAAATACGCGCCGATAAAGTTATCGCCCAGAATCGCCTGGACACTCGTCACCAGGTCCTGCAGCACGCTGTTCAGCGGGGCGTCAGGTGTAGGATGTTCTCTGTTCATTGGAAATTATCGCTGTTCTGTTCTCGAAGACTCAACCGCGCCTCGTGCCCGCGACCCGCGACCGCAGCCGCGACTCGCGCCTCCGTCCTACGTCCGTGCTCCGCGCCTCCCTCACGCCGCAGACCTCTCTCCCGGCCTCTCCCCTGCGAGGGGAGAGGCGCCTATGCTCGGACGTTTGACGTATCCCCGAGAAGAGGGCTCGGGGTACGAGGTACGGGGCGCGAGGTACGCGTGACCCATTCTCGGACCTCGGTCCTCAGTCCTCAATCCGCGTTTCCTCTGCGGCACTCAGCGGGTCTCCGCGTCTCCGCGGTGAGCTTTTCCTCCGTCCTCCGTCCTCCGTCCTCCGTCCTCTCCCCTACTTCATCCGCTCCGCTGCCGCGTGGAGATTCGCTCTACGGACCGGTTGGATGAGGTTCCACTTGGGCCGATCGGCTTCGTCGACGAGGCCGAAGGCGTAGTGCTCGCCGAGAACGAGCTCAGGACCATGCCCCGGCCCGCGACCGGTGAGCGGCTCGTCGCGATACTGGAACCAACAGGTCCCCACGCAATAGGGATTGGCGGCGGCGGCTTCCATCCAGCGGGTGTAATCTGTGGCGGATTCTGCTTCATCCGGCGCGCTGCTGGGATAAAAGCCGAATCCGCGCTGCGCGTGGTAACCCGGCGGGAAGGAGAATTCACCGCATAGAATAGGCTTGGCTGATTCTTTCGTCAGCCGGTCGAAATCGGGATCGCCAAACGTGTAGGCGTACCGGTCGTAGCCAATAACATCGCAGTGCCGGCCGATGATCAGCCAGTCGTTCTCATTCACCCACCAGCCGTACGAAATCCAGAATCCGAGATAAAGATGATTCGGATCAATCCCTTTGACCGTGCGATAAAGAAAGTCATAGTACCGGTCTTCGTAGAAGCGCCTCACTGATTCGATGGCCGCCGCGGGGAGTGTGATTGGCGCGGCGTAGAGAGCGGCCCGGGTATCGGCCGTAACGCCGGCCGCCTGCGCGGCCTTCGCCACGTCCCCTCCGTAAACATGGTCGATGGCGTAATCCACCAGCGCCTGCTTGGCGGGCACGGAAGCCGGTTTCTTCAGGATCGCGTGCACCTCATCCGGCGTGATGATTTCATCATATTCGTTGCCGATGGACCAGCCAACCACGTACGGATCTTTCAAACGAGGCTCGATCTGTTTACGAAGCGCCTCTCGAAAAACGGCTCGCACCGCTGGATCGAAGATGTCAGCGTGCCGCGCGATCTTCGGAACCCCCGAAGTGCTGAGAACAGGCAGGTATGGGACGCCTGGCAGGGCGTCGCTCCATTTACCAAGGCCGCTGAAGCCCCATGATCGCAGCCGCCGCACCGTTAGAGCCTTTTCGACGTTCTGCCAGTTGGGGCCATATTTATGCAGCATGTTCATCGAGCGGAACGCAACCGACATCGTTCCCGGATCCGTTCCCCAGGGATTCTGGGACCATGCGGCGGCTGTCGGACCGGTGCGCGGCGGCAGTGATGCGAAGAGGAACTCCCGGCCGGTGACCGGGGTTGATTCCCAGGTGAGGGCGGGAGCGGTATCGATTCCAACATAGAACGTCGGATTCCCCAGCGGCGAGATGAGCCACCAGCGTCCATTATGCTGCGCCGTGGAATAGAAACCCGTCGCTTTCCCCTTCCAACCGGCCCGCTTATAGCCCCCGAAGGGATCATAATCGGGGGATGGCGGCATGGTTTTGAGCATCTTCGCTTCCTGCTGCGCCGCGGCTTTCAGATCGGCGTCGGTATGGACCTTTTCGGGCCAGTTCGCCTCGATAGATTGACCGTACCTGTCTATGAACGGCGAAAGCGCGCGCAGATCGGCAAGCCGCGGATCCAGCCGAAATTTGACCTGAATCGTCAATGTCTGCCCGGGGCTGACCCGCCACGATTCATATCGCCGCGTATCGATCCCGCCAAACAGGCGTACCTGAATCGGCGGTGGCGCCGGAAAGACAATGTGCAGCCGCCCGGCTGCGCTCACCGTCTTGCGCCTCCCTCCTCCGTCCTCCGTCTTGGACCTATCCCCCGGCCCCTTCCCGAAGCGGGAGCCGGACCCCGTGCCCCGCGCCCCGCGCCTCGTACCTTCTCCTCCGTCCTCCGTCCTCCGTCCTTCGTCCGTCACCTCCACCGACTTCAACGCCAGCAGGTATTCAGCCGGCGCCTGCGCCCAGCCGGGATAATCATTAACGACGAGGGCGGTGTTATCCGGCTTAAACCCGGCAGGTTCGGTTGCGAGCGTCTTGCCATCGAGGGTGAGCCGGGCATTGTCATTAGAAATCGTGCCCGTCGCCGTGTAATCGTGCCCGTACTTCCACACCACCGGAGTGGACAGGAACTTCCAGCTCTTGCCATCGGCAACGCCAAGAATGAGATGAAGGTTGGAGAGGCTTTCTGGTTCCTGCCCCGGCGACGAGTTCTCAAAATCGAGATAGAACCCGGTTTTCGCGCCAAAATCGTACTGCGAGACCAGGTAAACCCGGTTATCCGCCGCCCGGGCCGTGTGGGGATAGAGGAAGAGCAGGAACAGCGCGGGAAACGGAAGATACTTTCTCATTTTTACCTCGTAAGAGAGTTTACACCAGATCCAGAGGCCGATGCGGCGGCGGCGGCAGCTCTACCTCAATCATGTCGCCGGGATGTACCACTCCGCCGGCGACCACAATACCCATGATACCTGCCTTGCGGATGATCCGCCCGGACGCATCGCGGTCCAGCACCGCAGCCATCAGCCCGGGCCGGAACGCGTCGAGCTGGACACAGGGGTTCCGCAGCCCCGTTACCTCGACGACCGCCTGGTCACCAAGGTGCAGCCGGGCGCCGGTGGGCAGAGCCAGCAGATCGACACCACGGGTGGTGATGTTTTCGCCCATCTGCCCGGCGGCCACCTCAAAACCGGCGTCCCGAAGCTCATCGTGCAGCTCAGCGTGGATCAGGTGGACCTGGCGCAGGTTCGGTTGTTCCGGATCAACCGCCACCCGCGACCGATGCCGGACCTTTGGCCCGGAGTGCGCGTCGCCTTCGACCCCGAGGCCCGCGATGAGGCGTATTGCATCGCGCGGCTGCTTATGGAATGAATGAGTCGGACTGCAGCAGACGGCCACCACTTCACCCATCGACATCCCTCCGCTTCGTCCCGCCATCTGCCGCAGCGAGCAACTGCCGGGTAGCGATAGACGGGCTGACAGGCGCGTTCTTGAATTCCATTATATTCCCCCAATCTGATATCCGCTGTTGGATCGGCAGGGGTACGTGCTGCGGGCGCCCGAATCGGAGGAGGATCGTCCGAAGCCGGAGGTGGGCGTGTCTGGACCCCACGCCCCAGGCTCTGGCAACGATAAGTTTGTGGCTTCCGGGGAGTGGAAAGCTGTATAGTTGTCCTGTCAAGGCATTCCGGAGACAAACATGAATTTGGCAGATCGCATTACCGTGAATCCGCTGCAATGCGGCGGGCGTCCGTGTATAAGAGGGATGAGGATTCGCGTCAAAGACGTCGTCGATCTCTATGCTGCCGGCCTTTCCTCGGAGGAGATTCTTCAAGAGATGCCGGACCTTGAGGCAATGGACCTTAAAGCCGCCCTGGCATTTGCTTCCCGCCGCGTCGACCACCCTGTGGTTGCAGTGTGATGGAGAGCGCGCCGTCGAACACGCTGGGCATACGCCGCATCATGTTCGCCGTTGACGGCATCGACGACGTCGTTGCACGCCTGCGCAGGCACGGCGCCGAACTCGTCGGCGAGATCGCGCAGTACGAGGACATCTACCGGCTCTGCTTCCTGCGCGGCCCTGAGGGCATCATCATCGGACTGGCGGAGCAGATCGACTCGGCGGCAGAGCACTAAACCAGCCGTCCGTCCCTCGAGCTGCAGTTCGGGTTTCGGCAATCCGAGGCGGAACGGAACAGCAAACCGCCTCTTCGAGCGTCAAACTGGAATCTGACGCGGTCCCAACTCAACTCCATGACCCGGCGTGCGTTGAAGGCGTGTGGTCAGCGACGGATGTCCATCATTCGAGGGGTGAGGCTACAATGGTGCTGTCAGCCAGCGCCAAGTGTCCTGGAGATCGTTACCGATGCCATCCCCGTTTCCTGGAATGGATCCCTATATTGAAGGGCAATTGTGGGAGAGCTTCCACATCACCTATGTCCCCGCGGTCAGCCGTGCCCTCAACTCACTGCTTGGACCCGACTACGTGGCACTGGCTGGCGAGCGAGTGTATGTTGAGTACAACCAGCCTCTCCGGCCGCGGTCGATAAGCCCGGATACAATCGTTGTCCCCTCGCTGAAAGCCAGGCCGAACGCGGCGGGAGGATTCACCACGTTGGTTGATCCTCCCGTTCAGCTCACACTGGCCAGCGGCGACACGGTCCGCGAGCCGTATGTCGAGATCCGTACGGTGGGTGGGCGAGAACTGATCACCGCTATCGAATTGCTCTCCCCGGCTAACAAACGCCGTAGCTCTGCAGGTCATGCCGAGTACCTCAAGAAACGCAACGAGATCCTGGACAGCCGCTCCCATCTGATCGAGATCGATCTGCTGCGCGGTGGCGAACGCCCTCCTCTGTACGATCCCTATCCACCGTGCGACTACTGTGTGCTGGTGAGCCGCGCCACCCTGCAGCCGATTGTGGACGCCTGGCCTTTCACGATCCAGGACCGGCTGCCGACCATTCCCGTCCCTCTGGCCGGAGGCGATCCGGATGTGCTCCTCGATCTGCAGGAATTGTTCGAGGACATCTACAACAGCGGACGATATGCGCTCATCCTGGACTATTCCGCGGACATCGCGCCTCCGGTTTCCGGCGATGTCGCAGCCTGGATCCGAAGTTGCCTTGAAGCATGCAAGTGATTGGTGGATGATCGCCCGCCGTTGTGCCAGATCAAAGCGAAGCGTAAGCCAGTCATCGTGTCCTTGCGAATGCCTCGGCGGTCCGGGTTGTGAGAATCGATCTGCCCTGGGGTGAAGTGGCGACGGCTCTGAACGGAGACGCCAGTGAAAGAGGAGAGTTTTCCTGAAATTACGCAGGTGCGCCAAGCAGTGGAGGAGGCCTATGCGCTCTACAACCGGGCAATAGAGACAGACAACCCGGAGCTGATGCTGGAATTCTACCGTGACCTGACCCTGCCTGATTTCGTGGAGAAAGGTATTCCCGGTGATGGGCGGGTGACCTGTACGCGGGAGCAGATGTTAGCGGCCATGAGAGCGGTAGCTGAGAATGGGACCTTAAGGCTGGGGGCGCCGGTGGTAGCGCAGACGCAAATGGAGGGCATTAGCCTGGAGGGGGAGGCAGCA